>NZ_JMCB01000005.1:0-300000 GCF_000737315.1 Hyalangium minutum
GATGGGTGCGAACTGCCGGTTCAGCAGGAGATTCTTGGGGGTGATCGATTCACGCAGGAGCATCCGGTAGAAGCCACCGCCCGACGGGGTGAAGGCCGCGGCGGGAGGCTGCTCCAGGTTCTCCAGGTGGCGCCAGGGCACGGTGCCGTTGGGCAGCTGAGCACCGTCCGCATACGTCGCACCGCTGGGCTTGGCCAGCAGGTTGTCGCCCGCGTACCCCTGGTCCGGCACGGAGCTGCGGGAGACCACCGTCATGCGCACCTGGCGGATGTTGGCGGGGTGGTCCATGTTGCGCAGTTTCGCCATTTCGAAGGGATCCTTGGCGCCAAAGCCGACGTTGAAGAACCAGCCATGGGGCAGGGTGGCCAGGTCGATCTGCTCCCAGTTCTCACCGAAGTGAGCGGGGCCCATCGGGCCGTTGACGCCCAGGATGAGCGGCGTCTGGTCGTTGTCTTTCTTATTGGTGTCCAGGACGTAGGCCAGCTGAAGCTGCTCGATACCCTCGGCCACGGGCACCGCGTCATTCTCGTCGATGACGCCATCGCCCTCGGGGTTGGAGGCGGACGGCATGTCCAGGCCCTTGTGCATCATGAGGTAGGGCTTGCGCTCGCCGGTGGTGGGGTGGGTGAACATGGCCACGTAGAAGGCGGCGCGGTGGACCATCAGCACGTGGGGGTTCACCCGGCCGAAGCAGGGGTGGCCCAGGCCCGGGACGGCGGACTGCTCGTGGAAGAGCCGGCCCGGACGCCGCGTGGGCCGGTCGTCAGCGGCCGCCACGGGAGCGTTGTCCAGGGGAATGTCCGTCTCGCCCTCGCCCACGTAGTCGCCCACGGTGACGAACACGTGCGGTGGGTTCTCGTCCACCGACGGGTCCTGGAACGTCGGGTCGCGCTCGCAGATGATGAGCAGGATCTGCCCACGGCGCAGCTCCTGGCCAGGCTTGAGGGGCTCGGCGGCCCGCAGGCTGATGAGGTTGGGAGCCACGGTCTGAGCCCGGCGGCGGAACAGCTCGTCGCGGAAGTGGACCGCGAAGGCATCCGGGAAGCCCGGCGCCTGCTGGTTGGTGGCCGCGTCGTACGAATCCCAGGAGATGATGGCCCGGTCTGGATTGATGCCGTAGCCCGCGGCGCGCAGGTGGCGGCCCATGAAGGCCAGGGCCTGGCGGGCGTTGGCCTGCACCCCGCGGCGGCTGGCGTGGACCTGGTACTGCCGTGCCTGGGAGATGAACGTCATGCTGATGCCCACCAGCACGACCGCGCCAACGGCGGCGCCCACCAGGAGCTCCAGCAGCGTGAAACCTCGAGAGCGGATGGACTTGCGCATGGGAATTACAGCTCCAGGAGGGTTTGGTCGTCGCCGGTGATCAGCTCGACGTCATAGCGCACGGCCCAGGTCTTCACATCGACCATGCCCCCGCCGGGCGACGGGAAGCGCACCATGATGAGGATCCGCTTCTGATCCACCTGACCGGCGCGCTGCGGGTTGGCGACGGGTATCACGCGCCAGGCCACCTTGTAGAAGGTTCGGTCGCCTTCGGAGGTGAACATGGCGTCCGCGGCGCCCAGGATGGGGCGATCCGTGGTCTGCGCCACCGCCGTCTCCAGCTTCACCAGTCCATCCTCATTTTCGATGTTGTCGAACTCGTCGTCCGTCATGAGCAGGCCCGTGGGGACGCTGAGCATCGGGTGCTTGAAGGGGATGCGCTCGAAGGAGTCCGCCACGTCGCGGGCAATCTTGCTGGCGACGGTGCGCGAGCGGGCCAGGGTGTTCTGCTTACTGGCCAGCAGGTTCATGTCCATGATGCCGATGATGCCGATGGTGAAGACGGCGAGCGCCGCCATCGCCTCGATGAGAGAACTGCCGCGGTGGAACGAGCGAGAGGAACGCATGGGCTCTCCTAGAAGACGACGACGGCGCCAGCGGGCGCGGAGATGGTCAGCAGCTTGGGAATCACATCCCGCTCCTCGCGGGTGCTGGGGGCGAAGGCGATGACGGCGCCAGAGCGGGCGTTGCCCGTCATCACGTCCATGGTGCCGTCCGCGTTGAAGCGCAGCACGCCGTAGGGCTCGCTGCCGCTGGGGTTGATGCAGAAGTTGCAGCCGACCATCAGGTCCAGCGCCGGAATGTTCAGGTTGGGAGCCTGGACCGTCGTGGTCAGCGAGATGGCGCTGAAGGGCGGCGGCAGGGGCTTGCGGATGCGGATGGAGTCCAGGTCCAGGAAGCCCAGGAAGGACGCGTTGGCGGGCTGGCTGTTACCCGGCTCCGTCCAGGTGGTGCCCAGCTCCACCCTGTCCCGAGGGTTGGCATTCATGGGCCCCACGGTGCCGTCGGACCGCGTGCCGGTGTACTGCAGGGCCTCGGCGACGCCGCTGGTGAGGTTCAGCGTCTGCCAGTCGGTGCGGGTAATGGCCGGCACGTCCGGGCGTTCGATCATCAGCACGCGCACGCGGCCCGGCTGGGTCGTGTTCTGGAAGGGCTGGTGGATGAAGATGTAGTGGGGGGCGCCGCGGCTGATGGCGCGCAGCTGCGCGGTGTTCATGAGCGCGGCCACGTCAAACACGGCGTTGTTCATCCGCGCCGTGCCGGTGTAGCGCAGGCCATAGGAGGACAGCGCGACCAGGATGGCGAGGATGGCCACGGCGGCCATCAGCTCAATTAGGGTGACACCTTGGCGGAGTCGTCGGGTGCGAGCAGGCAAGCAGGACCTCCTGAGAGTCCCCCACTCTTGCAAAGTCCAGCCCGGCACAGAAGTCGATGTAAGCGCTGGGAACGACAGGATCTACAGGGTGCTTCAGGCGCTCCGTGACAGGGGTTGCGCGTCGCAAACTTTGCACTCCGCAAACTTTGCGAGGTGAACTCCAGGTGGGTAAGACACGCGAGGTGCGCGCACCCTCGGGAGTTCTCCGACATGGGCGCACGTCACCGAGAACCAGGAGGAGTCCTCATGTTGCGGCCTTTGGCGGAAGCGCTCTACGTCCAGGAGGTGCCGTTTCGCATCGGTGGGATGGAGCTGGGCGGGCGGATGACAGTGATCCGCTTGCCCGAAGGCGGGCTGTGGATCCACTCGCCGGTGCGGATGGACGCGGAGACGCGGGCGGCGGTGGAGGCACTGGGGCCGGTGCGCTACCTGGTGGCGCCCAACCTCGAGCACCACCTGAACCTGCCGGCCTGGGCCGCGGCGTTTCCGGAGGCTCGCGTGGTGGCGCTGCCAGGCCTGCGCAAGAAGCAGCCGAACCTGCGCATCGACGTGGAGCTGGGAGCCGCGCCGGAGGCGGGCTACGCCGAGGTGATTGCGCAGCAACACCTGCGCGGCATGCCCAGGATGGAGGAGTTCGTCTTCCTGCACCGCCCCAGCCGCACGCTGCTGGTGACGGATGTGGCATTCCACATCCGCCATTCGCCCTCGTGGCTGACGCGCACGTACCTGAAGCTGAGCGGCACATACGGGAAGCTGGCGCCGACGATGTTGCTCAAGTCGCTGGTGAAGGACCGGCAGGCGCTGCGCACCTCACTGGAGGCGGTGTGGAGCTGGGACTTCGAGCGCGTGGTGGTGTGCCACGGCGAGGTGCTCGAGTCCGGGGGGAAGGCGGCGCTGCGGAGCGGATTCGCGTGGCTCTAACGCGCCGTGGCAATTTTGGGTTAAGAATCGAACTCTCTCTACCCCCGGAGGTTGCATGCAGTTGCAGAAGCTCTCTCTTGGCGTCGCTGGTGTGATGGCGGCGTTCTTCTTCTCTTCTTCGGCCCTGGCCAACAGCACGGGCATGACGGGCCGCTCCGGCAAGACTACGGGGCAGACCTGCATGTCGGGTTGCCACGGCACGATGGCCGCCAGCGCCGCTCCCACGGTGACGCTGGAGGGACCGGCGACTCTCGAGGCGGGCGCCACGGGTAGCTACAAGCTCACCATCTCGGGCGGCCCCGGGGTGAAGGGCGGCTTGAACGTGGCGGCCAGCAGCGGCACGGTCGGCGTCGTCGGATCTGATGTGAAGGTCCAGGGCGGTGAGCTGACCCACTCGGCGGCCAAGGCCTTCACCAGCGGCGCGGTCTCGTTCGATTTTACCTTCAAGGCGCCGGCCGCGGCCGGCACCGCGACGCTCTATGCCAGCGGCAACTCGACCAACGGCGACGGCACGTGGGACGGAGATAACGCGGTCGCCATCACCAAGCCCATCACGGTGACCGCCGCGAGCGTCCCGGACGCGGGCACGGGCACCCCCGACGCGGGCAACGGCAACGGTGACGGCGACGGGGATGACGATGACAGCGGTTGCTCCGCCGTGGGTGGCGCTCCGCTGCTGGCCCTGCTGGGTCTGCTCGCCGCCGCGGGGCTGCGCCGCCGCTCGGCGTAGTTCGCGTCTCGTGGGAACAGGGCGTTGCGTGTCCCGCTCCCATCGCCTCACCCGGGGCCGTCCGCCTGCTGTGCGGACAGGCCCGGGGCGGGGAGAGGACAATGCTCGGGGCCTCGTCTTAGCATCGCGCCCCTTCGAGCCATGTCCTTCCTCCGATTTCTCTCCGCGCTCTCCCTCACCACGGCGCTCGCCTGCGCCTCGCCCTCGGGCCTGGGGCCTCGCTCCGCTTCCGTGGAGCAGCAGACCTCCACGGGCCGCGCGTCCAGCGAGCTGCGTGTGATGACCTTCAACATCCAGTCCGGCCTGCGCGGCCTGGACAAGGTGGCCGAGGTCATCCGCACCGCGCACCCCGACATCGTCGCGCTCCAGGAGGTGGACCGGGGCAGCCGGCGCGCGGGAGGGCTGGATCAGACGGCCGTGCTCGCCGAGAAGACCGGTCTGCCGTACCACGCGCACATCCGCACCACGGACCTGTACGGCGGCGCGTATGGCATCGCGCTGCTCTCGCGCTTTCCGCTGGAGGCGCTGGAGGAGTACCCGCTGCCCGTGCCGCGTGGCGCGGAGCCTCGCACGCTGGCCCATGCGCTCATGCGGGTGGACGGGCGCGAGGTGAGCGTCTACGTCACCCACCTCATCCGCCGGCCCTTCAACGGGGACGCCCGTGTGCGCCAGAGCGCGCTCATCGCCGCGCTGCTCGCGAAGGATCCCCGGCCCAAGCTCCTCATGGGCGACCTGAATGACGCTCCCGACTCGCGCCCCGTGCGCCTGCTGCGGCGGAGCCTCACGGACGTGGCGGCCGCCAGCGGCCAGGGCTCGGCGGGCACCTACCCTCTGCCGCTGCCGTTCGCGCCCGCGCTGCGCATCGACTACGTGCTGGCCTGTGACTCCTTCGAGCCGGTGCGGAGCGAGGTGCTGCACGTGGGCGCCTCGGACCATTACCCCGTCGTCGCGGACGTGCGGCTGAAGGCGGCGCCGGTGGCAGAGGCAGCGCCGGCCGCGGCGCCCTGAGGCTCAGAGCAGCGCACCCCGGAGGATGACGCTGGCCACGGTGAAGTAGATGACCAGGCCGGACACGTCCACGAGCGTGGCGACGAACGGTGCGGAAGCGCTCGCGGGATCGAAGCCCACCCGCCGCAGCACGAAGGGCAGCATGGAGCCGGACAGGGTGCCGAACATCACGACGCCCACCAGCGACAGGCCCACGGTGAAGGCCACCTTCACCGCGTGCTCGCCGTAGCTGTGGAAGAGGCCCTGCCACAGCAGGATGCGCACGATGCCCACGCAGCCAAGGATGGTGCCCAGGGCCAGGCCCGCGGCCAGCTCCCGGCGCGCCACGAGCCACCAGTCCCTGAGCCGCACCTCGGAGAGCGCCAGCGAGCGGATGATCAGCGTGGTGGCCTGGCTGCCGGAGTTGCCGCCCGAGCTGATGATGAGCGGGATGAAGAGGCTGAGCACCACCGCGCGGGCGATCTCCTCCTCGAAGTAGCCCATGGCGGTGGCGGTGAGCATCTCCCCGAGGAAGAGCACCATCAGCCAGCCCGCCCGCTTCTTGAGCATGGCGAGGAAGCCTACCTCCAGGTACGGCGCATCGAGGGCCTCCATACCGCCCACCTTCTGGATGTCCTCGGTGGCCTCCTCCTGCACCACCTGGACGATGTCATCCACCGTGACGATGCCCTTCATCCGCTTCTCACCGTCCACCACGGGGATGGCCATGAAGCCGTGCTCGGAGAAGAGGTGGCTCACGGCCTCCTGGTCCGTGTCCTCGCTGACGGTGACGACGTCCCGGCGCATCACTTCGTCCACCCGCTTGCCCGGCGAGGCCTGGAAGAGCTGCCGCAGGGAGACCACGCCCAGCAGGTGCTGCTGAGAGTCCAGCACGTACGCGTAATAGACCGTCTCCACCTTCTCGCGCGTCTGCTTGCGCAGGTAGCTGATGGCCTCGTCGATGGTCATCTCTGGACGCACCCGCGCGAAGCGGGGATTCATCAAGCCACCCGCGTCGTCCTCCGCGTAGGCCAGCAGCGCGTGCGCCTCGCGGCGGGTGGCCTCATCGAGCTCGCCGAGCAGGCTCTCGCGGACCTCCAGCGGCGCGGCCTGGACCACGTCCACCGCGTCATCCGGCGCCAGCAACCGCATCCACGTGCGTCGCTCCGCCGGTGCCAGCGCGAGGATGAGCTCCAGTTGCTCCGGCGCCGAGAGCGAGAGGAAGAAGTCATCCGCGGTGGCGTGGGGGACGAGCTTGAAGCTCTCCACGCGCTCATCCCGAGAGAGGGCGGGCCAAGCATCGCGCAGCTCGTGCGGGAAGATCGGCTCGGGATCGACGATCGTCATGACAGGCGCTCCACGCGGCGCTCTTCCCACACTCAGGAGGAACAGGCCAGCGCCCTCAGGTGCTCATGCTCTACCTCGGCCTCGCGGACAGGGGCGGGTTGGCCTACCCTCTGGGGCCATGCCGCTGTCCGCGCTCTGGAAACGCCCGGGAGGCCTCCGTCGGCTCCTGTTCGCCCTCGTGGGTGTGTTGACGTGTGGCGTGTTCGGGCTGACGTGGCGCGTGGATCGCTTCGGCCAGCGCGAGCGGGCCATGCCAGCCGACGCGGTGGTGGTGCTGGGCGCTCGCGTGCTCCAGGGCGGCGTACCCTCGGGAGCGCTGCAGGCGCGGGTGGAGAAGGCGGTGGAGCTGTACCAGCGGGGCGTGGCTTCGCGGCTCGTCTTCTCCGGGGGGGTAGGGGATCATCCGCCCTCCGAGGCCCAGGTCATGCGTTCGTTGGCGGTCCAACTGGGTGTCCCGGCCGAGGCGTGCACGCTGGAGGAGCAGAGCCACTCCACCGAGCAGAACGCCCGCTTCAGCGCCGAGCTGTTGCGCGCCCTGGGCGCCCAGCGCGTGGTGGTGGTGTCCGATCCGTACCACTTGCTGCGCGCGCGGCAGTACTTCCGGCTCCAGGGCTTCGAGGTGGCCACCAGCCCCGCGCTCCTCACCGAGCGCAACCTCCACGCCGTGGATCGCTTCTACTGGACGGTACGCGAGGCCTTCGCCTTGCTGCTGCACCCGCGCGTGTTGCTCGCGCGGGCGCCCGCGGTTCGGGCCGGTGTGGCCGAGGCCTCTCGGTCCAGCAGGGCTACTCGGGGATCTTGAGCGCGCGGAGCGCCCGGGCCCCCTGGAACTCGATGCGCAGGAGCACCGAGCTCCCGGGCCGGGCCTCGCGCAGGATTCGGGCGAGATCCGCGGCACCGCGCACCGGCTTGGCCGCAGCCTCCATGACCACCATGCCCGGCATGAGCCCCGCGCGCTCCGCCACGGAGCCCGGCACCACCTGGGTGAGGAGCGCCCCCGAGGGAAATCCTCGCGCTTGCAGCTGGGGCGCCACATCCGAGAGGCCCAGCCCGATCCGCTGGTGGGGCTCCTCCTGAGCCCGAGGGCTTCGCCGCGACGAGACGCCCTCGATGTCCGGCCGCGTTCCCAGCGTGAGCTTCCGCTCTTGCTTGTCGCCCCGCCGGTACAGCGTGAGCGTCACCTCCGTGCCGGGACGCATGAGCGCGACCGTGCGCGTGAGCGCGCTCGCGGAGGTGATGGGCTTACCGTCCAACGCCACGATGGTGTCATCCAGCTCCAGCCCGGCCCGAGCGGCGGGCGAGCCCTCGTCGACGCTCAACACGATGGCACCTTCCTGCACGGGCAGGTTCATCGCCTCGGCGAGCGGGGCCGTCAGGTTCTGGACGCCCACGCCCAACCAGCCACGGGTGACGGTGCCCTCCTTCTCCAGCTGAGGCACCAGCGCCTTCACGAGGTTGCTGGGCACCGCGAAGCCGATGCCCGTGCCGCCGCCCACGATGGCGGTGTTGATGCCGATCACCTCGCCCTTCATGTTGAAGAGCGGACCGCCCGAGTTGCCCGGGTTGATGGCGGCATCCGTCTGCAGGAAGTCGTCATACGGGCCGGCCTGGATGTCCCGCGCCTTGGCCGAGAGGATGCCCAGGCTGACGCTGGAGGACAGGCCGAAGGGGTTGCCGATGGCCAGCACCCAGTCGCCCACGCGCATGGCCTCCGAGTCACCCAGCTGTACCACGGGCAGATCCTTCACGTCCTTGCCCTGGAGCTGGAGAACGGCCACGTCCGTGAGCGGATCGGTGCCCAGCACCTCGGCATCGAACTGGCGGCCATCCAAGAGCTTCACACGGATATCCATGGCGCCCTCCACCACGTGGTTGTTGGTGAGCACCCTCCCCGAGGGATCAATGATGAAGCCCGAGCCCGCGCCCCGGAGCACCGGCTCTCGGGGCTCCTGGAACGGCTGCCTCCACGGCCACGGCAGGCCTTCTCCGAAGGGATCTTCCAGGCCGTGCGGCCCCATCGGCCCTTGGACTCGCGAGGTGACCTCCACGTTGACGACCGCGGCGCGCACCGAGTCCGTCAGCGAGGCCACCGAGGGAAGCGGCTGAGGAGCGAGCTGCGGGGCGGCCGTGCCTGTCACCTGGGCCGGCTCCGAAGCGGGTGGCGTCGCCTCGATTTCTCCCAAGGGCAGAGAGGCGGGCGGCCCCTTGTCACAGCCAGCCAGTGCCACCCCTCCTGCCAACAGCAACCCCAGGACTCTCGATGCGTATGTCTCCTTCATCCCGTTCCTCCCACCAGACATTGCGGGCGCCCTGTCCGATAAAACAGGGGGCTCGCCACGCAAGGTGGAGCGAGGTGTGAGGAGCGGGGCGAGGGGAGGAGTGCGTGGTGGCTCAGGCCGACTTTTCGCGGGCCGACGCCAGTCCTTCCGCGGGGGCTGACTCCAGCCGGACGACGAGCTTCTCCAGGATGCGGAAGAGGGCCTTGCGGTCTTCTCCATCCAGCAGGCCGAGGAACTGGCCCATGGCCTCGTCTAACTGACCCTTGAGAAGCTGGTAGGTCTGCTGCCCGGCCTCCGTCAGGCGGCAGCGCACGACGCGGCGGTCCAGGGTGATGCGCTCGCGCTGGACGTGGCCCTCGCGCTCGAGGCGATCCACGACGCCGGTGACGGTCTTCTCCGTCACGCCCAGTCGCCGGGCGAGCTCTCCCATGGTGAGCATGCCGTCCAGCCCCAGCCACAGCAGCGAGTGGACCTGGGGCGGGGTGAACTGGAAATCCTCACAGGTCGCCGCGATGGGGTCCCGGAGCGAGCGGCGCCGCCCCAGTGCGTGGAGCAGCTGCTGGAGCTGCGCGACGTCTCCGGCGAGTTCTTCCTGTTTCGGGATATTCCGTGACACGGAATTTTCTTTATCGGGCACCCTGGGGCGGGTCAATGGATTCTCCGGGCCCCTTGACGTGCACCCTTGCTCCGGAAGAGGAACGTTTCTATGCGTACAATGTTGCTCGCCCTCTTGCTTGCTGTGGCCCTCCCTGCCCAGGCGGCCGAGAAGGTGCTCGTCTTCGCTGCGGCCAGCACCACCGACGCCGTCCAGGAATTGGGCAAGGCCTTCACGAAGGAGCAGGGCCACACCGTGGAGTTCGCCTTTGGCGGCTCGAATGATCTGGCGCGGCAGGCGGTGGCGGGCGCTCCGGCGGATGTCTTCCTCTCGGCGGACCTGGCGAAGATGGACCAGGTGGAGAAGGCGGGGCTCCTCCAGGCGGGCACGCGGGTGGAGCTGCTCTCCAACCGGCTGGTGGTGGTGGTGCCTGTGGGCTCGAAGCTGAAGGTGGCCTCGGGGGCGGAGCTGAAGGGCGTGAAGCGGCTGGCGCTCGCGGATCCGGCGGCGGTGCCCGCAGGCCTCTATGCGAAGGCCTGGCTGGAGAAGGCAGGTGTGTGGAAGGAGGTGGAGCCGCGCGTGGTACCCACGTTGGATGTGCGCGCCGCGCTCGCAGCCGTGGAGGCGGGCCGGGTGGACGCGGCGGTGGTGTACGCCACGGATGCGGCGCTGTCGAAGCGTGTGCGTGTGGCGTTCACCGTTCCGGAGGCGGATGGGCCTCGCGTCGTCTATCCGGTGGCGGCGCTGTCCAAGGGCAAGGCCTCCGAGGCAGGCCGCGCCTTCGTGCGCTTCCTCCAGGGAGAGGCCGCGCGCAGTGTCTTCGAGCGGTACGGGTTCATCTTCCTGCCCGGAAAGTCTGCTCCGTGACCGAGGGCGAGCTGCCCCTCATTCTCTTCACGCTGGCGGTGGCGGCGCTGGCCACGGTGCTCATCCTGCCAGTGGGGATCGCCGTGGCTTACGGCCTCGCGCGCTGGGAGGGAGCGGGCAAGGGCCTGATCGAGACGTTGCTCTCGCTTCCGCTGGTGCTGCCGCCCACGGCGGTGGGGTTGGTGCTGCTGGAGGTGCTCTCGCAGAGCAGTCCGGTAGGGCAGGTGCTGGATTCGATGGGCATCGAGGTGATCTTCACGCCCAAGGCGGTGGTGCTCGCCAGCGCCATCATGGCCTTCCCGCTGCTGGTGCGCGCGGCGCGCTCGGGCTTCGAGGAGGTGGATCCCCGGCTGGTGGCGGTGGCTCGAACGCTGGGGGATTCGCGCGCGCGGGCCTTTTTCCGTGTGACGCTGCCGCTGGCCTGGCGCGGCGTGCTCACGGGGGCGCTGCTGGCGTTCTCTCGGGCCCTGGGGGAGTTCGGCGCCACGGTGTTGGTGGCCGGTAACATTCCAGGGCGGACCCAGACGCTGGCGCTCGCCATCTTCCACCGCACTCAGATTGGGCAGGACGCGGAGGCGCTCCGGTTGGCGGGGGTGGCGACGTTGATGGCCTTTGCTGCCATCTATGCGACGGAGGTGCTCTCGCGCCGCCGGGGAGCACGGGCGCGCGCATGATCGAGCTCTCCCTGCAGCTGCCGCTGGCCCGGTTCTCGCTGGAGGTGGAGGCGCGCTTCGCTTCCGCGTCGGTGGCGGTGATGGGGCGCTCGGGCTCGGGGAAGACCTCGCTGCTGGAGTCGCTGGCGGGGCTGCGCCGCGAGGCCCGAGGGCGGCTGGGGGTGGGCGGGCGCGTGCTGCTGGACTCGGCGGTGGGGGTGGAGGTTCCTCCCGAGGCGCGGCGCATGGGGTACGTGCCTCAGGACTCGCTGCTGTTCCCGCACCTCACCGCGCGGGAGAATGTCCGCTTCGGCGTGCGCAAGGGCCGGCCCTCTCGCGTGGACGAGGCGGTGGCCCTGCTGGAGCTGGAGCCTCTGCTGCACCGCTACCCGGCCACGCTCTCCGGAGGCGAGCGTCAGCGTGTGGCGCTGGCCCGGGCGCTGGCGACGGATCCGGCGCTGCTGCTGCTGGATGAGCCGTTGGCCGCGCTGGATGTGGCGCTCAAGGAGCGCGTGCTGCCGTACCTGCTGCGCATCCGGGACGAGGCGCGCGTGCCGATGCTCTACGTCACGCACCAGCTCGGCGAGGCGCGAGTGCTGGCGCAGGAGGCCCTGCTGCTGGAGCAGGGGCGCGTGAAGGCGGTGGGGCCCGCGGACACGGTGCTCGGCGGGACGACGCGCGGCGCGCTGGGGCTGGAGGGAGAGGAGAACATCCTGGAGGGGGTGCTGGAGCGGCCGGCGGAGGGCGGGCTGCGGCTGCGGATGGCGCAGGGGCTCTCGCTGTGGGTGCCGGACTCGGTGGAGCTGGCCGTAGGGGGCCGTGCGGCGTATGCGGTGCTGGCCGAGGACATCCTGCTGTCCATGGGACCGCTCACGGGCGTCTCCGCGCGCAACGTTCTGGAGGGGACGGTGAAGCGCATCGAGGAGGCGGGCGTTGGAGACCGGATCCTCCTGGTGGAGGTGGCGGGTGTGCCGTTCGCGGTGCGGGTGACGGAGGGAGCGGTGCGGGAGCTGCAGGTGGCGCAAGGCTCGCGGGTGTTCCTCGCAGTGAAGACGTCCGCGTGCCGTCGGCTGCGGTGAGGAGGGCCTACGGGGCGTCGTGGATCCACTGGATGGAGGAGCGCCGGGAGGCCTGCTTCAGGGCCTCAGGGGAGATGGAGGTCTCCCGGAGGTCCACCTGACGCAACCGCTTCCTGAGTTCCAGCGCAGGCAGCGCGGCCTCCGTGACACGGGTGCGGACCAGCGCGAGCACCGCCACGGTCTCCGGCAGCACCGTGAGCCCTCTATCGCCAATGCGGGTCCCCGCGAGGTTGAGGATGGACAGCGAGGGCGCGTCCTTCAGCCCAGCGAGGCCCTGATCCGTCACGGAGGTCTGGTGGAGATCCAGCGCCGAGAGCCGAGGGAGCCGCGCGAGCACGGGCAGCCCGGAGTCGGAGATGAGCGTGGCGCCGATATGCAGCGTCTCGAGGGTGCCGCTGAGTTGCTGGAGTCCGGCGTCGGTCAACACCGTGCGCACCAGCTTGAGCGAGCGCAGGCGAGGCCAGAAGCGCAGGATCCGCACGCCTTCATCGGTGAAGCCAGTCCTGCTCATGTTCAGCTCTTCCAGCGCGCTCGCGGCCTGAAGGTTCGCGAGCCCCCCTTCGCTCAACGGGTTGTCGCTGAGGTCCAGGCGGACGAGCTGCGTGAGCCCCGCGAGCGCAGCCAGTGAGCTGTCCGGGAGCGACAGGCCGGAGAGGCGCAGGTCCACGAGCGAGGTCAGCACGGCCAGCGAGGGCAGTCCCGCCGCTGTGATCCGCGTGCCTGACAGGTTCAGTTCCTGGAGGCGCTGGAACCCTGCCAGCAGCGGGAGGCTCTTGTCGCTGACGCGGGTGCGTTCGAGGCTGAGGACCTCGAGCCTCTTCAAGTCCGAGAGCTGCCGCATCCCCGCATCCCCGACGTCCGTCTCATCCAGCACGAGTCCGCGCAGCGTCTTGAGCCGGGCAAGGCGCGCCAGGCCCGTGTCGGTGATCCGGGCCTTGGCCAGATGAAGCGCCTCCAGGGCAGGCAGCGCCTCCAGGTGAGCCAGTCCCGCGTCTGTCACGCCCGTGCGAGCCAGACCCAGTCCTTTAAGGGCGAGCATCTGTCGCAATGGCTCCAGGCCCGCGCTCGTGACGAGCGTGTCGCTGAGCACCAGCCTCTTCAGCGCCGTACCGGGAAGCAGCGCGAGGAGCCGGTCATCCGCGTCCGTCTGGGTGGCATCGAGCACCTCCAGCTTGGGACAGTCCTTCAGGAACGAGAGGCCGGTGGTGCTCACATGCGTCTCCGCCACCTCGACTCTCCGCAGGTTCACGAGCCCCGTGAGCCGCGACAGGCCCGCGTCCGTGATGGCTGTGCTCGAGAGGAGCAGCACCTCCAGCCGGGAGGACTTCTCGAGGTGCGCCAGCCCTGCATCCGTCACTCGGCTTCCATCCAGGTGCAGCGTGTCGAGCCCGGGCAGGGACGAGAGCACGTTCACGTGTTCATCGGTGGCAGGAGTCCCCGAGAGGTACACCGCCGTGAGCGCCGTCCCTTCCACCGCGCGCGCCAGCAGCTCGGGGGACGGCAGCTCCACGCCTCTCAGCGAGAGCCGGTGCACCTCATGGGCGCGCAGCAGGGCCGCGAGCGCCTGAGCGTCTGTCCCCGTGAGCACAGGCTGGGACGGCTCCACGAGCCAGGGCTCCGAGGGCAGCGCGGGCGCTCCGGGTTTCGGGGGCAGCGTGCCCCACGGCTCCACGGCTCCACTTGGCAGCTCCCGGTACACCCGGACCTCGACAGCCGGGAGCGCCGGAGGAGCGGGAGCCGGGGCAGGGACGGGCTTGGGCGCGGAGGCGCAGGCCGACAGGAGCAGCGCCGCGAACGCCCCCAGCGTGTACCGAGGGCTCCTGCTCATGGCGTCTGGGAGCAGGCCGCCATCCACGCGGCGATCAGCATGTGGAAGAGACGCGTCATGGCGGGCTACCCAGGGGACAGGGTTGGGGCCACACTCTATCCGCAGCGGCCTGAGGTGTCGGGTTCAGGAAAGTCCATCGCCGAGAGTCTTCCGGGTGTCATGCTCAGGACCCGCGCCTGCGGTCTTGGATCGCTTCCGGCACGTTCCTCGGCTATGGGGCAGTCTTCCGCGGGAGCTTCATGCACAGCGCATCCTCTCTGGACCTTTCGCCTCTCGTCCGCGCGGTCGGGAGGGCTCTGCCTCCTCACTACGCGAGCCAGGAGCAGCTCATCCGTGCCTTCCGGGAGCTGTGGGCCAAGAAGCACTTCAACCTGGAGCGATTGGAGGAGCTCCATCGCGCGGTGAACGTGTCGGGCCGCTTCCTGGCGCTGCCCATCGACGAGTACCCACCGCTCGTCTCGTTTCAGCAGCGCAACGACGCGTGGACCCGCTCCGCGGTGGAGCTGGGCGAGCAGGTGGTGCGCCAGGCGCTGGACAAGGCCGGGCTCACGCCGAAGGACGTGGACCACGTCTTCTTCGTGACAGTGACGGGGCTGGCCGTGCCGAGCATCGAGGCGCGCCTGGCCAACCGGCTGGGGTTCCGCGAGGACGTGAAGCGCTCGCCGCTGTTCGGCCTGGGGTGCGTGGCCGGGGCGGCGGGGGTGGCGCGCGCGGTGGACTACCTGCGGGCCTATCCGAAGCACACGGCGCTCGTGCTGTCGGTGGAGCTGTGCTCGCTGACGCTCCAGCGCGAGGACCTGTCCATCCCCAACATCATCGCCTCGGGCCTCTTCGGAGATGGCGCCGCGTGCGCGGTGCTGCAGGGCGCCGAGGCGAAGGCGCCGGGCCCCCGCGTGGTGGCCTCGCGGGCCGTGCTGTACCCGGACACCGAGCGCATCATGGGCTGGGACATCGTGGACACGGGCTTCAAGGTGGTGCTGTCCGCCAAGGTGCCCCAGCTGGTGCGCGAGAACGTCCGGGCCAACGTGGATGGGTTCCTCGGGGCGCATGGGCTGAAGCGCTCGGACATCCGCCACTGGGTGGCGCACACCGGCGGTCCCAAGGTGCTCGAGGCCTTCGCGGAGAGCCTGGAGCTGCCGCGGCCGGCGCTGGCGCGCTCGTGGGCCTCGCTGAAGGAAGTGGGCAACCTCTCCTCGGCCTCGGTGCTCTTCGTGCTCGGGGAGACGATGGAGTCTCAGGAGCCTCAGCCGGGCGACTGGGGTGTCATGATGGCGATGGGCCCCGGCTTCTGCGCGGAGCTGGTGCTGCTGCGCTGGTGAGCGAAGACGGGAGGGGACTCTCCGTTCTGTTCTCCGAGGTGTGTCATGGCTGAGCTGGAAGGCGAGGTGGTGACCGAGGTCCGCCGGATCCTCGGCGAAGAGCTGGAGTGGAAGGGCTCCGTGGAGCCCTCGCATGATCTGCTCAAGGATCTGCAACTCGACAGCCTGGGGTTGACGGTGCTGGCGGTGGGGCTGGAGAACCGCTTCCGGGTGAAGCTGTCCGAGGAGGACGCCGCCGGCGTCACCACCGTGTCGGATCTGGCGAAGCTCGTCTCACGGCGCGTGGCGGAGACTCCGGAGGAGCCGCGATGAAGGGCCCTGCACTGCCACCAGTGAAGTACGCCACCGTGACGGAGATGCTCGCGGCCACCGCGCGCACGGAACTCGGGCTCATCTTCGTGGACGCCTCCGAGCGCGAGACAGTGCTGCCGTGGGCGGATGTCCATCACCGCGCCCAGCGCACTGCTGCGGGCCTGCGCCGCATCGGTGTGTCCGAGGGCGACCGGGTGGCCATCTTGCTGCCCACGTCCCCGGGTTTCATGGATGCGTTCTTCGGCACGCTGCTGGCGGGGGCGGTGCCGGTGCCGCTGTACCCGCCGGTGCGGCTGGGCCGGCTGGAGGAGTACCACCGCTCCACGGCGCGGATGCTGGAGGTGACAGGCGCGGCGGTGGTGCTCACGGACTTGAAGGTGAAGCTGCTGCTGGGCGCCGCGGTGGAGGCGGCGAGGCCTCGGCTCGGCTGCCGGACGGTGGACGAGGTCTCCCGAGGCGATGAGGCGCTGCACCTGAGCGTCTCGCCGGAGTCGCTGGGCCTCATCCAGTTCTCCTCGGGCTCGACGGTGGATCCGAAGCCAGTGGCGCTCACCCACGCGGCACTGTTGGCGCAACTGGCGGCGCTGGAGGCGGCCAGTCCGTTGGAGCCGGGCATGCGGCCGGTGGGGGTGTCGTGGCTGCCGCTGTACCACGACATGGGGCTCATCGGCTGCTTGCTGTCGGCGCTCTACTACCCGGGTAACATGGTGCTCATTCCGCCCGAGGCGTTCCTCGTGCGGCCGGGGCTGTGGCTACGGGCGCTCTCACGGCATCGAGGCTTCATCTCTCCCGCGCCGAACTTCGCGTATGGCCTGTGCCTGAAGCGCGTGAAGGACGAGGAGCTGAAGGGCGTGGACCTCTCCGCGTGGAAGCACGCGCTCAATGGCGCCGAGCCCGTGTCGGTGGAGACGCTGCGCCGCTTCGTCGAGCGCTTCGAGCGGTACGGCTTCTCCCCCAGCGCGCTCCGTCCAGTGTACGGGCTGTCCGAGGCCTCGCTGGCCGTCACCTTCCCGCCCGCGAGCCGGGGCCCGCGCTCGTTGCAAGTGGATGCAGGCGTGCTGGCGCGGGAGGGGCGGGTGGTGGAGGGCTCGCGGGCGCTGGTATCCGTGGGAAGCCCGGTGGCAGGCATCGAGGTGGAGATCCGCGATGGGCTGGGGCACGCGCTGCCCGAGCGGCGGGTGGGGCGGGTCTTCGTGCGTGGGCCCTCGGTGATGAAGGGGTACTACGGCGACGCCGAGGCCACCGCACGGGCGCTGGGTCCGGACGGCTGGCTGGACACGGGAGACCTGGGCTTCGAGGACGCGGGTGAGCTGTACCTTACGGGCCGCGCGAAGGACCTGGTGATCATCCGCGGGGCCAACCACGCGCCACAGGCCTTCGAGGAGTGTCTCCAGGCCGTGGACGGTGTCCGTGTGGGCTGCGCGGTGGCGCTCGGCTTCACGCCCGAGGACAGCGAGGACGAGGCACTGCTCATCCTCGCCGAGCGCGCGGGCCCAGCCGTGGACGACGCGGCGGTGGAGGAGCGGGTGCGCGCGGCGGTGGTGGCGGGCACGGGCATCCGTCCGCACACGGTGCGGATGCTGGATCCCGGCACGTTGCCACGCACCTCCAGCGGCAAGCTGCGGCGGAGCGAGGCGCTGCGCGGCTACCTCGCGGGCGAGTTGCGGGCTCCGAAGAAGGTGGGCGTGGCGGGGCTCGCGGTGGAGATGGCCAAGAGCGCCTTGGCCTTCGTCCGCTCGGAGCAGGAGGATTGACGCCCATTTAAGCGGTGGTTGCTTGATTTACTTGTTTTGGGCGAGCAGCATAGGAGCGCTCCCGGTGCCCCGAGGAGCCCACCCTTTCGCTGGAGGCGTTCATGCGTCGCTTCGTCGCTCTTGCTGCTCTGCTGGGCCTGACTGCATGTGGGGGGGAGTTGCTCCCCGAGGAGGGGTCGTCTCCCATGTCCTCCCAGGAGGCCGCGCCTGCGCAGGTGGGCGCTCCCGTTGAAGAGGCGGTGAGCGCGGAGGCGATCTGCAACAACAGCTGGGAGTGTTACTGCGCCTCGTTCAAGACCCAGGACGCGTGCCGTACGATCTCGCGGTGCATCTGGTGGAACAACCGCTGCCAGCCGACCTACGAGTAGTTCAAACCTGGCGCGCCGGAGCCATGCTGGCCCGGCGTGCCGAGGCTACTCGCGCAGCTTGGCGAGCTTCTCCTTCACCGTGCCCGCGGCGGGACCGGAGGGCAGCAACGACAGGTAGCGCTCGTAGGCCTTCACGGCGTCGGCGCGACGGCCGAGCTTGTCGTAGGCATCCCCGAGGTTCAGGTAGGCCACGGCGCGACCCTCATCCAGGGTGAGGGTCTTCTCGAGCCACTTGGCGGACTCGGCGTACTCACCCATCTTGAAGTGGACGAAGCCCACGTTGTTCGCAGCCTGGGCATCCGAGGGATTCAGCGAGGCGGCGGTCTTGAACTCGGCGATTGCCTCCGCGTACTTCTTCTCGCGGTAGAGCGCCATGCCGCGATCGCTGTGCCGGCTGGCCACCTCGGCGGGAGAGGAGCTCGGTGCCGTGGCGGGAGGGGTCGCGCCTTCCTGTAGCTTGGCGAGCTGGCCCTTGGCCTCCTCCAACTGCTTCTGCAGCGTCTGGTTGCGCTGCTGCTTCTCGGCGATCTGCTGGCGCACCTTCTCCAGCTCGGAGTTGATTTGGATGGCCTGCGAGTCGAGCTGCGCGGAGGACTCGCTGAGGAACTCGCCGTCGTGCTTCAGCTCGAGGATGAATTCACCGCCCTCGCTGCCCGGCATGCTGCCGAACGCGGGCGTCTGCCGCGAGAGCGAGGACACGGTGGGCCCCACGTAGGCGAACAGCTCGGAGGCGGTGACGAAGCCGTCCGTGTTCAGGTCCGCCTTGCCCTCCAGGCCCTGGAGCAGCGTCCAGGTGAAGATGGAGTGGCCATTGGGACCCTGGTCGGCCACCTGCTCGTCCGCGCCGCCCGCGGTGAGCACTTGCCGGGCGCTCCGCCGCGTCACCTCCTGGAGGTACTTGCGCAGATCTCCGGATGGAGGACCACCGCGGGTGAGGGCCAGGCCGCTGTAGCAGGCGTCCATCACGAAGAGGGCATGCTTGGCGGGGATGGCCTCGCTGATGTCCTGGAAGTTGGTCATCGAGATGGCCTGGCTCTGGTAGTTCGTTGTGTCCGCGTCAACGGGGACGATGTACCCGAGGCTCCGGCCGTTCGGCAGCTTGCGGGTGACGCCGTGGCCCGCGAAGAAGACGAACACGCGGTCATCGCGCTTCACCTTGGCTGAGTCCGAGAGCACATCGCCCAGCGCTCCGAGGATGCGCTCACGAGTGGCCTCGCCGTCGAGCAGCACCTGGATGTTCTCCGCCTTGAAGCGGAACTTCTCCACGAGCAGCTCGCGCACGCCCTGGGCGTCGTTCACGGCGTAGGAGAGCTTGGGCCACTTCGCGTAGTCGTTGATGCCGATCACCACCGCCCAGCTCTCGCGATAGAGGTCCGCGGGCGCGGGCGTGGGAGCGGCCGCGACGGCAGGTGCCGAGGCCATCGTCGGGGCGGGGCCACCGTCCTCCGGAGGGCCGCCGATGACGGTGTTTCCATCCCAGAGGACGAACTGGTAGCCGCGGGACTGGAGGGTCTCCAGCACGAGCGGGAGCGCCTCGACAGTCTGGCTGTGCACGTCGTGCATGAGGATGACGCCGCGGCCCATCTTCTCCACGTCCTGCACGATGCGGTTGGCGATGGACTTGGGGACGGGGTCGCTCCAGTCCAGCGAGTCGACGGCCCACAGGAACGCCTTGAGCCCGCGGGCGGTGAGGGCGGTGCGGACACGCTCGTTGAAGGCGCCGTAGGGGGGCCGGAAGAGGCGGATGGGCCCGCCGGAGACGGACTCGATGATGACGCGGGAGTTGTCGATCTCCTGGCCGAGGCGCTCCTCGCTGAGCTTGGGCAGGAAGGCGTGGGTGAGCGAGTGGTTGGCCACGAGGTGGCCGCTCTGGATGATCTTCTCGGTGTTGACGGCGGCGGAGGTGCGCTTGAGCGGGGGCACGCCCGCGTCCGTGGCGGTGGCCTTGGGCGGGACGGCGACGTTCTGGCCGACCTCGAAGAAGATGGACTTCACCTTGTACTTCTCGAGGATGGCGAGGATGGCGGCGGTGTGACGCGGGTGCGGGCCGTCATCGAAGGTGAGGACGAGCGTCTTGTCGGGCAGGGACTGGCCCGTGAGCACGAACGGATCCTCCTTGCGAGGCCCCTTGCCGCGCAGGCCCTCTCCGAGCGAGGACAGCGAGTCGTCGAAGTCCTTGAGGATGGTCTCGCGGGTGAAGAGGCCCTTGAGGAAGGACAGATAGGAGTCCCAGGCCTCGCGCTTCACGGTCATGCCGCGCATCTCGGGGCGGCCGAAGATCTGCTCCAGCTCCTTCTCGTAGAGGGCTTGGATTTCCTGGAGGGCCTTCTGGTCCTCCTCGATGCGGGTGAGGAGCGCGGCCTTCCACGCGGGCGACTGCGGGAGCGACTCGATGGCGGCGCGCAGGTCCGTGAGGGAGTCCTTGAAGGCGAGCTTGTCGCCGTCGCGCAGGTCGGGCGACTTCTCCAGCCACTCGAGGAAGGCGGAGATGCCGGCCGGCGCGGCTGTGCTGCTGGCGGTGGCGGTGAGTTCCTCGCCGAACTGCTCGCCGAGCTCATCAAGGGCGTGCCGGTTCTGCTCGAAGATCATCCGGCCGACGACGGTGATGCGCTCACGGGCATCGTCATCGAGCGAGGCCTGATCCGAGGCCAGGACGATGTTCTTCCGGTAGCGGGTGACGATCTCGCTCAGCTCCTGGGCGCGGGAGGCCGGAACGGCGGGCGCCGAAGCCGCGGCAGATGGGGTGCTAGGGCTCGGCGAGGAGGGCGCGGTAGCGGCAGGAGCCGGGGGCGTCGCGGGAGGATTGGATGCCTTGCCCTTGCAAGAGGTGAGGAGGCCAACGGCGGCGAGCGTGATCAGGCTCGTCGCGAGGCGCGAGAATCGAGCCGAGCGGGAAGTGTGCATGTGAACTGAGGGACTCCGCCGCGAAGAATGCCGGGCCGAGCGTGGGGTGCCAAGTCGCATCAAGTAGGACTATGACGCACAGTGAAGCGCCCGCATCCTTATATAGGAGCGAGCAGGCTCCACGCGGGGTCAGGGCGACCGGAGCGGGGGCCAGAGGTCACCGAGCTTCAGCTCGATGGCATCGAAGGGCTCGGCGCGGATGACGTCGTCCTCGCCGTAGACGCCCAGTTCCAGCCAGCGCCCGCTGCTCAGCTTGCTGACAGAGAGCGTCCGCGCCTCGATGTCGATGAACCAGAGGTGGCCCACGTCGATGCGTGCGTAGAAGGGGCGCTTGATGCGCTGATCATAGGCACGCGTCGTGGGCGAAAGGATCTCGCAGGCCCAGTCTGGAGCAACGGTCCAGCGCTCAGGCCACTCCGGCACACGTTCACGGCGCCAGCCGGCGAGGTCTGGGATGAACTCGGGAGAGCCTTCGAGTTGGATGCCGGGTTCCGTTTCGATCCACCAGCCGCCCGGGCCACCGCGACCTACCTGGAAGGGACCGTCGAGCCCACCGAAGAGCCTGCCTTCGACGATGCCGTGACCCGCGCGTGGACGGGCATGGGTATAGAGCGTCCCCTCGATGATCTCTCCCACGAGGTTCTCTGGGAGAGCTTCGAGGTCGGCGAGGGTCGGGGGACCCTTGAGCTGTCGTGCGCCGTAACCCATGGGATAAGTCTGGAGATAACGCGGGCCGCTGGCAAGCAAGCCCACGGTGGGCTGCTCATTCCCTGGCTACAGCTTCAGCTTCTTGAAGATGCCCTCAGGGATGGAGCGGATGATGAACATGATGAGGGCCCACTTGGCGGGGACGTAGACCTCGTTCTTGCGTTTATCGGCCGCACGCAGAATCCCTCGGGCGACTTGCTCCGGCGAGGCAAAGAGCTTGTTCTTCGGGATGTGCGCCGTCATGGGCGTGTCCACGAAGCCGGGCTTCACCGTCACCACGGCGACACCCGAGCGCGACAGCCGGTTGCGCAGCCCCTGGAGGAACACGTTCAGCGCGCCCTTCGAGGCGCCATACACGTAGTTGCTCTGCCGGCCCCGGTCTCCCGCCACCGAGGAGATGACTACCAGCGTGCCGGCCTTTTGCGCCTCGAAGCGGTTGGCGAGCACCGTCAGCAGGGAGGCCGCGCTCAGGAAGTTGGTGCGCAGCACCTTCTCCGTCTCTGCCCAGGAGCGCTCGCAGGTCTTCTGGTCTCCGAGCACGCCGTGCGCAATCAGCGCTCCATCCAATCCGCCGAGTGCCTGAGCCGCACGTTCCACCAGTGCCTCGTGCGCGGAGAAGTCGTCGAGATCCAGCGCCTGCTGCTCCACCTTGGCGGCCCCGCGAGTGGCTGCGTCCCTCGCGACCGCATCGAGGTTCGTGGCGTTGCGGCCCACCAGATACAGCGCGGCCCCACGCGCGGCGAGCAGCCGCACCGTGGCCTGTGCGATGGCGCTCGTGGCACCGAGGACAAGGACCTTCTTCATGGTGAGCGGACCATAGCTTGTGCTTGCGACGAATCGAGCACCCGGCGCCAGAAGGAAGACGAGAACGCGGGGTCCACGTACGGCTTGAATCGCTCGAGCTGCGGGAAGTATGCCGCGAAGTTCTCAGCGCTCATCCGTGCATCCTTCGCCGGGTACACCGCACCGCCTGCTTGCCGCGTGACGTGATCCAACTCCGCCACCAGCTTCCAGGTGCGCTCGCCCCGGTTCGCGAAGTCCAGCGCCAGCGTCACTCCCGGCCGAGGGAAGGACAGCCACCCCGGCGACGCCACGCTCCCAAACGTCTTCAGCACGTTCAGGAAGCTCGGCACCTCGCGTGCGCTGCGCTCCAAAATCTCCCGCAGCGCATCCCGAGCCGTCGCATGCGGCACCACGCACTGGAACTGCAAGAACCCCCGCCGTCCGTAGATGCGGTTCCACCGATGCACGGCATCCAGTGGATAGAAGAACGGATCGTAGTGCTGCAGCTTGGGGCCCCGGTTGATCAGGTTCACCCGGTAGTAGAGCCAGTTGAACGCCGCCACCGACAGCCAGTTCAGGCTGAAGCCCGGAAAATCGATCGGCACCACCAGCCCCGAGCCGCTGTTCAAGTGGCTCTTCTTCAGCGGCAGCCCCTCCAGCTGCGGCGGCGCGAAGTTCCCCCGGTAATACAGCCCGCGTCCCAGCCTCCGGCCCTTCGCCAGCCCATCCAGCCACGCGACCGTGAACTCGTAGTCCGGCTCGGACTCCCGTGACACTTCGAAGAACGCGTCCAGGTTCTCCAGCGGCACGGTCTCCGTCAGCACGAACGGGTTGTGAATGGGCCGCAGCTGCACCTCGGCCCACAGGATGAGCCCCGTCAGTCCCAGGCCCGCGATGGTGGCCTCGTACCAGTCACGGTTCTCCTCGGGAGAGCACACCCGCCGGCTGCCATCCGAGCGCAGCAGCTCGAACCGCTTCACATACCGTCCGAACGTTCCGGCCCGGTGGTGGTTCTTGCCGTGCACATCGTTTGCGATCGCCCCACCCACCGTGACGAACTTCGTCCCCGGCGTGACCGGCAGGAACCAGCCCCGAGGCACTGCCAGCCGGAGAAGGGTCTCCAGCGTGACGCCCGCCTCGCACCGCACCACGCCCGTGGCCGCATCGAAGTCCAGCAGCCGGTCCAGCGCCGCCGTGGTGAGCAGCGTGCCGCCCTCGTTCAGGCACGAGTCCCCATAGCTCCGCCCCATCCCGTACGGCAGCAGGGTGCCATCACCGGCCTCCGGGAGCCGGTCCGTCTGCCAGACGATGGGGTGCGCCGCCTGCTGCGTGGCAAGCGGGTAGCGCCCCCAAGATTGATGCCCGTTCGTCATCCTGGCCTGCTCACGTGGCCACCAGCAGCACGAGCGCCGCCACCAGCCCCACCGCGTAGCTCACCTTATCTCGCAGCGCAAAGACCAGCGGATCCTCGTTCACCAGTCCCCGGTGCGCCAGCAGCCACACCCGGCTCACCCAGTACAGCATCACCGGGCACAGCATCCACAGCCGCTCGGGGTTGCTGTAGAGGACCGTCACCTCCTTGCTGGTGATGTAGAACGCCAGCACCAGCACCGAGATGTACCCGGCCGCCACACCCAGGCTCGCCAGCTGCTCGTAGTCGCTCGCCAGGTAGCCTCGGCCCGGCGTCGCCTCCTCGTTGGCCAGCCGCAGCCGCCGGACCTCGGACAGCCGCTTCACCAGCGCCAGCGACAGGAACAGGAACATCGAGAAGGTGAACAGCCAGCTCGACGTCGGCACCCCCGTCGCAAGCGAGCCGCCGAAGATGCGCACCGTGTACAGGCCCGCCAGCACCAGCACATCCAGCACCATCACCTGCTTGAGGTGCAGCGAGTACGCGAACGTCGCCAGATAGTACGTGGCCAGCAGCCCCACGAAGGGCAGCGGCAGCAGCAGCGCCGCCACCGTGAAGCCCGCCACCAACAGCACCGGCGCCAGCACCGCTCCCACCCTCACCGGCAAGTCACCCGAGGCGAACGGGCGCTTGCGCTTGGTCGGGTGCTGCCGGTCCGAGTCCAAGTCGAGCAAGTCATTGAGGATGTACACGCTGGATGCGCACAGGCTGAACGCCACGAAGGCCAGCGCCGCCTGCATCAGCAGCTCGAACTGCTGGGCCTTGTGCGCCAGCAGCGCCGGGACGAAGACCAGGATGTTCTTGGCCCACTGGTGCACGCGCAGCGCCTTCACCCACGTGCGCACGCTCGTGCGAGGCGCCTCGAAGACGCGCACCTCGCCCCGGCCCAGCGCACGCACCTTGCGCTCCAGCCCGGACGAGCCGTGCACCACCACCGCCCGCCGTGCCTCGCGCCACAGCGCCAGGTCCACCTCGCCATCGCCCGCGTAGTCGAACTCGGGGTGCGCCTGCTTCAGCCGCGCCAGCTTCCTCGCGCCCGAGAGGTTCACCGTGCCGTCGCTGGCGTACACCTCGGAGAACAACTCCAGGTGCGCCGCCACCGCGTCCGCAATGGTCTGATCCGCCGCCGTCGCCAGCACCAGCCGCCGGCCCCGCGCCTTCTCCTCCCGAAGGTAGGCCAGCAGTGGCTCGCTGTAGGGCAGGCGCGCGGCATCCAGCTTCACCCGTCGTCCCACCTCCGCCTTGAAGGCCGCCTTGCCCTTGAGCATCCACAGCGCCGCGAGCACCAGCAGCAGCGGGTTGCGCTTGAGCAGCACCAGCAGGCTCTCGTGCAGCGTGTCCGTGCGCACCAGTGTCCCGTCGAGATCGACGACGAGCGGCACGTCCGAGGCCGAGGTGGTGGCAGGTGAGGCGGAGGACATCACGGAGCCCCGTAGGGTAGCGCGGGCCCGCCACAGGCTCCATTTCCACGTGACGGCTGCTGGCCCGGACCCGGAGGGAGGGAGGGATCGGGCGCGCTCATTCCGGCTGGGCGAGGATGAGCGTCTGCAGCGGTAGCCGCCGGATGGGCTGCGTCTTGGTGATCTTGAAGCCCGCGTCGTCCAGGAAGCCCTCCACCTCGGCAGGCGTGTACGCCGCCGCCTTCGAGGTGAGGAAGTAGTGCAGGCCAATGAGGGCCGAGGCGCTCGGCTCGGCCTCCACCTCCTCGCGCAGGTACTCCAGGACAGCGAGCGTGCCCTTGGGCCCCAGCGCGGTGCGCACCCGGCGCAGCAGCGCCACGTTCTGCGCGGGCGACAGGTGGTGCACCACCTGAAACAGGAGCGCCGCATCGTACGGGCCGCCCAGCTCCGCCGTGAGGATGTCGCCCTCACGGTGCGTCACCACGTGCGACAGGCCCGCCGCCGCGATGATCTCCCGCCCCACGCGTGCACTGCCCTCCAGGTCCACCACCGTGGCCTTCAGCCCGCGGTGCTTCTGGCACAGCTCCGCCGAGAACCAGCCATGCGCCCCGCCCAGGTCCAGCAGGTGCTTGGCGCCTCGGGGCAGCGGAATGGCCGAGGCCACCTCCGGCGCCGCCAGCCGCGCCAGCTGGTGCATGGCGTGGATGTAGTCCTTCCACCGCGGGTCATCCGGCGCGAAGTCGTGGATGTCCACCGGCTTGCCGGTGCGCACTGTCTCCTCCAACTCGCTCCACCACGACCACTGGGCGTAGTTGAACTCGATGAAGCCGCCGATGTACTGCGGCGAGCGCGGATCCAGCCAGCGCCGCGCCCGCTCATCCAGCAGGTAGCGGTCGCGCTTGCGCTTCACCACCTCGCAGGACACCAGGCCCTCGAGCAGTGCGCGCGTCCCCTCGGGCGAGAGCTTCAGCCGCTCGGCCAGGGCCTCCGCGGTGGCCGGGCCCTCCGCCAGCGCCGCGTACACCCCCAGCCTCACGCCCGCCATCATCGTCCGGGAGCTCATCATCCCGAAGAAGACGTGGGCGATGGGCATGGGCGCCAGGTTGAACCAGTTCGCCACCCGCTCCAACAGGTTGTCCGCCCTGAAGCCGAGCCGCACTACGCCCTCCTCCGCAACGCCACCGCCAGCCCCACTCCCACCACCACCATCGCGGCCTCGGGGCCGCCCAGGCAGCCCACGCGCTCGGCCTCGCGAATCCCGGTGTAGCGGCACTTGCCCTGGTTGCAATTGAAGCGCGGCGAGCAGTCGGAGCTGCTCCGGCAGTTCACCACCACGCGGCCCACGCCATCCTCACCTTCTGGGTTGTCCCGGTCCGGTCCACCCTCTCCCACCGAGGCGTCCGGCGCGGTGGAAGTCCCCCCATCCTCCCCACCTGTCTGGGCGTGTGCGGCCCAGGGCACACCCAGACACAGGGTGATCGCGGCGGTGAGCAGGCAGGTTCTTAGGGACAGGGGGGCCATGGGGGTGTTCTGAACCTACCCTCCCACGCGCCCGGTTGCATCCTTTGGGAGTACAAACAGTTTCCTGATCCCGACCCGGGGTTTTGCTAGGTTACGCCCACCGATGGCCCCCCGAATCCTCGTCGTCGACGACAACCAGGAGCTCCTGTCTCTTCTCACGCAGCTCTTCGAGGATGCAGGCTATGAGGTGAGCGCGGCGAGCCGGGGCAAGCAGGCCACCGAGCTGGCCAAGGGCCAGGCGCTGTCCGCCGCGGTCATCGACGTGCTGCTGCCCGACATGATGGGCTACCACCTGGCGGACGCGCTCCGGAAGGAGCAGCCGCAGGTGCCGCTGCTCTTCATCACCGGTGTGTTCAAGGGTGGCAAGCACGCCATCGAGGCCCGGCAGAAGTACGCGGCCGCCGGCTACTTCGAGAAGCCCTTCGAGGCCCAGAAGCTCCTGGAGGCGGTGGCCAAGCTGGTGCCTCCGGAGAAGAAGGCCACGCCCCCAGCCCCCCGCCCGCAGGATGCGTTCGAGGTGGAGCTGGACATCGACGTGGAGGAGGAGGGGCCGCAGGACGCGATGGAGCTCACCGGCCGCATCAAGGTGACGGGCGGTGGCAACCTGTCGGCGGAGATTCGCGGCGCCAACCTGACGGCCAGCCCCATGCAGAAGGGGCCGGTGACCGTGGTGCGGCATCCGCAGCCGGGCCGTCCGCCGGATCCGGTGCCCGCGGGCGCGGGCGGGCCGGGCATGCGCCGCGGCGAGCTGAAGGACAACCTGCCCTCGCTCATCACTGCCTTCTTCCTGTCGAAGGAGACCGGCGAGCTGGGCGTGCAGCGCGGCAAGGTGAAGAAGGTCGTCTACTTCGAGCACGGCACGCCGGTGTTCGCGCTGTCCAACCTGTTGTCGGACCGGTTCGGCCAGTTCCTCGTGCGCGTGGGGAAGATTCGCCCCGAGCAGCTCCAGGACGCGGCCACGGTGGCCACGCAGACGCAGCGCCGCACGGGAGACATCCTGGTGGAGCGCGGGCTGCTCAAGGACACTGAGCGGCTGTACTACGTGGGCCAGCAGGTGAAGGCGATCATCTACTCGCTCTTCTCGTGGGAGGACGGCACCTACGTGATGAGCTTCAAGGAGAAGGCGACCGCCGAGTCCATCAAGCTGGACCTGCACCCGGCGAACCTGATCGTCCGCGGGGTGAAGAAGCTCTACAAGCCGGAGCGCCTGCGCCGGCTGCTGCGGCCGGAGGATCGGCTCATCCCGGCGGTGGCGCCCTCGTACAATCTCAGCGAGGTGGAGCTGGAGCGGTGGGAGGCGGAGTTGCTGCCGCGCGTGGATGGGAACCGGACGGTGGCGGAGCTCCTGGCGTACGCCAACCGGCCCGAGCAGGTGGTCTACGGCTTCCTGGTGGCGATGCAGTCGCTGGGCGTGCTGGACCGGCGGCAGTAGGCGCGGCGGTTAGAGCCGCGAGCCGATCCAAAACATGCCGAGCGCGCCCGAGCCCACGGCGATGGCGCGGTGGACCCAGGTGGCCAGTCCCGCGCCCAGGCGGGACATGCCCTCGGCGAAGATCAGACCCACGGCGCCCATGCCCAGGAGGATGCCCAGGGCGAAGCCGGGCAGGTAGCTCCACGCGCCCAGGCTCATGCTGCCGCCCATGAGGAGCGGGGGCAGCGCCAGCAGCAGCGAGCGCACGCCGCTGACGGCCATGAGGGCGCCCGCGGCGGTGCTGACCTTCTCGTGGACGTGGTGGTGGGGCTCCACGGTGTGGCCGGGCAGGTGCGGGTGTCCGTGGCGCAGGCTGTTGGGGAAGAGCAGGGCGGTGACGGCCAGGGCCACGAGCACGCCGCCACCGAACACTTCGGCCCAGCGCTCGAAGGCCTCGGACAGGCCCACCCCGGCGAGCAGGCAGACAGCGGCCACCGTGCCCAGCACCGCCGCGTGGCCGAAAGCGAAGCGCAGCGCGGTGAGCAGGGCGGCGCGGCGCCGGCCGGTGCCCAGGGTGTTGAGCGTGGCCATGGCGGCGCAGTGGTCCGGCCCCACCGCGTGGAGCAGGCCCTGGCCGAGACCGACGGCGAATGCGAAGAAGACGGGAGACACTGCGGCGCACCCTAGCCGCGCGGTGCACGTATGGCCAGCATAGGAGTCACCATGGTTTTCACTTTGATGCATCGACGGCTGGCTGCGGGGGTGTGGGTGCTGAGTTTGTGTTTGTTGCCGGGCTGTGACGAGGGCCCGAAGCAGCTCACCCAGGCCGAGGCCCAGTACGCGGACCTCGTCGGGCGCGGGGTGGCACCGAAGGATCCGGCCTGGGACTCGGTGATTGCCGCCTTCGAGGCCATCCCGAAGGACTCGAAGGCCCGGCCCGAGGCGGAGCGGCGGCTGGAAGCCTTGCGGACGCTGCGAGGCAAGCTGCCGCCCCGGCCGCTGGCCACGCCGGGTGCGACGGGGCCGGGAGCGGACGCGGTGGAGGCGCAGCGCGCGGAGTGCGAGAGGCTCGCGAAGGAGCTGGGCACGGCCTCGGAGGCGCAGCGCGAACAGGTGCGACAGGCGCTCACGGCCTGCCGGGAGAAGCTGGTGCGGCTGGAGGCCTCGGCGCACCCACCGGGCGAGGGCGGAGGAGCGGAGCCGGAGGGAGCGCACTGACGCCGGGGTGGGCGCGCCAC
Organism: Hyalangium minutum; assembly: GCF_000737315.1. GTDB lineage: Bacteria > Myxococcota > Myxococcia > Myxococcales > Myxococcaceae > Hyalangium > Hyalangium minutum. The sequence goes on from NZ_JMCB01000005.1 coordinate 29,114, forward strand.
AGGTGACCTGTGAAGTAGTGCTTGCCTCAGCCGAGCGAGGGAGCTAGCACAAGGGCCATGCCCTTCCCCTCAGTTGGCAGCAAGGCCCCCGACTTCAAGCTCGCTGATCAGACCGGCAAGACCGTGTCCCTCGCGCAGTTCGCGGGAAAGAACGTCGTCCTCTACTTCTACCCGAAGGACGACACCCCCGGCTGCACGGTGGAGGCCTGCAACTTCCGCGACGAGCACTCGGCGCTGGAGAAGGCGGGCGCGGTGGTGCTGGGCGTGTCGCCGGACACCACGAAGAGCCACGAGAAGTTCGCCAACAAGTTCAACCTGCCGTTCCCGCTGCTGGCGGACATCGAGCACAAGGTGGCGGACGCGTACGGCGCGTGGGGCGAGAAGGTGAACTACGGCCGCACGTACATGGGCATCATCCGCTCCACGGTGCTCATCGACGGCGAGGGCAAGGTGAAGCACGTGTGGCCGAAGGTGAAGGTGAACGGCCACGTGAACGAGGTGCTCTCGATGCTGACCGGAGGCACCGCCGAGGCCCCGGCCGCGGCGAAGAAGGCGCCCGCCAAGAAGGCCGCCGCGAAGAAGGCTCCCGCCGCGAAGAAGGCCGCTCCGCGCAGCCGCTGAGTTCGACTCAGGTCAGGGAGTGATGAAGAGCGCCGGGAAGAACACCCAGAGGTGCCAGAACGAGATGCGCATGAGGAGCAGCACCCCCAGGTGAAAGCTGATGGCCATCACGGCCAGCCACGGGTGCATCGCCGGCCAGAGAACCAGGGCCGGAGCGCCCAACTCGAACGCCCCTGACGCCAGTCCCATGGCGCGCCTCGCCGCGGGAACGGCCACGACGCGGCGCCCCAGCGCCGTGCCTCGGAAGAGGGTGGACGCCAGCAGGGTGCGTCCCTGGGTAAACCACTCGAGGCCCCCCACGCGCAGCTTCGAGATGCCGGCGAGCAGGTACACCAGCCCCACCTGGAACTGCATCGCGGTGAGCATGAACGACGCCAGCCGCTCGGCCTGCGCGGGAGGCGCGAGGAGCGGCGCGGCTCGAGCGATACAGTAGCCGAGCAGAAACAGGTGCACGTGGAAGACGTTGTTCCACAGCCGGGGCGACAGGCTCGCCAGGTAGCGATCGAGCAGCCCGAACGCCAGGAGCAGCGCCACGGCGGTTCCAAGCCCTCCAAGCCCCACGGCCACGAGCAGGGCGAGGAGTGACACCCCCGTGCGGAGCAGCGGCTGGAGCCGCCCCAGCGGAGGCAGCCACGAGCCGGGGCTGTAGAGCGTGGCCTCGTTCTCCGTGTAGAAGCGCCCATAGGGGGGCATGCGCGAGAGGACGAAGATGGTTCCCCCCAGCGTCATCCGCACCCACTCCAGCCGGTGCATCGCGTCCGGCTGAGAGAAGGCGAGCTCCCAAAGCATCATGAGGCGTTCCCCACCGCCGCCTCGGGGGGGGGCTCGGTTTCTGGGGAGGCCAGGTGGACCGAGCAGAGGGTCTCGAGCGGACGCTGGATGGACGCCAACTCCGCGCCCGCCACGTACTCCTCGATCGCGTACTCGTACGACACCAGCTCGAAGCCCACGAAGCGCGCTCCCGGGGGCGGCCGGATGGAGGACTCCACCTCATCGAGCGCGGCCCAGGGCGCCTCATTGAGCCGGTCGAGCATCGTCACCGCGAAGCGCTCCTGGCGCTCCGCATCGTCGCCCTCCACGAACACCTGGAAGAGCAGGCGCTGGGCCCGGAAGAACTCCACGGGCAGCACGCTGTACGGGAACACCACGCGCGAGCCCCCCAGCGAGTCGTGGAGCACGACCATCAGACGCGGCGTCACCGCCGGGACGGCATGCGAGAACATGTTCTGCGCCACGAAGGGCCAGCGGTTCGTGTTCCGCAGCGTGTGCACCAACTGCACGGCCACCAGTAGGCCGAAGCCGGCCCAGCAGCCCATCTGTACCCAGTCCATGCCCTCGACTCCGCACGCTCCACCGCCGGCGCGCCCGCCGCGGCGCTCAGCATATCGGATTGCCCCCGGTCACCCTCAACCCAGGATTCCTGGATTAAGGATAAATATCTGTAATTGCTGGGAGAATACGAATGGCCTGGAAAAATACATTCTCTGTGTTGACAGGAAAAACGGCTTAAGCCATTATTCCTCCTGTCAGCGCGAGTGCTGACTCACCCCCACGGAGATCGACCATGAACGACAAGGCCACCATCGAGATCAAGAAGGATGAGAAGAAGGCGGAGCCCAAGAAGGTCGTGGTCGTAAAGACCAGCATCAAGGCCGGTCCCGCGGCGTTCAACTAGGCCGCCCCTCGCATCTCCTGCTGTAATGACGGCCCGGCCGCTCTTCGAGAGCGCCGGGCTGTTTTCTTTTCCCCTCCGAGCCCCTGGACCTGACGGCCCCTGCCCATGAAAGACCACCTCTGGCTGCTGCCCACCGTCGTCTCATCGGTCATCGGTGATGAGCTGATCCTGTACCAGACGGAGACCCGCCTGGCGCTCTCGCCCGGAGGCCCGGAGCTCTTCGAGGTGGTGCGGCAGCTCGATGGAAACCGCACGGAGGAGGAGCTGCGCGCGCTGCCTCGGGGCGAGGAGGTGCTCGAGATCCTCGAGGGAGAGAAGTGGCTGGTCCGGCTCGAGACGCCTCTGGCGCGCTTCATCGAGGGCCGGCCGTGGATCACCCGGCAGCTCTCTTTCTACGCCCACCTCCAGCGCCGCTACCCGGATCGGATCTTCGCCGAGCTGGCGAGCGCCCACGTCGTCATCGTGGGCACGGGAGGCATCGGCTCTCATGTCGCCATGAGCCTTGCGGGCGCGGGGGTGCACCGGATGACGCTGATGGATCCGGACACCATCGACCTGAGCAATCTCAACCGGCAGTTCTTCTACACGCGCGAGGACGTGGGCTCGCGGAAGGTGGACGCGGCCGCGCGCTTCCTGCTGGCCCGCCATCCCCACCTGCAGATCGACGCCATCCCGGAGGCGCTGTTCGCCAGCGAGGGACAGGCGGACCTGCTGCGGACCGCCAACCTGATCCTCTTCGCGGGAGATGGCCCCACGGTGCTCCAGGGAATGACGGCGCGGGTGGGCAGCACGCCCGTGCTCGTGGGGGGCTACATGGGACAGATCGGCGTGGTGGGGCCCACCTTCTGGCCGGCCAAGGGCTCGGCGTGCTGGGGGTGCTGGACCGCCGCCAATGACGAGAAGCCGCTGGGGGAGATCTTCTCGACGGCGATCTCGCGCGAGGCCGCGTGGAACTCCTCGGGCGTCACCTTGAATGGCATCACCGGCAACCTCCTGGCGGAGGAGGCCCTGCGGTGCCTGGCGCCCTCGCTGGGAGGCCCCCTGCTGCTCGACGCGCGCATCTCCCTGGACATGGCGACCCTGTCGCTGAAGCGGACGCCCGAGGCCCCCGTCAACTGCCCCCACCGTCAAGAGGTCCCCAAGGCATGAGCGCCACCGACACCCAGTCCAGCTGTTTCTTCTGCAGACTCATCGCGGGCCGCGAGCAGGCGTGGAAGATCTGGGAGGACGAGCACCACCTCGCCTTCCTCACGCCGTTCCCCAACGCGGCCGGCTTCACCGTGGTGGCGCCCAAGAAGCACCTGGGCAGCTACGTGTTCTCGCTGGAGGACGCGGAGTACACCGGCCTGCTGCTGGCGGCCCGAAAGGTGGGGCTCATCCTGGACCGCGCCTTCGGCACCCGGCGCACCGGGCTGTTCGCCGAGGGCATGGGCATTGATCACGCCCACGTGAAGCTCACGCCGCTGCACGGCCTCCCCGAGGGGCCCTGGCAGGCGGTGCGCAGCACCGTGCGGACCTTCTACACGCGCTACGAGGGCTACATCGCCTCCCACGACGGGCCGCGCATGCCCGACGCGGAGCTGGACGCACTGGCCGAGCGCATCCGCAAGGCCGCCGCAGAGATTTGAGGCTCTGCCAGGTAAACGTCAAAAACACGTTTGCAGGGGCTTGCGGTTTTTTACGGACTGTGTGACTATCCTTGACGCAGCGACGCTGTCCGTTTTCACCTCAAGGAGACGCTTCCATGAACGAGAAGACCGCCCAGGAGTCCCAGAAGACCGAGAGCCCCAAGGCCGAGACCCCGGCCAAGAAGGCCGTCATCGTGAAGACCCGCATCAAGGCGGGCCCGGGCGGTGGTGGCCTTGTGCATCCGATCGCCAACTAGGTAGAAACGACAGCTCACTTGAAGAGGCAACGGCCCGGCAGCCAGAAGCGTCGGGCCGTTTGTTTTTCATGAACGACTATCTCTGGCTGCTCCCCACTGTCAGAACGTCCCTCGTGAAGGATGAGCTGATCCTCATTCAAGGAAGCAACTTCTTTTCGTTCTCACCCAACGGGCCTCAGCTCCTCGAGGCGGTGCGCCAGTTCGATGGGAACCGGACGGAGCGCGAGCTTCGTGCACTGCCCCAGGGAGAGGAGCTGCTGGGCCTGCTCGAGGAGGAGCAGTGGATCGTCCGGCTCGAAGCTCCGCTGCGTGACCTCATCGAGGGCAGACCCTGGATCAGCCGGCAGCTCTCCTTCTATGCCCACGTCCAGCGGAACTACCCCCACCGGGTCCTCGCGGAGCTGGAGAAGCGGCACGTTCTGATCGTCGGCACGGGGGGCGTCGGCTCCCATGTGGCAGCCAGTCTGGCGGGCGCGGGCGTGTGCCGGATGACGCTGATGGACCCCGACACCATCGAGCTGAGCAACCTCAACCGGCAGTTCTTCTATTCGCGTGAGGACATCGGGGCCTCCAAGGCGGCCAAGGCCGCGAGCTTCCTGCTCGCCCGCCACCCGCACCTGCAGCTCCAGACGCTGCACGAGCCTCTCTTCGCTCACGAGGAGCAGCTTCAGCGGCTTGGAGGCGTGGACCTCATTGTGTTCTGTGGCGACGGGCCCACGGTCTTGCGGAAGACCGCGCAAGTGGGAATGACGCCGGTGACCAGCGGAGGCTATGCGGGGTCGGAAGGCATCATCGGGCCGACCTGCTGGCCTGCGAAAGGCTCGGTGTGCTGGGGGTGCCGGAACGACTACAGGGATGAGCCTCGGACGATGGAGATCCTCGGCGCGCAGGTCAGCCGCGAGAATGACTGGAACCCTTCCGGTACGACGGTGAACGGCCTCGTGGGCAATCTCCTGGCCGAAGAGGCCCTGCGCTGTCTGGCACCCACGCTGGGGGGGCCCCGGCTGTTGAATGCTTACATGTCTCTGGACATGGAGAGCCTGGCGCTTCGGCGCATCGAGCTCCCTCCTGTCGAGTGCCCGCACCGCACCGAGCCCTCCACGCCACAGCCCTGAGTCCAGGGTCCGGCTGAGTGCCTGCTCGCTCCCGCCCTGAGGGGGCTCCGAAACTATCCAGCTCAGGACGGGTGCGTTACGATGTGAGCCCTCCGATTCGGCGCGCGCGTGGCCATCCCCTTCTCCCGGTCTCTCCTCTCGCTCAAGGCGGACAACCAGCGGCCCTCGCTGGTGGCGCTGCTCGTGGGCGTGTTGATCCTCGGAGGGTGGCTGGCCTGGTTCCTCTGGAGCGAGGTGCCCGTTCACGAGCTCAGCGCTCAGGCGCGCCTGGAGGTGTCTCGCGACGCGTACTCCATCGACGCGCCCGTGGCGGGCACGGTGGTGGCGCTCCCCCTGGCCTTGTCCCAGGAGGTCTCCGCGGGGCAGGTGCTCGTCGAGCTGGACACCGCGCCCGCGCGGCTCAAGTTGCAGGAGGCGCGCGCCCGTCGTGAGAGCCTGTCCCAACAGCTGACGGCCCTGCGCGCCCAGCTCGTCTCGGAGGAGACCACGCTGCAGAACACCCGGAAGGCCACCGACGCTTCGCTGGAGGAGGCGCGGGCCCTGCTCTCGCAGGCGGAGACTTCGGCGCGGTTCGCCGAGGGGGAGCTGCGGCGGACCACCGGGCTGCTGGATGGCGGGTTTGTCGCCGAGGCCGAGCACCAGCGCACCACGAGCGAGACGTCCCAGCGGCAGGGCGCCGTGGAGGCCCAGCGCCGGCTGGTGGAGCGGCTGACGTGGGATGCCCGCGCGAAGCTCAGCAGCCAGCAGGCCCACATGGAGGATCTCCGCCGCCAGGCCGCGCTCCTCGAGGGCGAGGTCCAGGCCCAGAGCGCGCAGGTGGAGCAGCTCGACTATGAGCTGACGCTGCGGACCATCCGCGCACCCGCCGCGGGCCGCGTCGCCGCGCTTGCGCCGCTGCGCACGGGCATGGTGGTGCGCCAGGGAGACACGCTGGCCTCGGTTGTTCCCACCGGTGAGCTGAAGGTGATCGCGGACTTCCCGCCTCCCGCAGCGCTCGGGCGGATCCGCCCCGGCCAGCCCGCCCAGGTGCGGCTGGATGGGTTCCCCTGGGTCCAGTACGGGAGCATCCAGGCCCGGGTCTCCAGCGTGGCGAGCGAGGCGCGCGCCGGCATCGTCCGCGTGGAGTTCGACGTCCAGCCGGACTCCTCGTCCGCCATTCCCCGGCAGCACGGCCTCACCGGCTCCGTCGAAGTCGAGGTGGAGCGCACCACCCCCGCCCGGCTCGTGCTGCGCGCGGTGGGGGAGCGCCTCCGAGGTGCCGGGCTGCAAGGGACCGCGCCATGAGCTCGCGGCGCCTCCTGGTGCCCGAGGTCATTCAGACCTCGGCGATGGACTGCGGCCCAGCCTCCCTCAAGAGCCTGCTCGAGGGACTGGGCCGTCCCGTCAGCTACGGCCGTCTGCGCGAGGCCTGCCAGACGGACGTCGATGGCACTTCGATTGATACGCTCGAGGACCTCATGGTGCAACTCGGGCTGGAGGCCGAGCAGGTCCTCCTGCCCAGCGACCACCTGCTGCTCCCGGAGGCTGAGTCCCTGCCCGCGCTCGGGCTGATCCGGCTGCCCACGGGCTTTGCCCATTTCGTGGTCATCTGGGCGCGCCACGGGCCGCTCGTGCAGGTGATGGATCCGGCCACGGGCCGCCGGTGGCCCACGGCCCGCCGCTTCGTCCAGGATCTCTATCCGCACATCATGTCCCTGCCTGCCGAGGGCTGGCGAGAGTGGGCGCTCAGCGACGAGTTCCTCAAGCCGCTGGGCGCGCGCCTGGCGCAGCTGGGCGTGAAAGGGAGCGATGCGGAGCGGCTCATCTCGGCCGCCACGGTGGTTCCCGGTCCCATGGGCATCGCTACGCTCGATGCGGCCACGCGGATGACGGAGGCCATGGTCTCCGCGGACATTCTCCGCCGGAGCAACGCCCGGCCCGTGGTGGGGTCCCTCTTCGAGCGCGCCCGCGCCTCGGCCGAGGGGCCCGAGCGCATCATCCCCGAGGCCTATTGGACGGTGCGCCCCGCGCCCGAGGAAGAGGGGCAGGAGCCCCAGGTGCGCGTCCGGGGCACCGTCGCCGTCCGGGTGAAGGGGCTCAAGGCCCTCGCTCCGCAAGCGGGTACGGCTGCGGACGATGGGGGCGCCGCGCTCTCTCCGGAGCTGCAGGCCGCGCTGACGGAGCCGCCTGCCCGTCCGGGCCATCAGCTCTGGAGCCTGGTGCGCCAGGAGCCGCTGCCGCTGCTCTGGGCAGCGCTCACCGGCTTGGGGCTCGGCGCGGGGGCGGTGGTGCTGCAGGCCCTGCTCTTCCGCAGCCTGTTGGATCTGGGGCGCAGCTTCGGTCCGCCCTTGGAGCGGCTCGGAGTGCTCGCCGGGCTCCTGCTCTTCCTGGGAGCGCTCGCGCTGGTGGAGCTCCCCACCGCGCTGCTGCTCAAGAGCCTCGGGCGCAAGCTGGAGGCCCGGCTGCGCATCGCGTTCTTCGAGAAGATTCCCAAGCTCGGTGACCGCTACTTCCGCAGCCGGCCCAGCTCCGACATGGCCCACCGCAGCCACGAGCTTCATGGCCTCCGGTTGCTGCCTGATCTGATGGGCCGGGCGGTGCGGGCCCTCGTCGAGCTGGGGGTGACGACAGCGGGCATCCTCTGGCTGGCGCCCTCCAGCGCCGTCCCCGCCCTGCTGGCGTGTGCCGCCGGTGTGCTCGTGCCACTCGGGCTTCAGCCGCTGCTCGCCCAGTGGGACATGCGGGTCCGCACGCACACGGGCTCGCTGAGCCTCTTCTACCTGGATGCCTTCCTGGGCCTGGTCCCCATTCGCACCCATGCAGCGGCGCGCGCCGTCCGCGCCGAGCACGAGGGGTTGCTGGTCGAGTGGAGCAAGGCCGCTCGGAGCTACCTGAAGGCGGGCGTCATGGCCGAGGGGCTCCAGGCCCTCTGCGGATTCGGGCTGGCCGCATGGCTCGTCACCAGCCACATCACCCACGCGAGCGACTCCAGCCGCGTGCTGTTGCTCATCTACTGGGCCCTCAACCTCCCGGTGCTCGGCAGTGAGCTGACGGCGGTGGCCCGGGAGTATCCGGGGCTGCGCAACACCACGCTCCGGCTCCTGGAGCCGCTGGGCGCCCGCGAGGAGGAGGCTCGTACGGATGGCTCGGTGCAGGCCCCCGTGTCTGGAGCTGAGCCTGCGGCTGTCTCGGTCTCTCTGGAGAAGGTGACGGTCCACGCCGCAGGGCATGTCATCCTCCAGGACGTGGATCTGCGCGTCGCGCCGGGGAGCCACGTGGCCGTCATCGGGCCGTCGGGAGCGGGCAAGTCCAGCCTCATTGGGCTCCTGCTCGGCTGGCACCTGCCCTCCACGGGCGAGCTGCGGGTGGATGGGGCGCGGTTGGAGGCGGAGCGGCTGGTGGCGCTGCGCCGGCAGACAGTATGGGTGGATCCGGCAACGCAGTTGTGGAACCGCAGCCTGCTGGAGAACCTGCGCTACGGCACGGGCCAGGGCGCCGCGTCCCTGCCTCGGGTGCTGGAGCAGGCCGAGCTGCTGACGGTGCTCGCCCGCATGCCGGAGGGGCTGCAGACGCCGCTCGGAGAGGGCGGCGGCATGGTCTCCGGTGGCGAGGGCCAGCGCGTCCGGCTGGGCAGGGCGATGCTCCAGGAGCAGGTGCGCATGGTGGTGCTCGACGAGCCCTTCCGCGGACTGGATCGCGAGCGGCGGCACCGGCTCATGCTCAACGCCCGGGAGCTGTGGAAGGGCAAGACGCTGTTCTGCATCACCCATGATGTGCGGGAGACGCTCGGCTTCGAGCGGGTGCTGGTCATCGAAGGAGGGCGGCTCGTCGAGGACGGTCCTCCCGCGGAGCTCTCGGCCCGGCCGGACTCGCGCTACCGCGCGCTGCTGGACGCCGAGGAGCTGGCCGACCGGGAGATCTGGCAGGGCTCCGAGTGGCGGCGGCTCCGGCTCGAGCAGGGCCAGCTGCGCGAGGAGCAGCCCACGAGGAAGACGGCATGAGCGCCGTGGACGCGGCCTCCTGGCCTCTGGAGCGCCTCTCGGAGGCGATGCTCGCTCTGGGCCGCTGGAGCGGGCTGGTGCCGAAGCAGGTGGAGCTGGCGCCGCCTCCGGGCTGGCTGGGCACGGGCGACCGCTATCAGCTGACGCGGTGGATCGCCGCGGCGGGCCGGTGGATCGGGGTGGACGTGGTGCACCTCGACACGCCTTATGTGGAGGTGGACTCGCTGCTGCGGGGCGCGGGGCCGGCGCTGCTGATGCTGTCGGAGAGCGATGCGCAGGTGCCGCGCTTCCTGCTGCTGGCGCGGGGCGGCCGGCACAAGGTCAGCGTCCTCGGGCCGGATCTCCAGCTCCACGCGCTGCCACTCGAGGAGGTCCGCAAGCGGCTCTGCCACCGGTTGGAGAGCCACGTCCGAAAGGATGTCGAGGAGGTACTGGCGGCCACAGGCCTGAAGGGGCGGCGCCGGCGGCGGGCCGAGGACGGGCTCTATCGAGGGCTGCTCGGATCCAGGAACGTCTCGGGCTGCTGGGGGCTCCGTCCGCTGCCGGGGAGCGACTTCTGGCATCAGGCTCAGCAGGCCGGGCTGATGCGGCGGCTGGGCACGTTCCTGGGGGCCCATGCCCTCCAGTATGGGCTCTGGCTGGTGTCGTGGTGGCTGATCGGCAAGGCGGCGCTGGAGGGGATTCTCGCTCCAGGGTGGTTGCTGGCGTGGGGGCTCGTTCTCGCGACGGTGATTCCCCTGCGCTTGCTGGCCTCGTGGTCCGGCGGGCACCTGGCCATCCTCGTGGGCACGCTGCTCAAGCAGCGCCTGCTGGTAGGGGCGCTCAAGCTGGAGCCCGAGGAGATCCGCACTCAAGGCACAGGCCAGCTCCTGGGCAAGGTCCTCGAGTCCCAGGCCGTCGAGTCGCTCGCCATCAGTGGAGGCCTGAGCGCGGGAATGGCTTCGATCGAGCTGCTCGCAGCGGGGCTGCTCTTCCTCGCCGCGCCCAGTGGGACGTTGTCCCTGGCGCTGCTGGTGGGCACGCTCGGGGTGATGGGGTACTGCGCGGTGCGCTACTGGCGGGCGCGCCAGCGGTGGACCCACCAGCGCCTCACCCTGACGCATACGCTGGTGGAGAACCTGCTGGGACACCGCACGCGGATCGTCCAGCAGCCTCGGGAGCAGTGGCACACCTCCGAGGATCAAGCGCTCGAGGACTACCTGGCGCCCTCCCGCTCCGTGGATCGCGCGGCGGTGGTGCTGAGCCTGCTCATCCCGCATGCGTGGCTGATCCTCGGAGTGGCAGGTCTGGCGCCTGCCTTCCTGGGCGGGGCGGCGGGCGTGTCGGACGTGGCCGTGGTGCTGGGCATCACGCTGCTGGCGTACCAGTCCCTGCGGCGGTTCGCCTCGGGACTGATCAACCTGTCGGGAGCGGGGATCGCCTGGAGCCAGATCCGCGCCATCTTCCAGGCGGCGGCGAGGCCGGAGCGGGCGGGGCACCCGGAGTTCGCGCTGGCCCGGCAGGGCGAGGCACCCTCACATGCAGTGGTGAATGGCTCGGGGCTCGTCTACCGGTATGAGGGGCGGGTGACTCCCGTGCTGAGCGGCGCGGATCTGCGCATCCACCTCGGCGAGCGGATCCTCCTGGAGGGGCCCTCGGGAGGCGGCAAGTCCACGCTCGGCTCGGTGCTCGCGGGACTGCGCTCCCAGGAGTCGGGCCTGCTGCTCGCGGATGGACTGGACCGCCACACGCTGGGGGATGTGGGCTGGGCGCGGCGGATTGTCTCGGCGCCGCAGTTCCACGAGAACCACGTGCTGACGGGCACCTTCGCCTTCAACCTGCTGATGGGCTGCGAGTGGCCTCCCCGTGGTGCGGACCTCCAAGAGGCGGAGGCCCTCTGTCACGAGCTGGGGCTGGGGGAGCTCCTCTCCCGGATGCCCTCGGGGCTCCAGCAGCAGTTGGGAGAGATTGGCTGGCAGCTCTCGCATGGTGAGCGCAGCCGCCTCTTCATTGCCCGGGCGCTGCTGCAGAAGTCGAGCCTCGTCATCCTCGACGAGAGCTTTGCCGCGCTGGATCCGGAGACGCTCCGGGTGGCCATGCGCTGTGTCTTCGAGCGCGCGCCCAGCCTGCTCGTCATCGCCCACCCGTAGAGCGCCTCACGTTGGCGTACAGGCTCCTGCCCGGCCTCCGCGGGCCAGAGAGACTTGCCCCGCGAGGAACGCCGTGACATATTTTGGTCATGCAACCAAGATTGATGGACACCGCGAGGGTTGTGCGTCAGGAGGCTGGCATCCGGACGGATCTGCCGTGCTTCCTGTTGCGAGGGGTGTTCTCCCGGGGCGAGTGTGCCCAAGTCATCCAGGAGGCGGAGGAGGCGGGCTTCCAGGCGATGGGAGGGGACTACCCGCCCTCGTACCGGGACAACGACCGCCGGGTCCGCGACGACGCGGCGCTGGCGGAGGCTGTCTTCGAGCGCATTCGTCCCTTCTTGCCTGAGCGGCTCGTGGACGCGTCGGGTGAGGCGTGGCGCCTGCAGGGGCTCAACCCGCGCTTCCGCTTCTGCCGCTACCGGGGAGGCCAGCGGTTCTGCATCCACCGGGATGGGGCGTATGCACAGAGCCCCCAGGTGCGCTCGCGGCTGACGTGCATGCTGTACCTCAACGACAGCGGGGAGTTCTCCGGCGGAGCGACGCGCTACTACGCCGAGCGCACGGAGGACGCGGGGTTGCTGGGCGTGGTGCGGCCCGAGGCGGGCACGCTGATCGTCTTCGACCACGAGCTCTGGCACGACGGAGAGGCCGTCACCTCGGGCACCAAGTACGTGATGCGGACGGATGTCCTCTATGAGCGCGAGTCGCTCGGGCGCGGTGACACGGCGGAGGTGCTCACCGGGCACCAGGGCTACGTCTGGCATGTGCTGGCCCGCCGGGATGGGAGCCTGGCCACCGCCTCCCGCGATGGGACCGTGCGGCTGTGGAAGCAGTCGAGGGACACGTGGCGGCAGGACGCGGTGCTCACGGGGCACACGGCTTCGGTCGTCGCGCTGGCGGAGGACAGCGAGGGAAGGCTGTGGAGCGCGTCGCGAGACCGCACCGTGCGCCGCTGGGAGGCGGGGACCTCTCAGGTCATCGGCCGTCACGAGGGAGCCGTGCTGTGCCTCGCCGCGCTGCCGGATGGGCAGCTGGCGAGCGGTGGCGCGGATGGAGCCATTCGCTTGTGGTCCGCACAGGGAGCGCCCCTCGGTGTCCTGCGTGGACACACCGGCTGGATCTGGGCGCTCGTTCCGCTCGAGGGCGGACGGCTCGCCTCGGCCTCCGAGGACGGCACGGTGCGCCTGTGGAGCCTGGAGACGCTGCGTGAGGCCTCCGCACCCGCAGAGACTGGAGCACCGGTGCGTGCACTCGCCGCCCTTCCTTCCGGAAGGCTCATCTCCGGCCAGGCCACAGGGGAACTCTCCCAGTGGCAGCTCGTGCAGGCTCCTCACCTGGCCCTGGAGCTTCGGGGTTGCCGCCGTGTGCACACCGGTGCTGTGTGCTCCATCGCTCCGCTCAGTGAGGACAGGGTGGCGAGCGGCGGAGAAGACGACGGCATTCATGTCACCCGCCTGCCGGACTTCACCTCCCTGGCCTCCCACCGCCACGAGGGCTTCGTCCGGAGCCTCGCGGTACTGCCTGGGGAGCGGCTCGCGAGCGCCTCCTACGACACCACCGTGCGGCTGTGGCATCCGCCGCAGCTCCTGCCCGCGTGAGCCTCCGAGCGCCCGGCGGCATGCCTGCTGAGCCTCGCTAGGCGCAGGGCGGACGGATCGCCGCGAGCCTGCTCTCTCGCTTGCTTCCCCCTGTGACCCACAGCGTCGATCACCACCATGAAGGGACCACGGCGAGTGAGAGAGTTGCCGGCCGGGACCCGACCATGTTGCACGATGCCATCGACACCTCCCTATTCCCCGCCTTCCCGCCCCAGGTCCTCGAGGAACTGAAGCGGGAAGGCCAGCTGCGAACCTTCCAGCCTGGTGAGGACCTCTTCATGGAGGGGCAGGAGGATCCAGGCATCTTCTTCATCCTCTCGGGCGAGGTCCGCATCACCCGGCGCCAAGGCGGCGAGGAGCAGGTGCTGGCCGTCCACCGGCTCGGAGCGTTCGTAGGCGAGCTCGCCATGCTGGCCGGAGGCACTGCCACCTGCACGGGCCGTGCGCTGAGGCCCACGCGGGTGCTGCAACTGAGCGCGGACAGGTTCCGCCGCGGTGTGTCCGAGGGCACGCCCCTGGCGAGGTTCGCGCTCCAGTCCGTGGTGGCACGGCACCAGGAGGTGGAGGCGCAGGTCCGCGAGCAGGAGAAGCTGGCGGCGCTGGGCCGCATGGCCGCGAGCCTGACTCACGAGCTGAACAACCCCGCGGCTGCGGCCCGGCGCGCGGCGGATCAGCTTCGCGAGGAGTGCCTCACCTCTCAGCAGCGCTCGCTCGCCCAGGATCGCCGGCTGACCGAGGCCCAGTGCAAGGCCCTGTCGGAAGTGCTGCAGGCCCTGCTCGTCTCGAAGCCCCAGGTCTTGGATGCCCTGGCACGGAGTGCGCTGGAGGACGCGCTCCTCGAGTGGCTGTCGGACCATGGCATGCGGCAGTCGTTCTCTCGCGCCTCCACCCTGGCGAACGCGGGAGTGGATGTGCCGCACCTGGAGGAACTGGGGGCGGTGCTGGAGGGACAGGCACTGCAGGTGGGGCTGGCGTGGCTCGAGGCGACGCTCTCGTTGGCGGAGCTCGCGGAGGTGCTCGTCTCGAGCACGGAGCGGCTCACCTCGCTCATCGCCGCTGTGAAGCAGTACACGTACAAGGACCAGGACACGCTCCAGGAGGTGGACCTGCACTCGGGGCTGGAGGCGACGCTGGCCATGTTCGCCCACCGGATGCGCGGCGGCGTGACGGTGACGCGCGACTACGACACCTCGCTGCCCAAGCTCTGGGCCCATGGCGGCGAGCTGAACCAGGTGTGGACCAACCTCATCGAGAACGCCCTGGACGCCATGAAGGACCGCGGCACGCTGCTGGTGAGCACCAGCCGCCACGGAGACGAGGTCCACGTGGAGATCGGCGACGACGGCCCAGGCATTCCCGAGGAGCTGCAGTCGCGCATCTGGGAGCCGTTCTTCACCACCAAGCTCCTGGGCCAGGGCACGGGGCTGGGGCTGGACATCGCGCGGCGCATCGTCGAGCGCCGGCTCGGCGGGCGAATCCACCTGCAGTCGAAGCCGGGGGACACGCGCTTCCGGGTGGAGCTGCCGCTCAAGCCTGAGCTGCCCCACTAGCGCCCTGTACGAGGCCTGCCTGGTTGCTCCGGGGGCGGGCTGACTCCAGGTGGGCTGTCCGGCTGATGGGTGGTGGCCGGGCGCGGGGGTGCTCATCCCTTAGAGGCAATGGGGGGCCTGGATGCCTCCCGGGGAGCGGGCATGAGACAGAGCGGCTTTCGAGCGTGGAAGGTGTTGGCCGGCCTGGCCGTGGCTGGGCTGTGTGCGGGCTGCAAGTATCTGCCAGATACAGGCTCCGTCAGGCAGGAGGGACCTCCCGAGACCTTCTTCGGAACCGAGAAGGCTCACCTGCCTCCGGGCACCTACGCCCGGTACCAGTACTCGCCGGACCGGGGCTACAACGGCACCATCGCGCAGCTCGGCTCGAGCATTGATCCGCGCACGCCCGAGGCGGCGGGCAAGCTGGGCAACTCGCGCTTGGTGGATGTGACAGGCCGGCCCGCCCCCCCGGCGCCCGAGCTGGGCGTCAGCGGTAAAGACGTCGCGCTCGAGGTGGGTAATCCCGAAGGCTCGGCTGACATGGGTTGGCGGGCACGCCTGGGCTACGATGTGCGCACGAGGAACATCGGCGGTCCTCGATCCGCCGAGAGTCAGCGCGGGTACATCCCGGGCCCATGAGCTTCTCGGAGTCACACGGCGGATGACACCTGCCCCCCTACGCAGCGCGGACCTTCACGGGCACGTGTTTGTGGTAGGGCGTGCGTGCCAGCGGGTCACAATGCTCGCTCGCCGTGAGGCGGTTGAGCTGCGGTCCCGCTGGCTCCCCCCCGCGATAGCGCATCCCGTACCCGTGGGGGAGCGTGACCATCCCAGGGCGGAGCGCTTCGTCGAGCTCGATGGTGACCGCAAGCTCGCCGGTGTCCGACGTGCAGATCGCTCTCGAGCCCTGCACCAGGCCGAGCGCCCGCGCGTCATCCGGGTGCATGCGCATCGCCCCTTCGAGGTCCGTCTTGCGCCAGGCCGGATCGCGGAAGATCTGGTTGGCGTTGTACGAGCGGCGTTCGCCCGCGAGCAGCACGAGCGGAGGGACGGCCTCGGGCTCGTCTCGCAGGGCGCGCAGGGCGGCGAGCATCTCGGGGATGTCGAGGTGGATGCGTCCGTCGGCGTGCCGGAGAAATGACCAGGCGTCGTCAAACGTGTGGCGCGTCACGAGCACCCCCTCCGGACGATCGAGGATGGCACGGAAGAGCGAGGCTCCGAGGGTGAGGCGATTCCCACGGTGGCCAGCCCTCTGGACCGCGGCCCGCTCCCGGTTCGCCAGGTCGAGCGTGAGCCCGAGCAGCGGGGCCGTGGCGGCGGGCGGCACGCGCTCCGGGTTCGCGCGCGCGGTTCTCAGCACCGGGCCGAGCGTGCGATAGGCGATGGACGCCGCGTAGGGGCGCAGGCGCGGCTTGGCTGCGAGCTGGGCGGCGAACGCGGCCAGGAATCCGAAGGGGTGCGTTGCTGCTGGCTCCACCTCGGCGATGCGCTTGAGCACGGGGAACGTGCGCGGGAGCTCGCCCATCGACTCGAGGAGCCGTGTGTAGATCTCCGCCTCCGGCAGGGTCTCGGCGCGAGGCGGAAAGAGCGGGTGCCGCACGTGAAATGCGTTGTCCGGGAACTCCAGGTTGAAGCCGGTGCACTCCCACTTCTCGAACTGCGTAGCCGCCGGCAACACGTAGTGCGCCAGACGTGCGGTCTCCGTCATCGCCACGTCCACGACGACCAGGAGCTCCAGCTTCGAGAAGGCTCGCTCGTAAGCCGCCGTGTTCGCGCCGGTGAGCACGGGGTTGGCGCTGTCCACGAACATCGCACGGAGGCGATCCTCGCCCTCGTGCTGAATCTCGTCCGGCAGGATGTTCGGTGGGTACAGCCCGGCGATGGGGTACATCCCGTGGTGAGCGGTGCGCGGGTGGCGCGTGTTGCGCTCGTCGGTATGGCCCAGGATGGGCAGGAGGAACGAGTGGAAGTTGTTCCCGCCGCGCTTGCCGAAGTGCCCGGTGACGAGAAACAGCAGCTTCTCGAGGTACGAGTTGAGCGTGCTGTGCAGGCTCTGCTGCAGCCCGAGGTCGACGCGGACGCACGCCGCGCGCGCCTGCGCGAAGCCCCGTGCAACCCGCTCGACGTCCGCGAGCGGCACATCGGCCCGGCGAACGAACGCTTCGATTGGAATCGAGCGAAGCGCCTCCTCTAACGCCGGAAAGCCCGTGCAGCGGCGGGAGAGGAACTCGCGGTGGTGCAGCCCGTCCCGGACGATGATCGCAAGCATGGCCGCCAGGAGAAATGCGTCGGTCCCCGGGCGGGGCTGGAGGTGCACGTCCGCCAGGCGTGCAGTCTCCGTCTTGCGCGGATCGATGACCACCATCGTGCGCGCCGGGTCCTTCTTCAGCTCGCGCAGCGTGTCGCGAGCGTTGGGAATCCCGTGCGCTTGGAAGGGATTGGTGCCGGCGAACAGGACGAAGTCGGCGTGCTCGACATCCTCCGTGAGGTGGCAGCGCTGATCGCCGAACAGGCGGCCGTTGACCCAGAAGTCGCCGGTCTTTTCCTGGGCGAGCGCGCTGTAGACAAAGCGGCTCTTCATCGCCTTGAGCAACTGCCTGCTGTAGGCACCGCCGAGGTGGTTCCCCTGGCCGCCACCTCCGTAGAACGCGAAGGCGCGTCCCCCGTGGCGCTCTCGGAGCGCGATGAGCCTCTGCGCGATGTCTGCGAGCGCTTCGTCCCAGGTGACACGGACGAAGCTGCCGTCGGGCGTTCGGCGCAGCGGGTGCTCCAGGAGGTCCGCATGCTCCTGGTAGTGCGCCAGCCGCCCGGCCTTCTGACAGAGGTAGCCCTTCGACACCGGATGCGCGTCATCGCCGCGGATGCCCTTGATGCGCATCCCCTCCGTCTCGACGCGAAGACCACAGTTCCGCGAGCACAGAATGCAGGCCGTCTGTTCCGTGGGCATGGCTTGAATGATGGGATAGCGATCGTTATCCTGTCAAGACGACACCATGCGTTACTCTACCGACCACAAAGCAGGCACTCGGGACAAGCTCGTGCGCGAGAGCGCGGCACTGGCCAAGGAGCAGGGCTTCGCCGCGAGCGGGATCGACGCGCTGGCACGCTCCGCAGGCCTCACCAGCGGGGCATTCTACAAGCACTTCGAAGGCAAGGAGGCGCTGCTGGCGGCCATCTGCGAAGCGGAGCTCCAATCGACCCAGGAGCGCTTCTCATCCATCGAGCCTCAATCCGAGGAGCAGGTGCTTCGCGCGGTCGATGCGTACCTGAGCCTCGTGCACGTGCGAAGCCCTGGTGCGGGCTGCGTGTTGCCCGCTCTGGCCGCGGAGATGGGCCGCGCCCCCGCCGCCACCCGAGCCGTGGTCGAGCGCGCCTTCGAAGAGCTCGTTGCCGTCATCGCTGAGAAGGTCGGCGATCGTGCGCTCGGGAGTGCGCTCGTCACCCAGTGCGTGGGAGCGGTCTCCGTGGCTCGCGCGCTCTCGACGGAGACGGCCCAACGCGAGGTGCTCGCCCATGCGCGCGTGGCGGTACGGCGGCTGCTGAAGGCTTAGGTCAGCACCTCGGTCGGGTCCTTCCCGGCGAAGGTGCTGGCCAGGCCGTTGGCGAGCGCGCGGTGCTGCGCGTCCCCGAGCGTGGCCACCCGGTCCTCGGGAGGATGGGCGAAGCGGGCCTCGAGCCGGGCGAGCCGGCGGTGGGCCTCGGTGATGCGCTCGCGCGGGATTCGGCCGGACTCCACGGCCTTCACCACCGCCTCGATGGCCCGCCGCTGCACGTCCACGCGGTGGCACACGAGGAACAGATCCACTCCGGCCAGCGTGCCCTGCACCGCGGCCTCCTCCACGGAGTAGTAGTTCGCGATGGCCTTCATCTCCAGGTCATCGCTCACGAGCACCCCGTCGAAGCCCAGCTCCTGGCGCAGCAGGCCATGGAGCACCTTGTGGCTCATGGTCGCGGGCACTCCGGGCTCGATGGCGTCGAACAGCACGTGCGCCGTCATCAGCGACGCGAGCCCCGCCTTCCCGAAAGCCTTGAAGGGCACCAGCTCCACGCGGCGCAGGCGCTCCAAGTCATGCGGTAGCCGGGGCAGGGTGAGGTGGCTGTCCGTGGTGGTGTCTCCGTGGCCGGGGAAGTGCTTGCCGCACGAGGCTACGCCACCTGCCTCCAGCCCGCGCCCGAGCGCCACGCCGAGCCGCGCCACCGTCTCCGCATCCCGGCTGAAGCTGCGGTCGCCGATGACGGGGTTGGCTGGGTTGGTGTCCACATCGAGCACGGGAGCGAAGTCCCAGTCGAAGCCCACGGCGCGCAGCTCGTGCGCGAGCAGCTGCCCCGCGCGCTCGGCGAGGCCCTCGTCCCCGCGCTGGCCCAGCTCGCGCATGGAGGGCAGGGCGGTGAAGGGCTCCCCGCGCAGCCGGGCCACGCGGCCGCCTTCCTGATCCACCGAGAGGATGAAGGGCCGCCCCGCGCGCTTCTTGATGTCCCGGCACAGCGCGGCCGTGTCCTGGGCGGAGCCGACGTTCCGCTTGAAGAGGATGGCCCCGAAGATGCCGTCGTCCATGAGGGCGGCGAAGTCCCCATCAACGGTGGTGCCTGGGAAGCCCACCATGAAGAGGCGGGCGCAATCGCGGTAGAGGGCGGAGCGGGTCATTACGGCCTCACCTTACCTACATTGGGCTCCAGAGGGAGGGGTGTGAACGGCTTCACACCCAGGACGTGAAGCCCGTCACAGATCCCCTGGCTGGAAAGGAGGCAGGCTTACGCAGGGAAGCTCGGAAAGCCGTGAGGCAAGCACGGGCGTGAAAAGGGGGAACTCCATGACGGACGTGGTGCGTCAGCGCAAGGACAGGGCTGAGGAGCTGCTGGCCTCGGGAGCGGTGGAGGCGGCGCTCGCGGAGTACCAGAAGCTCGCCGAGGAGGTCCCGGAGGACCTGACCAGCCGCCGCAAGGTGGCGGAGCTGTTCCAGCGGCTCGGCCGCCGCAAGGAGGCCCTGCTCACCTACGAGGCTCTGGCGGATGCCTGGGCCCGGCGCGGCTGGCTGCTGAGGGCCATCGCCCTGTGCAAGATCATCCTTCAGATCGAGCCTCGCCACGAGCGCACCCAGCGCCTGCTGGCGCAGCTCTACGCCCGCCGGCAGATGCCGCCGTCCCTGCCCGCGCCCGCGCCGGCCTCGGCGCCCTCGGAGCCCGAGGCCGTGGTGTCCAAGCCGGGCACGGGCAAGGTGCCGCGCTTCCCCGTCTTCTCGCAGCTGGGCGGAGACGCCTTCCTGTCGCTCCTCGAGGGCTTGGAGATGCGCTTCTTCCAGCCCGGTGACGTCGTCATCGAGGAGGGCAAGGCCGCCACCTCCATGTTCGTCATCGTGGAGGGGAGCGTGGAGGTGGTGCAGAAGCAGGGCAAGGGCGGCGACCGCCCGGTGGCGCTCATGGGCGAGGGCAACCTCTTCGGGGAGATGGCGCTCGGAGGCGAGGCCTGCCGCCACACCCGCATCCAGGCGTATGAGCCCACGGTGGTGCTGGAGCTGACGCGCTCGCGCGTGGAGCAGCTCATCCTCCAGTACCCCGCGGTGGGGCAGGTGCTGCAGACCTTCTACCGGGAGCGGATGCTCAGCCAGCTGCTGAGCCAGAACCCCCTGTTCCGCTCGCTGTCGCAGGCGCAGCGCGAGGCCGTGGCGCTCGAGTTCCAGCTCTGCTCCATGCCGGCGGACCGGCCGCTCATCGCCCAGGGCCGCGCGGTGGACGCGCTCTACGTGCTGCTGCGAGGCTGCTGCCGGGTGACGCACCAGCGCTCCGAGGGCGGCGAGCTCGCCTCCCAGCCGCTCCAGGAGGGCGACATGTTCGGAGAGATCGCCCTGGTGCTCGGCACGCAGGCCACGGCCACGGTGACCACGGAGACGCCCTGCACCCTGCTGCGGCTGAGCCGCGATGCGTGCGAGCGGCACCTGCTCCAGCAACCCGGGCTGCGCGACTACCTCTCGCGCCTGGCCTCCGAGCGCCTCCAGCGCACCGCGAGCCTCATCGCGGGCGAGGCTCCCGAAGAGGACGACGTCTGCATCTGAGCGGCCCGCTCACTGGGCCTGCTTCTGGAGCTGATCGGGGTGGACCAGGGTGATTTGGCCCCCCTCGTAGGAGAGCAGGCCCTCACGGACGAAGAAGCGCAGCCACTTGTTGGTGCTCTCGCGGGTGAGGCCGCACAGGTTGGCCAGCTCCACCTGCGTGAGCTTCTGGGAGATGACCACGCCGTCGGGGCCCAGCTGGCCCTGGCTCCGGGCCAGCTCGAGCAGCACGCGGATCAGCCGGGTGCGCGCATCCAGGAACGTCGCGTCGTGGACCAGCTGCGTCACCCGCCGCACCAGCAGGCTCATGGACGCCAGCAGCCCTCGGGCCACCCGGGGCGAGCTGTCCAGGTACTGGTGGAAGCTCTCCCGCTGTAGGCACAGCAGCTCCGTCTCCTTCCGGGCCACGGCGTCCGTCGAGCGGGGCTCGCCGTCCAGCAGCGCCAGCTCTCCGAAGAAGTCACCGCGCTCCAGCAGGGCCAGCGTCACCTCTTTGCCGTCCAGAGAGCTGAGGCGGATGGCCACCTGCCCCTTGCGGATGATGAAGAGCGCGGTACCTACATCTCCCTGATGGAAGATGACCTCTCCCCGGGGGTAGCGTCGGGCCTGCAGCAGGCCGGACAGGTGCTTGAGCTCCCCCTCCGCGAGGTGCTCGAATATGGGAACCTTGGCCAGCAGCTGCGTGTACGACACCGGGCCTCCTCACCAGGGAGGGCTGTAGGATAGCGGGTAATTCGCGTTTTGCTGCAACGGACCTGGAGGGTAGGGTAGATTGAGCAGGCGGGGAAGGGAGCGGCCGCCGAGGGGCCCGACGTGCTGCCATGGAGTAGGGCGGGCAAATGTGCTCGAGGTGGCAGCGCCACGAGCTGGGTAAGCGTGATACACACAAGGCTGATATGCACGCAGCGCTCGAAGTCCTTCTCGCCGATGGCGTGATCGATGAAGTCACCGCCCGCCTCAAGAGCGGCAAAGAGGCGGACGTGTACATCGTCGTTCACGGCGGCCAGTACGTGGCGGCGAAAATCTACAAGGAGCGCACCCAGCGCAACTTCAAGAACAACGCCGGCTACAAGGAAGGGCGCCTGGTCCGCAACAGCCGCACGCGGCGGGCGATGGAGAAGGGCAGCCGCTTCGGCCAGGAGGCCGAGGAAGAGGCGTGGAAGACGGCCGAGGCGGAGACGCTCGGCAAGCTGCACACCGCCGGGGTGCGGGTGCCCTCGCCGGTGATGTTCTACGAGGGCGTGCTGTTGATGGAGCTGGTGGTGGACGCCGAGGGCCAGCCCGCGCCGCGCTTGATTGACGCGCTGCTCACGCCAGAGCTGGCGGCGGAGTTCTACCGGGACCTGCGCCAGCAGGCGGTGAAGATCCTCTGCGCCGATCTGATCCACGGCGACCTGAGCGCGTACAACATCCTGCTCGGGGCAGCCGGCCCCACCATCATCGACTTTCCGCAGACGGTGTCGGCGGCGGCCAACAGCCGTGCGGAGTTCTTCTTCAAGCGGGACCTGGACAACCTGCAGCTCTTCTTCGCGGGCTATGACCCGGGGCTGATGGGGCGCGCGGGGGATTCTTCGGAGATCTGGCGGGCCTACGTGCGGCGTGAGCTGACGCCGGACTTCGAGCCGTCGGGCCGAGGCGCACCGGATGGCCGGGGCCCGCGGCACGGCTCCCGTCAGGGAGGTCGGCCTCAGGGTGAAGGGGGACGCTCGTTCCCGCCGAGAGACCGTTCACCCGCGCCGGTGCAAGAGGCGCGCGAGGCCCCAGCTCCCGCGGTGGAGGAGGACGAGTTCGCGATCCTGCGCCAGGGTGGCGGCGAGCGGCCCAAGGTGGCCCAGCTCGCGAAGGCCGCCCGGGGCGGAGATCGTCCGCACCACCGGGGCGGTTCGAGAGGCGGTTCTCAGGGCGGTGGCCGGCGAGGTCCTCCAACGGGCGGGGCTCCTCGCCAGGGGAACGGGCAGTCTCGGCCGCACGGTGATCGTCCTCAGGGCGGCGGGCGTCCCTCGAAGCCGCCCCAGGGTGCGCAGACTCAGCACGGTGGCGGAGGCTCGGGGCAGACGAATGGTGCACACGCCTCGCACGGCGCTGGAGGTTCGGGACAGCCGAACGGCACCCGCGTCTCACACGGCGGCGGTGGCTCCGGCCATTCGCACGGGGCGCGCGCTCAGCACGGAGGCGGCGGGCAGGGAGCGCCGCATCACCGGCGAGGCCCTCACGGAGGAGGAGGGCACGGCGCGCCTCGCGGCGGCAATGCTCCCCACGCTTCGGGTGGAAGTGCCCCGCATTCCGCGCAGGCCGGAGGCCGTCCTCAGCAGCACGGGCACCAGGGCGGTCGCGGTGGTGATCGGCCCCAGGGCACGCGTCAACCGCGCCAGGGTCGGCGGGGGGCTGCTGCGCCTGTGGTCTCCTATGTGTCCCGCGGCACCGCTTCGGAGCCGGGGACGGGTGGCTCTCCCGAGGAGTCCTGAGCCGCCCGCGGTCCGCTGAGGAGGCGTCTCAGTCCATCACCACCAGCGCATCGGTGAGCTCGTTGCGATTCTGCGCCTGGGCGGGCAGCGCCTCGGCGAGAGCGGCGCCCGCCTGCTCAATGGTGTGGCAGAGCGCGTCCGTATAGCTGCCCTTCTTCAGCTCCGAGACGAGGCTGGCGCACAGCGCATCCAGCTTGGGCTGTCCCAGCTTCTCCAGCACTTGGGCATCCGCGAGCACCACGGCCATGCGCTCGAGCATGCTGACGTAGACGAGCAAGCCGCTGCCGGCGTCAGTGTGGTGGATGCGGCGATCGAAGAAGGCCTGCCGGGCGGCGCGTTCCACCTCGGCCTTCTGCTCGCTGCGCGGGGTGAACAGGAGCCGCAGGCTGCCGGACAGGTGCGCCAGGACCACGCCCAGCACCCAGCCGCCGAGCACCAGGCCCACCACCGGCAGCAGTCCGAGCCGGGGACGGGGCACGCCCCATTCGGAGGGCTCGACCCCCTGCAGCAGCCACCAGCCCACGCAGAGGGTGATGAGCCCGAACCAGAGCCCGACCATGTCTTCGGCGCGGTCATACCGGCCGCTGGAGCTGGCGATGACCGGGACGATCTCCGCGGAGGAGCGGGCCTCTGCCCGGGCGACGGCCTCGGTGACACGCCGGTGATCCGCTTCAGTAAAGAGCGTGGATGCGCGCTTCATGGCCCCTCCCTACCAGGACCCCGTGGCGCCGCCGCCACGTGATGAGCTTCCACCTCCGCTGCTCCACGAGCTGCTGCTGCTCGAGGAACTGCTGGAGTGAGAGTGTCCCCAGCCATGGTGGTGGTGATGGCGACGCCTGGGCGACAGTAGCGCGCCCAGGATGGCCCACAGCGCGCTGAAGACGATGCTCCAGAAGCCCCAGGCGTAGCCTTGTGTGCCGCTGCGCAGCAGCGAGATGAGCGTGAAGAGGCCCAGCGCTCCGCCCCCGGCGTAGCCCAGCATTCGTTCCTGGGACATGGGCGCTCGGGGAAGCTCCTGGCCGCGGACCATGAGATCCAGCGCGGAGGCCCCCAGGACCAGGCCGGACGAATGGCGCTCCTTCTTGAATGCGGGGATGAGGTGGTCCTGCAGGATGCTCCAGCAGGAGGCGTCCTTCTCCTGGCCCCAGCCGGGGCCCATCTCGATGCGGGCCTTCCGGTCGAGCTTGCTCACCAGCAGGAGGACCCCCTTGCTGTCCTCGGGGCTCACGGCGCCGGAGACGCCAATGCCCCACTCGCGGAACAACTGGGAGGCAAAGTCCTCGATGCTCATCCGCGCCCCGCCGTACCTCGCCATCGTGTCGATGGTCACGACGAACAGAGGAATCTCCTGCTCTGTCCACAGTCGCTCGGCCGTGGCCTGGATCTCTTGTGCGTCCTCAGGGCGGATGACCGACGCTAGATCCACGACGTACTGCCCGGTGGGGGGCGCCGGGGGAAGATGGAGTGCCGCGTGGGCGGGCATGGCCAGCAGCAGCGCTGCCAGCAGAGCCAGGGTCTTCACCAGGAGCCTCCGGAGAGCACCACGAGCGGGCCAGATGTTGGCCCTGCGACACTCTACACCGCCGGAGGTCCAGGCGGTGTCTCCGAGGTCCTGCGAGGGAGGCTCACCGTGAACAGCGCTCCCTGGCCGGGCGCGCTCTCCACCTGGATGGTGCCGCGCATCGCCTCGACGATGGTGCGGGTGATGTAGAGGCCCAGGCCCAGGCCTCCATAATGGCGCTCGGACACGGCGCGCTCGAAGCGGTCGAAGATACGCTTCAGGTGCTCGGGCGCGATGCCGATGCCCTCGTCCTTCACGCGCAGCACGGCGCGGTGTTGATCGGCCTCCAGGGTGACATGGAAGGGCTTGCCGGCGCCGTACTTGATGGCGTTGTCGACCAGGTTGGTGATGACCTGCTCCAACCGGAGCCGATCCCAGCGGCCCGTCACAGCCTCGGGCGCCGCCTTCAGCACGAGCTTCGAGCCCACCCGCACGGCCTCGGGCTCGTAGCGCGCCACCACCTCGCGGACGAGCGCCCCCAGCTCCACCTCCTCGAGCTCCAGCCGCAGCCGCCCGCCGACGATGCGGGACACGTCGAGCAGATCACTCACGAGCTCGGACAGCTTCTTCACCTGCCGGGAACCTACGGCGATGTAGTCCTCCACCGCGTGGCGGAGGGGCGAGTCCGGCTGCCGCCGCACCTCACGCATGAGCATCTGCAGCTTCAGGCTCAGGGGGGTGAGGGGCGTCTTCAGCTCATGGCTGGCGATGGAGAGGAACTCATCGCGCAGGCGGATGGCATCCTGGGCCTCCCGGTAGAGCCGGGCGTTCTCGACGGAGAGGGCGGCGCGCCGCGCGAGCTCCCCCAGCACGGTGAGCTCCGCGGGCGTGTAGCGCCGGCCGGAGTGGGACATGGAGAAGGTGAGCACCCCGAGCGTTCGCCCACGCGCCACCAAGGGCGCCGAGATCAGCGAGCGGATGCGCGTAGCGGCCAGCTGTTTTGCATGGGCCTCGTTCAGCGCGATCTCTTGAGGCGAGAGGTCCGCGAGGAGGACCGGCCGGCCTTCGGTAATGGCCTGAATGACGGGGTACCGGGGGTTGCCGTCCCGGGTGACGATGGTGCACCGGATTTCTTGTGCGAGCGCATCATCCTCGGGATCCGTGCACACGGCCTCGACCCGCTTGAACGAGCCATCCGCCTGCATCAGGTCCACCAGGCACCAGTCCGCGAGCGACGGCACGGCGAGCCGGGCCACGTTGCGCAGGGTGGCCTCGTAGTCCAGGGACGAAGCCAGCACGGCGCTCGCCTCGGAGAGGAAGCGCGCGTTCGACTCGGCGCGCTTGAGCTCCTCCTCGGCATGGCGCTGCTCCGTCACGTCCCGCTGGGTGCCCCAGGCGCCCAGCAGCAGCCCATCGCGGACGATGCCCACCAGGTTGTTGAGGAAGACCTTGGGCGTGCCGTCGTGGGCCAGCTCCCGCGACTCCGCGTCCTCGATGCGGTAGCCGTTCTGGAGGAAGCCCCGGAGGTACTCGAGATTGCGGGGATCCTCGCGGACGAGCAGCGCGTCCAGCCGCGTGCCGATGAGCTCCGTGGCGCTGTGGAAGCCGTACATCCGGGCCATGGCGTCATTGCACTCGGCGATGTGCGTATTCCGGAAGACGAGGTCGAGCTGCTCGTCCACTGGCACCGTGGTGGGAATGGGAGGGCATACGTCCACACGGTAGATGCCCTCGGTGCTCTTGGTGACGAAGGCCCGGTAGCGCTCCTCGCTGCGCTTCAGCTCGGCGGCCAGCGCCTCCGCCTGCTGGCGCGCGCGGACGATGGCCGTGACTTCGAAGCCGAAGCTGGCGATTCCGTCCACGTTGCCCTGGGCGTCTCGCGTGGGCTGATAGATGAAGTTGACGAAGCGCTCGCTCTGCGAGCCGTCGGGATGGGTCACCTTGACGGGCATCTGCTCCGCGGAGAAGGGCTTGCCTGTCGAATAGACCTGATCCAGGAGCGCGACGAAGCCCTGAAACACGGCTCCGGGCAGGGCCTCGTGGAAGGGCTTGCCCAGGAGCTCCCGGTGGCCCAGCGCCTCGGTGTTCCTCGGATTGGAGAGCACGTAGACGTGCTGGGGGCCACGGAACAGGGCGATGAAGGCAGGTGCCTCCATGATCAGGTTTTCGAGGCGGACTCGCTCGGCCGCTGCTTCGCGGCGGGCCTGGCGCTCGCGTTCCAGCAGAACGGCCTGCTCCTCGGGACTCGGGGGCTGCGGGGGATCACGCGTCGGCACGGAGGGGCTCCCTCCGGCGGGCATAGCACCCATGCCCGCGGCCCATGTCACCCAATTGGGGAGTCCTACGGATTCTCAACTACTTGCGCAGGAGGGTGCCCTCGAGGAAGAAGGCAGCGCACGCGGCGACGATGAGCCATGTCCACAAAGGCACTTTGGGGCGCTCCGCGTCGCTGCTGGAGGCCTTCACGGTCTCCTCGCCGAAGTAGGCCGTGAGGGTATCTGTCGGGACCCGCGTCAAATCACTCTCGGCCGGATCCAGCGTCACCGGGAAGTCGAGCGCCTGGAGCGGCTTACCCTCGGCGCCCAGCACGGCATGCAAGCCCGGCTCGTTCAGAGGTCCTGCCACGAGGCTGCCATCCGGCTGCGCCTTTACCGGGAGCTCAGTCCCATCCGGCGTACGGACAGCGGTGACGGTCTGGCCCGTCTCGGGCCGCATCGTCACGGACTCACCCACGCGCACGCGCTGCTCGGCGCGCTCCTCGAGCGAGCCGGTGAGGTACGCGGCGAAGCGCTGCATGAGCGGGAGGAAGCTGGTGCGGATGGCGAAGTCGCTCCAGTCGCGATCCACGGTGCTGGTGAAGACGGCCACGCGGCCCTTCCCCCGGCGGGCCACGGCCACCGCGGGAGCCCCATCCTCATAGGTGGCCAGCACCTGGCTGGTGCCAGCGGCCGCGGGGTTGTCCGCCTCCAGGAGCATGTACTTGTAGAAGCGGGCGCCAATGAGGCCCTCCTCGGCGCGGCCGGTGAAGGGCGAGAACAGGGGGTGCTCCACCTGCACCTGCGCCAGCTTCGCGGACTGGGTCTCCGCGTCGGGGTCTTCGCGCTCCACGCTGGTGCGCACCAGGCGCAGTGGCCGGGGCAGCAGCGCACCGAGCCGCGAGTTGTACGCGTCCGGGTCCACCCGGTCGCCCATGCTCACGAAGAGGCCGCCGCCCGCGTTCACGAAGGCGTTGAGCCGCTCCGCGTCCTCCTTGCTCGGGGCGGGCACGTTGAGCATCAGCACCAAATCGTAGGCGGAGAAGTTCTCCCTCAAACCTGCCTCCGTGTCGCGCACGGCCACCTCCACGGGAGAGCCCGGGGCGGACAGGGCCGCCTCCACGAAGAAGGCCTCGTCCCGGTAGCGCGTGGCGTGCGGCGAGCCGTTGATGACCAGGGCCTTGAGCGCGCGCGGCACCGGCAGTACGAAGGCGCGCCGGTCGTCCTCGGGGAGCTCGTCCGGCGCGAGCGTCACCGAGCCCTGCGCCGTGCCACCCCGGGCGAAGCGCACCGTGAGCGTCTTCTGCGCGGTGCCGTTGGCGGGCACGTCCACGAAGCCCTTGGCGAGCGTGGACTCGCCCTCGCGCACGGCCGCCTCCAGGTCCTTCAGCGCCTCCGGGCCGTAGTTCTTCACCGTGAAGGTGAACTGGAAAGCACGGGGTCCGGCCTGCAGCGCGGGCTCGATCTTGAGGTCAACCAGCGCGTGGTTGGGCAGCACGTCCTGGCCGGACACCACGTCACGCAGCACCACCTCGGGCCGCACCAGCTTGCCGGTGGGGTCCTTCACGGTGGGCGGCGGGGCCTCCAGCCGGAACGCCGTGGCGGTCATGTCGGAGATGAGCACCAGCCGCTTGCCGGGCGTGGGGTTCTCCTCCAATGCGCGCGCGGCCATGTCCATGCAGCGCGACAGGTCCGCGGTGCCATAGGTGGGCTTGGCCTCGTCGATGAGCGCCCGGAGCCGCGCGCGATCGAAGCCGAGCGGAGGCGGCGCGGTGGGCGTGCTCGTGCACACCAGCACCGTGGAGGGCTCATCGGCCTGCAGGTCCTTCAGCGCATCCCGCGCCTCATCCCGGCCGCGCTCGAAGAGCGAGGAGTCCTTGCCCCACCGCATGGAGAGCGAGGCATCCAGCACCACGGCGGTGGCGGCGGGGCCCTTGGCGACAGCCGCGGCCTGGGCATCCTGTCGCAGCTCGGGCCGGGCCAGCGCGATGGGGATGGCCAGGAGGATGAGGGTGCGGAGGATATAGAGGAGGAGCCGCTTGAGCTTGAGCCGGCTGGCCGTGCGCTTCTGGCTGCGCAGCACGAAGGCCATGGGCGGGAACGGATGGGGCCGGGGCCGCCGCCGGTCGAACAGGTGCACCAGCAGGGGGATGAAGGCGCCGAGCGCGCCCCACAGCATCCACGGATTGCCGAAGATCACCGACGCCTCCCGCGCCGCCCGAGGAACCGCAGCAGCACCTCGTCCAGCCGCTCGTCCGTGCGCACCAGCTCGTAGTCCACGTCCGCCTCGGCGCACGCGGACTTCACGTTGGCCAGGAAGGCGCCGAACTCTTCCAGGTAGCTCTCCTTGATTTCGCGCGGGTTCACCTCGACGCGCGCATCCCCCTCCATGTCGAGGAAGAGGGTGGGATCATCGAAGGGGAAGGTGAGCTCGGCGGGATCCACCACGTGGAAGAGCACCACGTCGTTCTTGCGCTGGCGCAGGGCGAGGATGCGCTTGAGCGCGTCCTGGTTCTCGTCCAGTAGGTCCGAGAGGACGATGACGGTGGAGCGGCGCGGGAGCACCTCGGCGAGGTGATCCGCGGCGCTGACCAGGTTCGTCGTTCCCTGGGCCTGGGTGCGCTCCAGCGTGTCCAGCAGCACGTTCAGGTGCCCGGCGGAGGCGCGCGGCGGCACGTCCTTGAACGCATTGCCCACCATGACCGCGAGCCCGGCGGCATCCTGCTGGCGCACGAGCAGGTAGCACAGCGCTCCGGCGAGGATGTTGGCGACCTCGAGCTTGGAGAGCGCGCCGCTGCGGTAGCCCATGGAGGCGGACGCATCCACCACCATGACCGAGCGCAGGTTCGTCTCATGCTCGAAGCGCTTGATGTAGTACTTGTCGAACTTGCCGTAGGCCTTCCAGTCCAGGTGGCGCAGCTCGTCGCCGGGGGCGTACTCCTTGTGCTCGGCAAACTCCACGCTCTGGCCCTGGTGGGGGCTCTTGTGGAGGCCGGAGAGCACGCCCTCCATGACCGCGCGGGCGCGCAGCTTCACTCCCTGCAACCGGGACAGCGTCTGGGCGTCGAGCAGCGCCATGGAACCCCGCGGCTAGCCCTTCACCGTGGCAACGAGCTGATCCACCAGCTTCACCGAGGTGATGCCCTCGCTCTCGGCGGTGAAGTTGGGGAGCACGCGGTGGCGCAGCACCGGGCGGGCCAGCGCGCGCACGTCATCCACCGAGGCCACGAAGCGCCCGGAGAGGATGGCGCGGGCCTTGGCCGCGAGCACCAGGTACTGGCTGGCGCGCGGGCCCGCACCCCAGGACACATTCTTGGCGACGAACTCGGGGACGCCGGGCTCCTTGGGGCGAGTGTTGCGCACCAGCTCCACGGCGTAGCGCACCACGTGGTCCGGCACCGGCACCCGGCGCACCAGCTCCTGCAGCGCGAGGATGCGCTCGGGCGAGAGGATCTTCTCCAGCTTCGGAGGCGCGCCAGCGGTGGTGCTCTTGACGATCTGCACCTCTTCCTCGGCGGTGGGGTAGCCCACGTCCACCAGGAACATGAAGCGGTCCAGCTGGGCCTCGGGCAGCGGGTAGGTGCCCTCCTGCTCGATGGGGTTCTGCGTGGCGAACACCAGGAAGGGCAGGTCCAGCGGGTACGTGCGGCCGCCCGCGGTGATGCGGTACTCCTGCATGGCCTGGAGCAGCGCGGCCTGCGTCTTGGGCGGGGTGCGGTTCACCTCGTCGGCGAGGATGATGTTGGCGAACAGCGGACCCTGCATGAAGCGGAACGCGCGGTGGCCGGTGGCCTTGTCCTCCTCCAGGATGTCCGTGCCGGTGATGTCCGAGGGCATCAGGTCCGGCGTGAACTGGATGCGGTTGAAGGAGAGGTTGAGGACGTCCGCCAGGGTGGAGATGAGCAGCGTCTTGGCGAGGCCCGGCACGCCCACGAAGAGGCAGTGGCCTCGGCTGAACAGGGAAATGAGCAGGTGCTCCACGACATCCCGCTGGCCGACGACGCGCTTCTCGATCTGCTCGACGATCTGCGCCCGAGCCTGGGCGAGCTCCTCGACGGCGCGGAGATCTTCGGTCGGGAGCGGCTGCTGCGGGTTGGCGGAGGAGGGTGCGGCGCTTTCCATAAGGGGGTTCTCTTAACCTTGGAGGGGCGCGGGGACCATCGGTTTCCGCAGCTCCTGTCCGTGGCGGACGTAGCGAGGCAACCCTTGAAGGGCGCGCCTATTCCGTCCCTCCTGCTGGGTAGGAGCGCGCCGCGAGCTCGGGTGCCTGCTCACCCAGGGGCTGCACCCTCGGGAGG
This sequence comes from Hyalangium minutum, assembly GCF_000737315.1. Lineage (GTDB taxonomy): Bacteria > Myxococcota > Myxococcia > Myxococcales > Myxococcaceae > Hyalangium > Hyalangium minutum. The sequence continues at coordinate 60,212 of NZ_JMCB01000005.1, forward strand.
CTCTTCGGGGAGCTGGAGGTCCTCGATGCGAGAGAAGGCATCGAGAATGGCGCGGGCAATGATGGAGCGGCCGGCGACGAGCCCACGGACGTGCCCTCCTTGGAGGTAGCGCAGCTCCGCGCCGCGCCAGTGCTGCAGCAGGCGCAAGGTGGAGGCGGAGGGAACGAACCCATCCTTCCGCGCGGCGACGATGATGGCGCGGCGAGGGTTCGGCAGGGGCGCGAGCTGGGTGACGGAGAAGCCCTCGAGCAGCTCGGCCAGCCGCTGGCGCGCGGCCTCCGGTCCTCCACAGGTGCGGCCCAGGGTCTCCCAGTCGGGCAGGGCGGACAGCACTCCCTGCGTGAACACGGGCGCCGCCGAGTGCGCCACGGCCACGGGGACGACGGCCAGGGGCAGAGGGAAGAAGCACGCGGCGTAGGCGGCCATGCTGCCGCCCATGCTGTACCCGGAGATGCCCACCTTGGGGTGGCCCCGCGCCAGCAGCCAGCCCAGCAGCGCCACGGCCTCCACCGCCGTCGCCCGGCCCATCAACAACAGATCTGCCACCGTGCGCAGGGCCTCGCCCTTCTGCCCGGGAGGACGGCGCGATCCGTAATAAGGATTCTCCAGCAGCACCGCCCCCATGCCCGCGGCGAGCAGCGGCTGGGCCAGGAAGCGCCTCAGTCCAAACCCATGGTCTCCAGAGGAAGCCAGGAAGAGGCACACCGGGGGGCGCGGCCCGGCTTTGACGGGGAGCAGGAGCTGGAAGCGGGCCTCGGCGGACGCGGTGGGCAGAGGTCCTACCGCCGCAGGGCTCGGGAAACGTCCCTCCTGTACCCACAGTCCGCCCTCACGCCGTGACGCACCCAGCGTCACCTCATGAAGCTCGGGGAGTGCGAAACCCTGAGGCCCCCGGCTGAGCCGCTCGAGCAGGGCCTGAGAACCCCACCCCTCCTCAAAGAAGGGGGGCCGGCGTGACATCAGCCGCCCCGCCAGGGCATCCATCCAGTGCATGCGCCCACCTACTCCGAGGTTCAATTTGCCACAACGTGAGAAAGACAGGGTGGGTCAGCGCAAGAGGATCACTTCACCCGAAGCAGCGTACATACCGGAGATTCCTGAAGAAAATGCGCTTTGTGACCTGGTGGACTGAAAATCTCACCCACGAGGGATTTCCATGGGTCTGAGTACACCCGGGTCAATTTTTCCCCGTCCTTCCGTTCGGTTCAGCAGAATCTTCCAGGAACCGGCCAGATCTCTGGCACTCAGCGGAAGGGTCGCCAAAAACCCCCCGGGTTTTCTTTTACCCCGTGCCGCAAAGCATGGAAATGAAAGACAGCAAGCGACACGCACCCAGAAAAAGCGTCAGGGAAATCCGTTGATAATGGAAATTCAACTTAGACGGGTCCGTGGAGTGTTTCTGGCCTCCAATAAACTAAGATGAGAGGGCAGGCAGGAGGGCCGAAAGGTCTCTCTCGGGGGGAACTGGACGGGTGACGCAACGCCGCATCCGCCCTCCGAGGTTGAGGGCACAGCGGTTGCAAACTCCTTCAGCCAGGGCGCGGGAGCTCGCGCCAGCAGCACCCGCCGCTCGTCATCTTCGACTCACTGGATTCCCGGAGGCACCATGCGCCGTATCGCCATCATCGGTTCTGGACAAGCAGGACTCCTCGCCGCGCATGCGCTGCTGAAGGCCGGTTATGAGGTGACGCTCTATTCGGATCGCACTCCTGAGAAGTGGTTGAACGAGAGCAAGCCGACTGGATCCGCCACCCGCTTCGATATGGCGCTTCAGTTCGAGTACGAGCTCGGCCTCAACTCCTGGGAGAACGACGCACCTTGGGGTGAGGGCGCTCACATGACGCTCTGCCCGGTGCCGGGCAACCGCATGCTCACCCTGGCGGGCCGCCTGCGCCGGCCGTTCCTTGCCATTGACTTGCGGCTGCAGAGCTACCACTGGATGCACGAGCTCACCAAGCGCGGCGGCAAGATCGAGATCGAGTCCGTCTCCATCGAGCGCCTGGAGCAGATCGCCGCCCAGAATGATCTGACCATCGTGGCCACGGGCCGCGGTGACATGACCAACCTCTTCGAGCGCAACGCCGAGCGCAGCGTCTACGACAAGCCGCAGCGCCACCTGGCCATGGTGTGCGTGAAGGGCCCGCAGATGGGCTTCGACGGCATCCCCATGCTGGGGCTGAAGTACAACGTCCTTGGCCCTCTGGGTGAGGCCTTCTGGATCCCCTACTACCACAAGGATGTGGGGCAGAGCTGGAACCTCGTCTTCGAGGCCCGCCCGGGCAGCGCGATGGACCGCTTCGAGGGCTGCAAGACGGGTGAGCAGGTGCTCGAGATCGGCAAGCAGGTCGTCAAGGAGTTCGTCCCCTGGGACTACGAGTGGCTCAAGGACGCCGAGCTGTCGGACTCCTACGGCTGGCAGGTGGGGAAGTTCGCTCCCACGGTTCGCAACCCAGTGGGCCGGCTGCCCTCGGGCCGGCTGGTGGCGGCGGTGGGTGACACGGCCATGTCGCTGGACCCCATCGGGGGCCAGGGCGCCAACAACGGCAACAAGATGGTGCGCAACATGCTCGAGTGCATCGTCGCCCATGAGGATCGGCCCTTCGACGCCCAGTGGATGACGGACACCTTCGAGCGCTTCTGGGCCCGTCACGGGTACTGGACCAGCGTCCACAACAACGGGATGCTGCAGCCGGGCTCGGCCGCCCTGCGCGACCTGCTCTTCGCTCAGTACGGCAGCGATGGCCGCTTCGACAACAACACCGGCGCGCAGCGGCTGGCCAACGCCTACGTCGAGAACGGCAACGACCCGGCGATGCTCACGCCCACCCTCCAGGATCGGCGCAAGACGCACGAGTTCATCGAGAAGACGACGGGCATCTCGTGGATCCGCGCCATCGCCAGCGGAGCCATGGGTGTGGCGCGCGAGGAGTTCCGCCAGTGGCGCGGGCTGGAGCCGCGTCACCCGCTCGTGGCCGCGTACAAGGTGGCCTGAGTACGCGGCCAGAGGAGGGGGGAGCCCACCCTCAGCGGGGCTCCCCAGCTCGCCGCGCGGAGCCGAAGTCGCGCGGGTGATTTTAGCGGAACATCCCCGGACCCGGCGTCAGCACGGTGTCTGGGTCGTAGCGCCGCTTGGCGGCCGCCAGGTTCTCCCAGGCCGGGCCGAAGCGCGCTCGCCACTCCTCGGGAGACAGCGTGAGGGCGGCGTGCGCGTAGTGCGTCCCCTCCCACTTCCGGTTGCGCTCGTAGAGCTCGCGGTTGTGCTGCACCATCTGCGGCACGCTGCGCTTGGCTCCTGGCGCCGCGGTCCGGAGCACACCGAACAGGAAGGAGATGTCCTCCCCCGGCGGCAGGCTGAACAGCGGGCGGGTGATGCGGCTGCGCTTGAGCAGATAGAAGAGGACCGGGAAGTAGAAGTCCACCTCGGTGGGGGACACCTCTCGGAGCACCTCCGCGGCGAACGCGTCGAGCTTCGAGTCCGGGACGAAGAGATCGCTCCAGGGGTGGGGCAGCGAGTACATGCCGTTCTGCCGCAGCTCCGCCAGCTGCGGAGCGAGCCGGCTCACCCACGTGGGGTACGGCAGGTCGGAGATCGACTCGGAGCCCTGCTGGTACGACAGGCCCTTCAGCACCTGCGCATCGTCGGGACGCGACGGCTCCTTGTAGTACTGGAGGACCTGCATCCGGTGCATCCAGCCCGTGCCGCTCCGCTCCGGCAGCGCGAAGCCCAGCACGTAGTCGATGCGCTCGTTCTCCACGGCCAGGCGCTGGTCCCGCAGCTGGGCCTCGAGGTTCGGGTAGCCCAGGTCATACAGGCGCACGTGCGTCGGCGCCTCCACCAGCTTGAGGGTGGCGCGGGTGATGACACCACACTGCCCGAGCCCCGCGAGCACCGCCTCGAACAAGTCTTTGTTCTGCGTGGGAGAGCAGTGCACCAGCTCGCCCTCGCCCGTTACCACCTGAAGCTCCAGCACATGGTCGATCTGCAGACCTTGGCGGAAGGTGTTGCCGCTCAAGCCACCCACCGACAGGGTGCCGCCCACCGTCAGCTCCAGCAGGTCCGTGAGCACGGGCGGGGTCCGGTTGATGGCGAGCGCCCGCTCCACCACCACGCTCCAGAGGATGCCGGCATCCACGTCGATCCGATCCTCGGAGACGGAGTGCACGGCGTTCAGCGAGCGCATGTCGATGACGATGCCCGCCTCCACCTGCGACTGGCCGTTGATCACATGCCCATTGCCGCGAGGGCCGATCTTGAGCCGGTGCTGCCGGGCGAAGCGGATCATCTGCGCAATGTCGTCGGCTGACTGGGGGCGGAGCACGGCCAGGGGCAGGCGGCTCACCATGTGCCCGAAGTCATCCGCCACTTCCGCTCGCGCTTGCGGCGAGGCGAGCAGCACTCCCTTCAGCTTCGGGAGGGGTTCAACGCCTGGGGCCGTGCCCCCCTGAGAGACCCAGCTGCGGCCGGCCGGATGAAAGCCGATGACCGCATCCTGGGGAGAGGGATTGGAACTCGGGGGGGCGAGGCTCACGAGGAACTCCTTCAGGAGCTGCTACTTCCAGGTGATGCTGTAGGTGCAGGCCGGGGCGCCCTTCTTGCGGCACGTCTTCGGATCATGCATGACCTTCGCGCCGGCGTTGAACTGCTGGCCCAGGCCCGTGACCAGGCCCTCCTCGAAGGCGCAGGGGTACGGGGTGTCGGCGTCGACGAACACCTGCGTCTTGCCCGGCACGGTGCGGACCTTGTAGTGGCCGATGCCCTCGAGCATCTGGCCCGTCTGCGGATCGAACATCCGCTTCCCGCTCTTGGCGTGGTTGTAGTGGTAGCCCATGTCCAGCGTCTCGAACGCGCGGGCGATACCCGTCAGGAAGTCACCCGGCTGCGAGGCCTTCTTCACGATGTAGAGGCCCGACTGCTTCAGGGTGTAGTCCCCGAACTCCGCCTGCACGCGATCGAACGCGCGCAAGAAGGCGTCCAGCGGGTACCACTTCTCCGGATCCAGCTTGGCCATGCCGACGCCATCGGTGTCCATCTCTCCCAGGCCGCACTCGAGCAGGATCTTGCTGGCCAGCAGAGTGAAGGAGCCGAACCCGTCCAGCGTCACCTGCACCGTCGAGCCGAGAGTCTGGTATTCCTTGTAGTTCTCACTATTGGGCATGATGATCCCCCTGTTGATTCAGCGTACGAAATGAAGTGATGACGTGAAGAGCCGGAAATCGGCGTGTACTCCAGCACGGGTCTTGCGGTGATTCAAGTACTGCTCCTGCCCGTGTCCGATACCTGTAGTGAGTGGCGATGAGACACCGCGCGGGTGTGATCGGCTCTGTCGGGCAGGTGAACTTGCGGCACATGTACTAGAGGGAAGCCACGGCTGTTGGCGTGACCAGGAGAAGCACATGAGTTCGTCTGAAGATCTTCCGTTGGAGTTGCAAACGCTGGCCGAGCCCTACCGCGTGAAGATGGTGGAGAAGGTCCGCATTCCGTCTCGCTCCGAGCGCGAGAGCATCTTGAAGAAGGCCCACTACTCCGTGGTGCACGTGGACTCGGCGGACATCTTCATCGATGTGATCACCGACAGTGGCACGGGCGCGATGAGCGACCAGCAGTGGGCGGGGCTGATGAAGGGCGACGAGGCGTACATGCGCTCGCGCAGCTTCATCGAGTTCGAGCGGGCCGTGCAGGACATCCTTGGCTTCGAGCACGTCATCCCCACACACCAGGGGCGTGCGGCCGAGCACATCCTCATGGAGCTGCTCATCAAGCCGGAGGACGGTAAGGACATCGTCCTGTGCAACACGCACTTCGACACGACGCGCGCGCACGTGATGAACCGCAAGGCCACCCCGCTGGATCTGGTGGGGGACTGGCTCTGGCGCTTCGAGGAGGAGCGGCCCTTCAAGGGGAACTTTGATCTGGGCAAGCTCGAGGCCGCCCTGGAGCGCTATCACCAGCGCGTCCCGTTCGTCCTCATCACCGTGCTCAACAACTTCGCGTGTTCCTCGCCGGTGTCCATGGAGAACATCCGCGAGACGAAGCGGCTCGCGGACCGCTACAACATCCCCATCTACTTCGACATCTGCCGCTTCGCGGAGAACGCCTACTTCATCAAGACGCGCGAGAAGGGCTACCAGGACAAGTCCATCGCGGAGATCGCCCGGGAGATGCTCTCCTACGGGCGAGGCTGCTGGATGAGCGCGAAGAAGGACGGCCTGGTGAACATCGGCGGCTTCATCGCGGTGCACGACGAGAAGCTCGCGATGCGGTGCAAGGAGAAGCTGGTGCTCTACGAGGGCTTCCCGACCTATGGCGGTCTGGCGGGCCGAGACCTGGAGGCGGTGGCCGTGGGCCTGCGCGAGGGCATCGAGGAGCCCTACCTGGCCCACCGCACGCAGCAGATCGCCTACCTGGCGGACCTGTTCGAGAAGACCGGCATCCGCGTGAGCAAGCCCTCGGGAGGCTCGGGCGTCTTCATCGACGTGGCGGGGCTCTACTCGCACCTGCCGGAGGACAAGTTCCCGGCGATCGCCTTCACGTGCGATCTCTACCTGGAGGGCGCCATCCGTGGCAGCGCCTATCCGTTCCCGCTCATCACCATTGATCCGAAGACGGCCGACATCACCCCGCGCGTCTTCCAGTTCGCCCGCTTCGCCATTCCCCGGCGCACCTATACCAAGGGGCACCTGGACTACATCGCCACGGTGATGGCGCGGCTGAAGGAGAAGGCGCCGCAGAACAAGGGCTACAAGATCACCTACTCACCCGAGGTGCTGGGGCACTTCTTCTCGAAGTTCGAGCCCCTGTAGCACCCAGGGCTGGCGCCGCTCAGACGATGGCGCGGTTGAACTCCCGCCTGGCCGTGCCGACCAAGAGCGGCTGCGGCTGGGGGGACACTTCCTGGTGCGCGCTGAGGCCGTAGGCCTCGGTGGCCAGGTAGATGGTGGTCCGCAGCTGGCTTCCCTGCCGGCGCATGGAGGCCCACTGCATCAATCCCACGCCCGTGTCGAGCCGGCGGTGCGCCAGTGCCCGCACCGCCCGCTCCAGCAGCATGTGGGCTTGCGGATCCAGCAGGAAGCGGATGCGCTCCAGGGCCTCCTGGTCATTGCGCACGTGGCAGCGCACGGGGACGTGCAGCGTGACGCTGGTGGGTCGATCCTCATCCGAGGTGAACGACAGGCACGTCAGCAGCGAGCGCGAGGACTCGACGCGGCCGGTGTGGCCCTTGAGCGCCTGGCAGAAGATCCACGCCTCGCCGGGCACGTACTCCGGTGCCAGCGCCATCACCGACTCGAGCTCCTCCGCGGTGATGTCCTTGTGCGCCAGGTAGATCTTCACGCGGGCCGTGCGGTGAGCGGACAGGTCCAGCGAGAAGTAGATGATCTGATCCAGCCCGTCCGGACGCAGGGTGTGCTCGCTGAGGCAGCGCCAGACGCGGTGCAGGCCCAGCCGCTCCAGGGCCTCCTGCACCACCGCGTGGGCCCGCTCGGGGCCCTGGGCCGCGGGGTTGAAGTAGACCTTGATGTCGGCCCGGCCGTTCTTGAGGAAGAAGGCGTGCCAGAGCGCGAAGCGGGCGCGGGGATCCACCGGCTCGAACAGATCCTTCACGAGGTTGAAGCGCTCCAGCCGGACGCCGAACTCCTGGCTCAGCCGCTCGGTGAGGGCAATGCCGTCTTCCCAGGTGGAGCGCAGCGTGGTGGGGCCGTGGGCGCTCTGGGACTCCATCAAGAAGCGCACCTCGGGCCGTCCGTCCTCGAGCGCCAGGGACAGCTCGTACGGCGTGTGGTCGTCGGTGATGTCCGACTTCCAGGGCGGGGTGGAGCCGATCTGCTGGGAGCCCCAGGGACTGCTCATGAAGCTGAAGAAGCGCTTCACCGTCTCTGTGTCCGAGGCGTCGTAGCCCACCGCCTCGCAGAGCGCCTGCAGGCGGGCAATGCCGAACTCCTCGAAGGTCAGGGAGGAGGGTGGCTCCCACGCGATCAGCGCCCGCTTCACCTCCAACTGGTGCAGCGCGTACGCCAGCAGGTGGTTGCTCAGGCCCATGAGGTGGCTGAAGACCTCATCCACGGTCTCCAGGGCCTCCTTCTCTGAACCCGGCGGAAGCTGCTGGCCCGCGGTGGCCCAGCACGAGGCTCCCTCCAGCTGCGCGCGCAGGAACCGGAAACCCACCAGTTCCTTGCCCGTGCGCGCCTCGAACGTGCGGGCCACGTGCTCGAGCGCTCCCAGGCCCATGCTCCCCGCCGTGTGGAGCGCCCGCATCAGGATCTGCGCCTGGACCGGGCTCGCGTTCGCCGCCACATCAATGAGCTCGAAGAGCGTCTTGCGAGTGAAGCTGCCCTCCGCTCCCCACAGCAGCCGCAGCATGCCGTTGAGGTCCGAGGTGGAGCTCAGCCCCAGCATCTGCAGATCGCTCAGATAAGCGGCCCAGTGCGCACTCTCCTGGGGGTTCTCCGGGACGAGCTCGGGCTCCTCCCCCATCATCGTGCGGTTCAGGTCCGCCAAGCCCAGCACGAGCGGCGCCAGACAGGGCAGGAAGCTCAGACGTTCCTGGGGCGAGAGGCGTGTATCCCGGAGGAAGCCCACGAAAGAAGACCTGGCGAAGATCTGCTGCCGCTCTCTCAAATGCTCCAGGACCTGCTGCATCGGTTTTGCTCCTCGACTGGACTGGTCAAGACCCAGCGCCCGGGCTTCTGGGCTCGCTGCTGTGATTCGGTAACCCCCCAGAATTTGGCAATCAATGAGGGGTGATTCAGACCCGCCCCATCGACTTCCGACAGGTGTGGTTGTAACGCATTTTTTTTATTCGGGTCAAATAGAATGGGTAAAAAATCTCTACCCTGCGAGATTCTTTGGCAAGTGGGAGTGTGTTGATCTCTTAGGTTTTCAGTCCTGGCAAAAAACACGCAACATTTTCCCCGGGTGGGTGAGGAATGACTCACATGCGGAAAATGACCCAGGTGGGATGAACAGCCATCTCGGCCTGGAGACTGAGAGAAAAAGGACTACCCAGAAGGTTCTATCTGGGATTGATCGGATAGCGGGGCTCTGGATCGAGGCGTGATCCAGGCCTCAACAGGGCAGGAGCAACCGGGGCTGTGGGTGGGTCAGTTCAGCCAGCGCGGCACGCCGGACTCGGGGGACTGCTCCTCCGAGAGCCAGGCGATGGAGAGCTCATCGCCCAGGGCCGTGTCGAAGTTCGCGGCGATGACATATCCCGCAGGCGTGGCCTGGCAGCGGAGGATGTTCAGCCGCGTCCGAGGGATGAGCAGCTCGGGGATGCTGGCCTCGATGGATTGCCCGGGCTCTACGGGCACGCGAGACAGCAACAGGCAGCCGCTGGCCGAGGCATTGATGATGTCCGCGTCCAGCACTTCACGGGGGCAGTGGAGCTTGATGGCCAGCCGCAAGGGGTACCGTTGGTGCCGACGCCGCTCGTTGTCGTAGGACACGGGATGCCTCCTGACGCGCTGCCCGTCATCCACGGCGGGACATGAGGTGAAACAATATGCGGGTTTCATACCGAGAGGCAGCCCTTGCGGCTTGTCTACATCGGCATGCAATGTGTTGCATGGGGTTGACAGGTGAGCAAAAGAAGGGTTTTTGTTTTCAATGTGTGTCTTTGAAGTCCCGCAGATACATTTAGGGGAAGGCGGGGCCCTGACATGGTGGTCCTCATGAAATGGAGCTCCCTGTTGTTGGTGTCCCTGGGCCTTGCTGCTCCAGTGAGCGCTGCGCCCCCATCCACCCCCAAACCTTCCACCCCGCCCATGAATGCCTCTCCTGGAATCGAAGCCGAGACCCGTGCCTGGCACACCGAACGCGTCTCCCGGCTGACGTCGGACGATGGGTGGCTCACGCTGGTGGGGCTGCATTGGCTCAAGGAGGGCGCCAACCGCTTTGGCTCTGCGCCGGACAATGACGTGGTGTTCCCGGCGGCCTTTCCCGCTCATGCGGGCACCTTCACCCGGAAGGGAGCCACGGTGAGCCTCGCGCTCGAGAAGGGCACGTCCCTGGCGCTGGAGGGCAAGCCCTTCACCGGAGGCGCGCTGCGCAGTGATGCCGACGGCAAGCCGGACACGCTGGCGCTGGGCTCCGTGCGCTTCTTCGTGATTCGCCGCGGCGATCGGCTGGGCGTGCGGGTGAAGGACTCGGAGGCGCCCACGCGCAAGGCGTTCCACGGCATCCCCACCTACGCCCCAAGCGCCGCCTGGCGGGTGGAGGGGCGCTTCGAGCCCGCCACCACCGAGAAGAAGATCTCCGTTCCCAATGTGCTGGGCGAGGTGGAGGAGATGGTGTCCCCGGGCACCGTCGTCTTCACCGTGGGAGGTCAGGAGTACCGGCTCTCGCCGGTGCAGGAGCCGGGCGAGGATCAGCTCTTCTTCATCTTCGGAGACCTGACCAACCGCGATGAGACGTACGGCGCGGGCCGCTTCCTGTACGCAGCCATGCCGAAGGAGGGGAAGGTGGTGCTGGACTTCAACCGGGCCTACAACCCGCCGTGCGCGTTCACCTCGTTCGCCACCTGCCCGCTGCCGCCGTCGCAGAACCGGCTCAAGGTGCGGGTCGAGGCCGGAGAGAAGCGCTACGGCGACCACTGAGCCAGCGCACGCTCATGCCGCCGAGAGCTTCAGGTCCTTGTTCAGTCCAGCGTCCCGGCTCACGCGCCAGATCTTCTGATCCAGGTAGTAGTGGTGCAGGGCGAAGCCCCAGATGAAGCCCGAGGCCAGGTCTCTCAGCGAGAGGCCTGCGCCGAGCATCAGCTTCGCGTCGAACGTGCCGCAGCCGGGGTGCAAGCCGAAGCCGCAGCCCAGCGCGCGGTAGGCCAGGGTGAAGGCCACGCCACACGCCGCATAGATGAGGAAGCGCCCGCTGATGCGCGGCGCGAGCCCGAAGTCGGCGTGCTCCACGCCGGGCCCGTGGTAGCGGTTGCGGTGATAGAACCAGACGATGCCGTGGTACTGGACGTTGTGGAACGCCGTCACCACCACGGCGACCATGAGAAACTCCACGCGGCGCGCCACCCCGGGCAGGAAGAGCAGCACACTCAGCCCGATCGCCGCAGCCAGCAGCAGCACCTTGGGCCCGTTGATGCCGAGGCCCTGGCGCCACCGCTGGAACTGCCGCGCGGCGAAGAGCGCCACCACCGCGAAGGTCACCGCCCAGCACGCCCAGGCCAGGTTCTCCTCCACCCCCGGCTGCGGCCCCAGCCCGAGCAGCCTGCGCGCCACCGGGTGCGTGACGGCGAAGGCCCCGAACGGCGCCAGCAGCCCTCCATACAGCGTGAGGCTGTCCACCCGGCGATCCACTGGGAGCGTGTCCCGGTTCTTCCGCTGGTAGAGCGTCATCAGCCCGTAGTGCTGGCGCACCACGTGCCAGTAGGCCCACAGGCTGGCGAAGGTCAGGAACAGGTCGAACGGCAGCCGCTGGCCCAGCAGCACCGAGACCCCAAAAATCAGGGGACCCGCGGCGAACCAGCCCAGGCTGCCGAGCAGCAGCCGGCGCCTCGCCGTGCGCTCCCGACGGTCCAGGTAGGTCCTCGAAAGCGTGGCGAAGATGTGCGGCCCGTCCAGCGTGAGCACCCACATCCACCACAGCACCAGGCCGCTCACGCCCACGCCCAGATGGAGGCCGAGCAGCACGAGGCTCGCAGCCAGCCCTCCCACGGTGGAGAGCAGATCATGCCGGCGATCGACGAGCCAGCCCGCGTGCAGGGGGACGGCGGGGGCGGCGGAGACTGCGCTCATTCAGGGCTCCTGCGACGCGTGGGGTCCGAGCCCGTCAAGGATGCCATGGGGTGGGTGGATCCGCTGGGTGAGGCATGTGCCTACACAGTGAAGGTGCGGCCAAACAAGCGTGCTTTGGGGAAATTAAGAGCTTGAGCGAGGGGTATCGGAGCGCGACAGTTCTGATCATGGAACAGGGGCGGCGCGCGACAGACCGGAAAGCCGTAGGTCTGCTGGTGAAGCTCAAGCACTCGGATGTGGGGAGCTTCGCAGAGGAGTTCGCCACCAACTTGAGCCCTGGCGGCATGTTCATTCGCACGCGTACACCGCAGGCGGTGGGCACGCTTGTGAAGTTCGAGGTGCAGATTGCCGGCGGCGTCCGCGTGCTGCGCGGCACGGCCGTGGTGCGCTGGGTGCGCGAGACGACCAACGAGGAAGGCCCTCCGGGCATGGGGCTCCAGTTCCAGGAACTGGACCCGGTCACCCAGTCGCTCATCGATCGGATGCTGCAGCTCAGCAAGGCGGCCGCTTCAGCGGGTGGGGCCGCGGCGGCGGGGGACAAACCCTCCGTGGACGTGGAGGCGCTGGAGCGGGAGATGCTGGCCAAGGGCATGCTGGACCGGGTCGGCAAGCGCATCACCGCCTCGCGCCTGCCTGCCATCGCGCCCTCCGTTGCCCCGGTCTCCCGAACGGCGCCCAAGCAGGGCCCCGGTGCGAAGCGCCAGGCCGAGGAGCTCCCCTCGGGCCCGATGCTGACCGATGAGCGGCTGGAGGAGAGCGCCGATCTGGGCGACCTCATGGACGATCTCGAGTCGATGGGCTCGCAGATCGGCAAGCCCGGCAAGCCGCCCGTGTACTCGGTGCACACGGCTCCCACGCCCGTGCCCCTGGCCGTGCCCCCTCCCGGCGAAGATGACGTGAACATCGCCGTCGATGACCTGCTTTTGGTCACCCCGGAGTCTGCTTCCGCGTCCTCCGAGGTGAAGTTCGAGGTCGTCGACGAGCCCATGCCCGACATCGACTTCGAGATGGAGTCGTTGGGCGGGGATCTGCCCGTGGCCGTGGGCATGGCGCTGGAGGACGCCGAGGTGGCCCCCGTCCTTCAGGGCCAGCCCGTGCCTCCTCCTCCTCCGGCTGCACCCGCTCGTCCTGCGGCTCCGCTGCCGCCCGTGGCGAAGGCCTACCCTGCCGTAGCGCCGCAGCCTGCTCCCTCTGTGCAGGCTGCTCCGCCCCCGCCCCCGGTCTCCGCCGCGCCCCAGGTCCCGCCGCCCGCTCCGCCGCCTCCGGCCGCTCCGCCGCCTCCTCCGGCCGCCGCGGCTCCTCCAGCTCCGCTCAAGCCTGCGTTCGACGTGGATGTCGAGCTGGGCCTCATTGGCCCCAAGCTGGTGAACCAGTCGGACTCGCCGGACTTCAAGCCTGGCAAGGGCGTGGAGTTCGAGCTGAACCTCGGAAGCGGCGAGGACATCGACGTCGACAAGCCGGGTCAGAAGCCTCGGCGCAAGCCTCCCAACCGCGCGCCGCCGCTCCCTGCCGCTACGCCTCCGTCTTCAGGGCCCGCGCCCTCGGCTCCTCGTTCGTTCCCCGCGGGGGCGCCCGAGGCTCGTGCGGAGGCGCCGCGTCCCGCTGCGCCCGTTCCCGGGAGCGCTGCCGCGCCTGCGCCCGCGCCTCCCCGGCCGCCGGTTCCCGAGGCTCCCCCCAAGATGGTCTTCCCGCCGACCGTCTTCCTGCATCCGCCCGAGCCAGTGGTGGGCACGGGGCCGGTGATAGGCATCGATCTGGGCACCACCAACTCGTGCGTGGCCATCATGACGGGGGGCCGTCCCCAGGTGTTGCGCTCGAAGGAGGGCTACAACACCATCCCCTCGGTCATCTCGATCAGCTCGCAGGGCAAGCTGCTCGTGAGCCACCGGGCCAAGAGCCAGCTCGTCATGCGCCCCACGCAGACGGTCTACGGCGCGAAGCGCATTGTCGGCCGTCCCTATGAGAGCGCCGTGGTGAAGCAGGTCCGCGAGCGCTTCCACTACGAGATCGTCCCCGACGCGCTGGGCCGTGCCGCCGTGCGCGTGGCCGACAAGGTGCTCTCGCTGGAGGAGGTGCAGGGCCTCATCCTCAAGGAGTGCAAGGAGATGGCTGAGCAGCACCTCGGCCAGAAGGTGGAGCGGGCGGTGGTGACGGTGCCCGCCTACTACTCCGAGCCGCAGCGCGAGGCCGTGCGCAAGTCCGGCGCCCTGGCGGGCCTGAAGGTCGAGCGCATCCTCAACGAGCCCACCTCCGCGGCGCTGGCCTACGGCCTCAACCGCGAGATGGACAAGCGGGTGCTGGTCTACGACCTGGGCGGCGGTACCTTCGACGCGACCATCCTGCGCATCGAGAAGAACGTCTTCGAGGTGCTGGCCACCGGCGGTGACATCTTCCTGGGCGGTCTCGACCTCGACAACGCCATCGTCGACTTCCTGCTGGAGCGCTTCCAGCAGCTGGAGAACGTGCCCTTCCAGGGAGACGGCGTGGCCCTGTCGCGCGTGAGTGACGCGGCCGAGAAGGCGAAGATCGCCCTCTCCGAGCGCCAGCACTACGAGGTCCATATCCCGATGCTGATGATGGACGAGATCGGCCGACCGAGGGACCTCAACTTCACGATGACGCGCGCGGACCTGGAGCGCATCTGCGAGAGCCTGGTGTCGCGCACGCTGGATGTGGTGCGGGACGTGCTGCTGGACGCGCGGCTGAAGCCCAGCGACATCGACGACATCATCCTCGTGGGCGGTCAGGCGCGCATGCCGCTGGTGCGCGAGAAGATCAAATCGCTGTTCGGCAAGTCGGCGCACTCGAGCGTGAACGCGGACGAGGCGGTGGCGCTGGGCGCGGCGCTGTACTCGACGGCGATCGACAAGGTGAGCAGCGTGGTGCTCATCGACGTGCTGCCGATGACGATCGGTCTGGCGATGCCGGGCGGCTCGTTCCAGCGCGTCATCGAGCGCAACACCCCGCTGCCGGCGCAGCGCTCGTTCGCGGTGGCGACCTCCCGGGACGACGAGGAGGTGCTGGAGCTGTCCATCTTCCAAGGAGAGGACAACCACATCTCCGCCAACGAATACCTGGGCACCGTGCGGCTGGAGGGACTGCCGAAGGGCCCGAAGGGCTCGGTGCGCGTGGCGGTGACGATCAAGCTGGACGCGGAGTGTGTGCTCTACGTCGAGGCCCGGGAGTACCAGACGCGCAAGACGGTGCGGGCGACGCTGGCCACGCGGTACACGCCGGAGGAGTTGGCCCAACAGCTCAAGGTGGACGCGAACGCGGCGCGCGCAGCCGAGGAGCGCCGGGGCGCGGATCTGCGCGAGCGCGCGGGCCGCTTCTGGGGCTTCCTCAAGAAGGTGGTGGGCCGGTCCTGAGGCCCCCCTCTGGCTCCCACGGGAGCGGTGCTGGTAGACGTGGCGTATGTCGCGTCTCCCTGCCTCGCTGATCCTCCTCGCCATGACCGGGGCCTGTGGCTCGGGCTCTGGTGGCGGTCCTGGTCCTTCGAATCCCGGGACGACTCCGAACACTCCTGCGGTCGAGATTACTCCGGCGGCGGGGGACGAGTGGTATCGCAAGGCCGTCTTCTACGAGGTCTTCGTCCGGAGCTTCCAGGACTCGAATGGAGACGGGAAGGGGGACCTGAAGGGCCTCCTGTCGCGCCTGGACTATCTCAACGACGGCGATCCGAACACGACGCAGGACCTGGGCGTGGATGCGCTGTGGCTCATGCCCATCTTCGAGTCGCCGAGCTACCACGGCTATGACGTGGTGGACTACGAGCGCATCGAGCCGGACTACGGCACCCTGGAGGACTTCGAGCTGCTGTGCGTCGAGGCCCACAAACGGGGGATGCGCGTCATCCTCGACTTCGTGATCAACCACTCGGGGGTAGGGCACCCGTGGTTCGTGGAGTCCGCCTCGTCGCCCACGTCGGCAAAGCGCGGCTGGTACGTGTGGAAGGATCAGGATCCGGGCTGGAAGCAGCCATGGAGCCAGTTCTCGAACACCCCCACGTGGCACAAGCGCAACGGCGCCTACTACTACGGCGTGTTCTGGGACGGGATGCCGGACCTGAACATGCAGAACGCGGAGCTGCGCGCGGAGGTGAAGCGCCTGGCCTCGCTGTGGCTCGAGCGCGGCGCGGATGGCTTTCGGCTGGATGCCGCGCGCTACCTCATCGAGACGGGGGCGGGCGCGGGCCAGGCGGACACTCCGGAGACGCACGCCTTCTGGAAGGAGTTCGCCGCGCACGTGCGGCAGGCCAAGCCGGACGCGGTGCTGGTGGGGGAGAACTGGAGCACCACGCCCATTGTCGCCACCTATTACGGCTCGACGGCGAAGGTGCCGGGTGGCGACGAGCTGCCGCTCAACTTCAACTTCGGTATCTCCGAGCAGATCCTCGCGGGGCTCAATGGCAACAATGCGGCGCCCATCGCGGCGAAGCTGGCGGAGATGGCGCGCGTATACCCGGCAGGGGTGAGCGATGCGCCCTTCCTCACGAACCACGACATGGTGCGGCTGTCCACGCAGCTCAGTGGGAACGCGGGCAAGCTGGCCAATGCGGCGGCGCTGCTGCTCACCCTGCCTGGGGCTCCCTTCCTCTATTATGGAGAGGAGCTGGGAATGTCGAACGGTGGCGAGAACAACGACGAGTCCAAGCGCACGCCGATGCCCTGGAACGGCACGGCGGGAGGTGGCTTCACCACGGGGACGCCCTGGTACAGCTTCTCGGGGGGGTACACGTCGGGGCGCAACGTGGCTGCCCAGGAGAACGCTGCGGGCTCGTTGTTGTCGCGCTACCGGGCGCTGATCCGGGCGCGCCATGCCTCGGAGGCGCTGAGCCGCGGGGGACTCAAGCTCCTCTCGTCGACGCAGGGGACTCAGGTCATGCTCTCCTTCGTGCGCACGCTGGGCGAGGAGCGGGTGCTGGTGGTGCACAACGTCACGGACTACAACGTGTCCGCGGGCCCGTTCGACCTGCCGGGTACCACGCCCGAGATTCTCTTCGCCGACAGCAACGTCTCCGCGCTCACGAAGACCGCCACCGGTTGGCAGGCGAGCCTGCCGCCTCGCACCACGGGCATCTGGCGCCTGAAGCCGTGAAGTTGCCAGTTGCGGGGTGCTACATTTTGGGCATGTCCCGCATCTGGCTCGTGCTCGTCTTGGTGTGTGCCCTGGCTCCACTGCAGGGAAGCGCCCAGAGTTCGCCGCCGCCGCTGGTCCCGTCGGCTCCCGAGGAGGACCCATATGATCCCAAGGGAGGCCCTACCAGCAGCGATCCCTATGGTGGCTACGATGACGAGCCAGCGCCCAGACGGAGCTCCGCTGACGGCGAGGAAAAGCCCAAGGAAGAGATCATCCCCCATAAAGGGACGTCCTCGAGAGGCTCGAGGGCAAACAATGGGCGCGTCATCGGCGAGGCCGTGGTGGGGGGGCTGTTTGGGGTAGCGGGGGCCGTGCCGGGCTTGCTGATGATGTCAGAGCTCTGCCTGACAAGTGACTGTGACGACAGCGTCAACTCCCAGTTTTTCACGGGCATGGCGTTGGCCTTCACAGGATGGACGCTGGGCTCGGGGCTCGGCATCGTGGTGGGAGGCAGCCTTGCCGGAGGCGAGGGTGACTTTCTGGCAACGCTGGGGGGATCTGCCTTGGGAGCGTTGGTGGGAGTGGGCGGGAGCCTGGCCACCCTCGGGCTCTCCCTGGCGCTGCATTCGGTCAGTGAGGGGCTCGGGATCCTGGCGCTCGTCATCACAGTGCCACTCGTGAGCCTTCCCCTCCTCGTCTTGGGCCCCCTTGTGGGTGGAATCCGTTTCTACGAGAGCTCCCACGAGAGCGCCGTTGCACAACAGCAAGGGGCCAGCGCCAGTGTGCGGATGGTTCCGGTCATCAGCGTGAGCCCCTCGGGCGGGCTCGTCGCGGGGCTCATGGGGCGGTTCTGAATCAGTGCACGGGCACCACTGCGGGCCATGGAGGCGGGTTCGGCCCGAGCACCTGCTCCTGCGTCACTCCCTCCGGCACCACCAGGTCCACCACCGGTGACTGGTTCGCCGCTCCCAACCTCCCTCCACCAAAAAACTCCTTCGAATCTCCCGGCACGATGGGCAGCACCATGGACGCTCTGGGGCCCTCCTTCCCGAACAGCGAGGACAGGTTCACCTTGTTCTCGAACAGAGCCCCTGTCACCGCGAGCGCGTAGCCCCACTCCGGCCGAGGCGCGCCGCCAAAGAAGTCGTTCGGCACGAAGAACTCCACCGTCGCCCCTGTCACGCGCACGCGCGTGGGGAAGAACACCTGCCCCGTCAGCTTGCGCTCCACCTCCGACTCCACCTCGCGCTGCGCGGCCTCGCCCAGGGAGCCTTGCTGGCGGATCCGCTCCTCGCGCTCCTCCCGTTGCCACTCTCCGCGCAGCTGGTCCCGCGCGTCATACGGCCGAGGCGTGAGCACGATGGCTTTCTCCCACGCGCTCCCCGGAGCCAGCGAGAGGTTCCGCCCCGGCAGCGTCTCCGTGCGGCCCGAGCCCTCCACCCGATCCGTATCCACGTACAGGTCCAGGTTGAACGTGTAGAACCCGAGCCGCGCCTTCTGCGCCTGCGTCTCTCCGGCGATGTCCACCGTCCGCGCCGCCTGGGGCTTCGCGATGGGCCGCGCGAAGGTCGCCTCGAACCGCGTGCCGTCATCCTCCGGGTACGCCACCAACAACAGCAGATCCATTGAGCCCGGCCCCAGGTCCTCGCGCAGCGGATAGCGCAAGTCCCCATCTCCGTGGTCATCCCCGCGCGGATCCGCCAGGGTGAAGAGCGGGGCAGTCCCTCCGGTGCTCCGGGAGAGGCACGCGCTGGCCAGCACGGCCCCCAGCGCGAGCGGCAGCAGGGCGCGGCGAAGCGGAAGCATCAACGAGACTCCGTGGGAAAAAAGAGAGCCCGGCGAGCGTCGCCGCGCGCCGGGCCCTTCTCAAGCAAGAAGCGTGAGGCTGACTAGAACTGAGCCTTCATGAACGCCTTCGCGCGGATGTGGTCGAACTCGCGCGTCTCCAGGCTGTTCCACCCGGAGAAGCGGTTGCGGAAACCCCGCGAGCCCACCTTCACGTTGTGGTCCTTGGCCGTCTGCTCGTCCGCGATCTGCTCCACGAAGCCCGAGCCGAAGTCCGGATCGAACGTGCCGAACGCGTACTGGCCCTCCAGGCCGAACTCCACGCCCGCGAGGATGTACTTGGCCCGCACCACCACCGAGTTCTTGTTGTGGTAGCCCGAGGCCATCTCGTGCAGGTTGTACGCCTGGAACGCCGTGTTGCCGTCGAACAGGTCCGCCAGGTACTTCGTGTAGCTCACCGAAGCATACAGGTCATCCGACAGCTGGTAGCCCGCGCCCGCCGTGAAGGCGTAGTAGCGCAGCAGCCGGTCGTCGTCCGACAGGCTGTCGAAGGGCTTCCACTGGTAGCCCGTCTGGTCCCCCACGGTGATGACGTTCGGGTTGCCGAACGTGTCCGCCGTGGACAGGCCCGGCGAGTACTCGTTCTTCAGATCCGCGCAGGCCTCGGTGCCACCGGGGCACGCACCCGCCTTGTACGGCAGGAAGCGCGAGTCGTTGATGCGCTTGTCCGTCTCGTGGATGAACTTCGCCTTGCCGAAGATGTCGATGCCCCGGCCGAAGTCCAGCACGTAGCGCGCCTTGAGCACCGCGATGTGCGTCTTCTTGTCCTGGAAGGGCTGGAAGGCCGTGCGGAAGTTGTGGCCCACGCCCGAGTCCAGCTCCGTCGTCGGGTACGGTGTCTTCGTGTAAGAGGTGTCCGGGCTGTCGTACGCCTGCCAGTTGGTGTTGTAGGTGATGTACGAGTACTCACCCGACAAATCCAGGCCGCCGTTGCCGTAGACCGGGTTCACCGTGAAGCCCTTCCAGCCGATGGCCGTCTCCGCGAAGGGCTCGTCGAAGTCCGTGAACTCGTTGTCCACGTTGATCGTCGCCACCTGCTGGGACTCACCCGTCCACCCGCCGTAGCCAATGCGCGTGGGGTTGCCGTTGAACACGCCGTACGAGGCGTTCGAGGGGCCCGGGAAGGCGAAGCTCGCGTCATGGCCTTCCGTGAGCAGCACGTCCGACTCGCGGCGCGCCGCCATGATGGCCACGTAGTCCGAGCCGATGCTGAAGCCCTGCAGGTTCACCGACAGCCCGATGTCCAGCGGATCGCTCAGCGTCACGTCCACCTTGAAGCTGTTGTCCTCGTGGCGGCCGGCGATCACCGGCGAGTAGCCGTTGAGGCCGAAGTCCGCGGGCGTCAGCACCGGGTCCGCGTTGCTGTACGAGTGGTACAGCGAGCCGCGGATGTCCACCTTGTCGCTCAGGCGCAGGCCGGCCTTCACGCCGCCCACGCCGTTGCGGAAGCGCGGCACCAGGTCGCGCCCATCGTCCATGTTGTTGTCCACCGTGGTGGGGGCGATCTCCGCGTCGCGCACGTAGCTGAAGATGCCGCCCACATCGAGCGCGTCGCTCAGCGCCCACTTGGTCTGGAAGCCGTACGCCGCGTCCGCCGCGTGGAACAGGCCCGTGCTGAAGGACGGACCGGCCCACAGGCGCGGCAGGCTGATGCGGGTCGCATCCCAGGTGATCTTCCGGTCGAACGCCGAGCCCTGGAGGAGGATGCCGTGCGCGTTGTCACGGTCGATGTAGCGGATGCGGCCGATGACGTACGGATCGAACTGGCCGAAGTCATTGGCGCCGATGGTGGCTGAGTCGATCAGGTAGCCCGGGGTGATGATCACCGCCACGCCGCGCAGCTTGATGTACTGGTTGGAGCGCGGATCGAACTCGCCGCAGTCGCCGCTCACGCAGGGCTTGGACGGGTCACCGCCGAAGCCGCCGAAGTTCGTCCAGAAGTTCTGGCTGAACCGGCTGTGGATGCGGCCCTTCACCTCCACCTGGCTGGAGAGCCGGGCGTTGAGCAACAGCTCGAGCTCCGTGCCCTGGCCGTTGTCGCCATAGCCCTCGCCGGGGATGGTGGTGAAGTTGTACATGGCGCCCTGCTCTCGCAGGTTGCCGTAGAGCCACTTGGTGTACGTGGTGCCGCCAATCTGCAGCTTCGGCGCGTCCTGGGCGATGGCGGGCGCCACGGGCAGCAGCACAGCGGAGGCGGCGAGCGCCAGCGCGCTCCTCCGCAGAGACTTCTTCGACATGATGTGAACCCCTCCTCCAGGGCCAGACGGCACCGCGGGGAAGACAGCCCCCGCGGCGGTCCAGCCAAGTCCTTAGTGAATCGGTACCGCGTTACTTGCTCTGGCGCACCATCTTCAGCGTGGCCTTCGTCTTGGAGGCTCCCTCCGCGCCACACTCGTACTTGAGCATGTCGTACTGGGCCTGCTTCTCGGACGCGTCGCCCTTGCCGCTGCCGGCCAGGATGTCGATGACCTGCGGATCGCAGTCGCCGTCGTTGCCGCCGCCGAAGCGGTGCTGGCCCTCGTACTCGTTGACCTTGCGGGTGAGCAGGTCATTGCCGGAGGGGAAGCCCTCGTTGGATTGCATCACCACCTGGAAGCCCCACTGGCTGGGGTCACCCTTGAGGGACTCGGCGTCCACGCTGCCGGTGATCTTCTTGCCGGAGCCCTTGGTGCGCTCGGGGACGATGATGTCGTCCTTCAGGCCTGCGGCCTTGGTCTCCACCTCTTTGCGCACGCGCGCGGGCGCCTGCGGCGAGAGGATGACGAGCTTGTCCCAGGCCGAGTCCGGGGCGAACTGGACGTTGAGGCCCGGAGGAGCGTCCGTGTGGCCGCTGCCCTCCTTACCGTCCGTGTCGATGAAGACGAAGACCATCTGCGTGGCGAACCCGTTGCCCATCTTCCACGGGTCCTCCAGGTTGGTGCCCAGCGTCACCTGGAAGTCCACCTTGTTGCCCTTCTTCTCGGCGGTGAACTCGGTGATGTCGAACGAGGCCTTCTTGTAGACGGTGTCCGTCGGGTACTTGTAGGTGCCCGGGCCGTTGTCGTCTCCAGACGGATCCTTGAAGGTGACCTTGCCGTCGGCGAAGGCGGGGAGGCTGAGCAGCGAGGCAGCGAGGGTGAGGGTTGCGACACGGGTCTTCATTGACGGCTCTCCTTGGGAAACAACATCAACCTTTCACGCTTCCAGCCGTGAGGCCGGACACGAGGTACTTCTGGAGGAACAGGAACAGAAACACCACGGGGATGGAGACGATGATGGAGCCTGCGGCGAAGTAGCCCCACTGCTGGGAGAACCCACCGACGAAGAAGCGGAGCCCGACCGGCGCCGTGTACATGGCCTCTTGGTCCATGAAGGTAGCCGCCAAGATGAACTCATTCCAAGAGGTCATGAAAGAAAACAGCGCTGTCACGGCCACGGCGGGCTTAGCCAGGGGAAGGATGATGCTCCAGAAAATCTTGCCTACCGAGGCGCCCTCCATGAGCGCCGCCTCCTCCAGGTCCTTCGGAATGGTGTCGAAGTAGCCCTTGAGCATCCACACGCTGAAAGGGATGGAGGTGGTGGCGTAGACGATGATGAGGCCCAGCCGCGAGCTGCCCAGACCCAGCCACTGCACCAGGATGATGAACAGGGGGATGAGCATCAGGGTGCCCGGGAACATCTGAGACACCAGGAAGGCCATCATGCCCGCGCGCTGGCCGGGGAACTTGAAGCGGCTGAAGGCGTAGGCGGCGGTGCAGGCCAGGAAGACGCCCACCACGGTGGTGCCCACGGCGATGATGGCGCTGTTGAGCATCCACTGGGCGAACGGCTGCTCCGTCATCACCGAGCTGAAGTTGGAGAAGGACCACTGCTCCGGCCACGGGGTGATGGCGCGCAGCCGGTCAGTGAACGTGGGCTCCGGCGGCAGCGTGGCGATGGCCAGGTTCTGCCGCCCGGAGAAGGCGATCGTGACGACCCAGAGGATGGGGTAGATGGTGAAGAGGGTGAAGAGCACCAGCAGCACATGCAACGGCAGGTGCGGGACCCCTTCGCGACGCGTGGCCATTACGCTGCCTCCGTGGCGCGTGAGAGACGGTTCTGCACCACGCTGTAGAGCAGCAGGATGCCGAAGATGACGGTGGAGTACGCCGCCGCGTAGCCGTAGCGGTAGCGCTGGAAGGCGTACTTGTACGCCTGCGTGACGAGGATCTCCGTGGAGTTGCCCGGCTCACCCTCCGTCACCAGGAAGATGATGTTGAACATGTTGAAGGTCCACACCACCGACAGGATGACTGCGGGCACCAGCGCGGGCTTGAGCGAGGGCAGGGTGATGGCGACGAACTGCTGCCAGCGGCTGGCTCCGTCCACGCGCGCAGCCTCGTAAAGCTCCATGGGGATGGACTGCAGGGCGCCCAGCGACACCACCATCATGAAGGGGAACGAGAGCCAGCCGTTGGTGGCCAGCGCCGTCAGGTAGGAGGTGAAGGGGGACTCGAACCAGGACAGGCCCTGGCCGCCGAACATGCGGATGACGTGGTTCACCACGCCGAACTGCTGGTGGAACATGCCCTTCCAGATGAGCGCGGTGATGTAGTTGGGCATGGCCCACGGCAGGATGAGCAGCACGCGGTAGATGGGGCGCAGCGCCAGGTTGGGGGTGTTGAGGATGAGCGCCAGCACCAGCCCCACCGAGACGCCGATCGCCACATTGGTGATGGTCCACACCACCGTGAAGAAGAGCGTCCAGTAGAAGTTCAGGTAGTTGAAGACCCAGGTGCCGTTGTCCCCCTGCCGGGCGATGTTGAAGTCCCCGAGGATCTCCACGTAGTTGCGCAGGCCGATCCAGATCTCCGTCAGCGGCTGGTTGGTGTTGTAGAGGTTGGCGTCCGTGAAGGAGAGGGTGATGCCGTAGATGAAGGGGAAGAAGACGAGCACCACCATGCCCACCATGGCCGGCGCGATGTACGCGTAGGCCTCGCGGTGCTCCACCATCGTGGACACCGTGCGGTGCAGCCCGCCCAGGCCGATGAAGGCCAGCAGCGCCAGCCCCAGCAGCCCCAGCAGCGCCGAGGCCCGTGAGGCTTGGCTCTGCAGCGTCTCCACGCGCTGGGTGACCACGGCCTCGTTCACCGTGCCCTGCGCGTCCAGCAGGCCCAGCGGCTTGCGGTAGACGTCCGTGTCCCAGGTGCCCGGCGCGAGCGCCGGCTCGGTGGTGAGGTTCTGCGCGGTGATGGCCGCCTTGCCGCGCTCGGCGATGGCGCGCAGGTGCTCCGCCACCGCGCCCTGTGAGCCACGCACCCCGTCCTCCAGGGCGCGCATGGAGTACTGGGTGTAGCCGCCCAGGCCCGCCATGAAGAGCACCGCCGCTGCAGCCACCAACTGCCACTGCCGCTGCAGCTTCACGAAGGAGACGCCCAGCAGCACCAGCAGCGGCAGGAAGAAGGCCAGCAGCACCGGCGCCAGCCCGGGACGCTCCGCCTTGGGGAGCGGCTGGGTGGCCAGATCCACCATGCCCACCACCCCTCCATCCGCCTCGACCGGCGCGGAGAAGAGCCGGCCGCCCGTGGGCAACAGCTCGATCTCGATCTCCGGCTTGCGGGCGCTGCCCTCTTCGCGGTTGGTCTCCACCGCGGCGCGCAGGCGCTGCCCACGGTCGTAGATGACCTTCTCCTCGCGCGCGAGCCGCCGAGGCGCCGCCTTGTCGCCTTGGTCCTCCGGGAAGGTGGAGGACTCCAGCTTGACGCCGGAGAAGGCGATCACGCGCACGTGGCTGCCCGCGGGCAGCTGCTCCTTGGCCGCGTCCACCACGGCGCGCACCCCATCTCCGCTGCCGCCCGCGCGGCGCACGAGGTCCGCCAGGGCGTTCAGGGAGATGAGGGTGCGGCGCTGCTCGCGCTCGATGGCGGCGTCTTCACGCGCCTGGGCGAGCAGGGCGTAAGCCAGCGCCAGCCCCACGCCGAGCGCAAGGGCCAGCCCCACCAGCACGCGGGGCCGCCGCACGCTGGGGGGATTCGTCTGAGGAGGAATCACGGAGGAGCCTGCTGCAGGGGGAGAGACCTGGACACCGGAGGGACCGGGCCCAGGAGCGGCGGCGCCAGGGGAGGCGCCGCCCGAGGAAGGCGGGGGTACGGCGCTGCTCACTTCTTCCGCAGCCCCGCGACGTCCTTGGCCACCTGCTGCTGCGCCTTGTCGAGCGCGGCCTTCGGCGAAGAGGTCTTCTTCAGGATGGCGTTCATCGCCGTGGTGGCCGGCGACCAGACCATGGTCATCTCCGGCACGTTCGGCATGGGCACCGCCACGTTCACCTGATCACGGAACGCCTTGAGCTGCGGATCCTTGGACACGTCGGCGTCGTTGTAGACCTCGGTGTTCGCGGGACTCTGGCGGCCCTCGAGCGCCAGCACCTTGGCGGAGGTCGTCAGGGTGAGGAACTTGGCGAACTCGAAAGCGGCCTCCTTGTTCTTCGAGGGAGCCGTCACGTACACGCCCTCCACCGTCATCCACGGGCGCATCGGCTTGCCGCCCGCCTCGTCAATCGTGGGCAGGGTGGTGATGCCGTAGTCGATGCCCTTGGCGATCTCGCCCAGGAACCACGGACCGGAGAACACGATGCCCGCCTTGCCGTCGTTGAAGAGCGAGGTGATGAGCGCCGTAGAGGGCTCCGCGGGGAGGATGCCGTCCTTGTCGATCCACTTGAGCAGGTAGTCGATGGACTGCACGTTCTCCTTGGAGTTCATCGTGGGGTTGAACTTGGCGTCGAACACGCCGCCGCCGAAGCCGTTCATCAGCGCCGCGTGGTAGTAGAAGTCGCCGTACGAGTACGCCAGCCCGAAGCGCCCGGCCTTCTTGTCCGTGAGCTTCTTGGCCAGGGCGACCAGCTCGCCGGTGGTCTTCGGCGGGGTGGGGACGAGCTTCTTGTTATAGATGAGCGCGATGTTCTTGTAGTTCAGCGGCAGCCCGTACACAGTGCCCCGGTACGTCATCGCCTGCATCGTGGTGGGGATGAAGCGCTGCTTGAGCGCGTCATCCAGGAAGAAGTCGATGGGCTCGATGGTGTTGCCGGCCTCGATCCAGCCGCCCAGACGGTCCTGCGCGAAGATGAAGAGGTCCGGACCTTTGCCGCGCGGCACGGTGGCGGTGATCTTGTCCGCGAAGGCGTCATACGGCACGGCCAGCGTGGTGACCTTGAACTTGCCGGCGTTGGCCTTGTTGTACTCGGCCACCACCTTCTCCAGCGCGGACTTCTCCTCGGCACGGTAGGAGTGCCACAGGACGATCTCCGTCTCGGCGGCGGCGGCGGTCAGGGGCAGCAGACCGAGCACACTGAGGCACACGGCCGCGATCAGCAGTCGCAGGTTCTTCATGAGTGGGGCGCTCCGGGGAAGCAGGCGAATCAGGCGGTGAGACGTTGCTCGGTTTCAGCGTCGAAGAGGTGCAGCGAGTCCAGCTCCACCGCGACGGAGACCGTCGCGCCGGTGTCTGGCGTGTTCTGCGGAGGCAGGCGGAAGACGAGGCCGAACTCGCCCAGGCGCGAGTGGACGATGAGCTCGTTGCCCAGCGGCTCGACGATCTCCACCTTGGTGTCCAGCTTGGCGGACTCGCCGCGGGCCGTCTGGCCCGGCTGGATGAGGTGGTCTGGCCGGATGCCGACCTTGATCTTCCTGCCGCCCTTGCCCGCCGTCACCGCGCGCAGGCTCTGCGGCACCGGCAGCGTGAAGCCATTGCCCACCAGCGTGGTGCCGTTGGCGTCCAGCGTGGCCTCCAGGAAGTTCATGGGCGGGCTGCCGATGAACTGGGCCACGAAGATGTTGGCGGGGCGCTCGTAGACCTCCAGCGGGGTGCCGAGCTGCTGCAGCTTGCCCTCCTTGAGCACCGCGATGCGGTGGCCCATGGTCATCGCCTCGATCTGGTCGTGCGTCACGTAGACGCTCGTCACCTGGAGCCGCTGCTGCAGCTTCTTGATCTCCGCGCGCATGGCCACGCGCAGCTTGGCGTCCAGGTTGGACAGCGGCTCGTCGAAGAGGAAGACGGCCGGCTTGCGGACGATGGCGCGGCCCAGGGCCACGCGCTGGCGCTGACCGCCCGACAGCTGCTTGGGCTTGCGGTCCAGCAGGTGAGTGATGCCGAGAATATCGGCCGCCTCGTTCACCAGCTTGTCCATGTCCGGCTTGGGCGTCTTGCGGATCTTCAGGCCGAACTCGAGGTTCTCCCGCACCGACATGTGCGGATAGAGCGCGTAGTTCTGGAACACCATGGCCACGTCCCGCTCCTTGGGAGGCAGGTCGTTCACCACACGCTCGCCGATGGCGACGGTCCCACCGGTGATCTCCTCCAGGCCGGCGATCATCCGGAGCGCGGTGGACTTGCCACAGCCAGAGGGACCGACCAGCACCAGAAACTCGTGGTCCCGGATATCGAGGTTGAGCCCCTCGATGATCGAGACCGCGCCGTACCGCTTTGCCACGTTCTTGAACGTCACTGCGGCCATCAGATCCCTCGCCCCTGAACTTCAGGGTTATTGGGTTTGGATTCTTCCCAGGATGCGTGCCCCGAGCGGCTCCACCGTGAGCTCCAGGGAGGGGCCTTCCAGCCGGCCCCCGTTCAACACGTCTTCCGCCGCCGTCCTGCCCCACGCCTCGGGCCAGGGCAGCGACACCTTCGCTGGCTGCGCGCCGCGGTTGATCGCCACGATCACCGCGTCGCCCGAGCCCGCCTCGTGCCGCAGGAAGACATAGAGGTCTCCGTCGGTGGAGAGCCCCTGGTGCGTCCCCCGCGAGAGCGCCACGTGCGCGCGGCGGATGGAGGTGAGCTTCTGGTAGAGCTTGCGCAGGTCCTCGTCGCGCGGCTTGCCGGCGCCGGGCCTCACGTCGCGCGAGCCCCACGGCATGTCGCTGCGGTTCGCGGGCCAGTCGCCGCCGGGGCGGGCGACCTCCTCGCCGTAATAGAGGGTGGGGATGCCGGAGGTGGTGAGCTGCAGCACCACCGCGAGGCGGAAGCGCTTCACGTCGCCCTCGAGCTGGTGCAGTGCGCCCGTCACGTCATGCGAGGACAGGAAGTGGGCCAGCAGGTAGCCGGGGCGCACCTTGGCGCGTGACTTGAGGTACTTGTCGAAGGCGATGGTGCGGCCGCGGCCCTGCACGAAGGCGAGCGTGCTGCCCTGGAAGCCGAAGTCGAAGCCGGCGTCCATCTCGTCCCCGGCGAACCACGGGTCCAGCGACTCCGCGTCGCCACCCCATACCTCGCCCAGCAGGAAGAAGTCCTTGCTCACCTCTTCGCGCAGGCGGCGGCGGTGCTCCTTCCAGAAGGGGTGATCCACGTGCTTCACCGTGTCCAGCCGGAAGCCGTCCACCCCGGAGCGCTTGGCCCAGTCCAGCTGCGCGTCCAGCAGGTACTTGGCCACCTCGGGCAGCTCTGTCTTGAAGTCCGGCAGGCCGGAGACGCAGCTCGTCACGTCGTCCTGGCCGCAGGTGCCCCGCTCCTCCGAGCGCAGCCAGTTCTTCGTCTCGGGCTTCGTGACGTAGTGCGAGTTGTAGCCCGGGTGGTTGTAGACCACGTCCAGCAGCACGCGGATGCCCCGGCGGTGCGCGTCGTCCACCAGCGCGCGCAGGTCTTCCTCGGTGCCGATGCGCGGATCCAGCTGGTGGAAGTCATCCGCCCAGTAGCCGTGGTAGCCCCAGTCCGGGAAGCCCGCGCCGGTGACGAAGCTGTCGATGTTCTTCACCACCGGAGTGATCCACAGCGCTGTCACGCCCAGCGAGCTCAGCTCGTCCAGCTGCTGGCGCAGGCCCTTCAGGTCTCCACCGTGGAAGGCGCCTTGCGCGGCCACGTCCACCGCCGTGTTGTTGGCGGCATCTCCGTCGGCGAAGCGATCGACGACGACGAAGTAGAGGATCTCGTCCGCCCAGGGGCGCGGTGCCACTTTGGGCGCGGCGGGCGGAGCGGGGGGCTGCGGGGCGGCTGCGGTGGGGGGGCTCGCGGGGGTGGGCCCAGCCTCGGGCTGTGGAGCAGTGTGTGCGCAACTCAGCAGGTGAAGCGCGAAAAGCAGCGGCACCGTTGCATGACGCAAGCGCACAAGAGCTTGGCTGCGGGGCTGGGGGTCCTGCATCGCGGCGCGACTGTTTCACAGAATGCTGGAGAGGTGAACTGTCTGTCGCCCCCCCCAGCAGACCTCTTTGGTCACGTTCCCCAGCGCGTTCGGAATGATGCGCCGCGTCGATATTTCCGAGTGAAACGGCGCTACCACCCAGAGTCTGACGCGGTGCGTATCGGGCAGAGGTGACTTCGTCCGTGGGCCAGAAAGTGCCTACCTCATGGGTTTTGGCGGTAGGGCGAGGGCTCCTCGGGCCAGGCGTTCGGCTGGCACTGGGTCTGGTCGTTGTCGATGACGACCTCGCGCGCGATGCGCTCCTGGTTGTTGTAGTCGAACGAGGTGCGCACCTGGGCGCCCGGCGCCAGGTACTCGCGGGCCACGAGGTCTCCGTTGCGATCCTTGTACATCGTCTGCTCGTCGACGCGCATGGAGCGCTCGAAGCCCTTGTCATCGCGGACGATCAGCGTGTCGCGGTAGTCGGCCACTACAGTGCCTCGGATGAGCGGGCCGGTGTCACCCCGGGCGATGTCCGGGTTTTGGGCCACGCGCGTGGGCGGAGAGGCCTCCGAGGAGTAGCCCCCCACGGTTGTGCCCGTCGCGCACCCCCACAAGCACGCCGCTCCCAACGCCGCCGCTCCCATGATCCAGGTCTTCATGCGTGGTCACCCCCGTTCGGCGGAACGCTCCGCCCATCCACGGGCAGGGTGGCGACGCCACTCGGCACCTCGCAAGCCCGGCTCCGCTCCCTGAGGGGCAGGCGAGCGCAATCCCAGGGTTTCCCAGGTTCTGCTGGCAATCCGCACTGTCTGCTCCCTTACGAGGAGGGCACAGCGGGAGCCAGTCTGGACGCTTGCTCACCCAGCCCTGCTAGTCTGCGCACGCTTCGCGCCGGGCCAGGCCTCTTGCTTCTTCGTCGCGAGTCACACGTGCCAGCGCTCATCGCTGGTGCCGTTCTTCAACCCTTGGAGGTGTGTCCTGAGAGTTCCATTTCGTTTCCCGTTACGGGTGCGCCCGCTGGCGCTGAGCGCGCTGCTGGCCACCGCCGCTGCTCCGCTGACCGCCGTGGCAGCTCCCAACTCCGTGACCGTCATCGGTGACTTCCAGAGCCAAGCCGGATGTACGGCCAACAATGATCCCACGTGTGCCGCGACCCAGCTCACGCTCGAGCAGGCCGACGGCGTATGGCAGGGCAGCTTCGCGGTCCCGGCTGGTACCTGGCACTACAAGGTCGCCCTCGACGGCGCGCTGACGGAGACGTACCCCTCGGCGGAGCTGACGCTCACGAAGGCCGCCGCCGGGACGGTGAAGTTCTACTATGACCCCAACACCCACTACGTCCGCGACAACGTGGCGACGATCGCAGTGGCTCCTGGCAACTTCCAAGGAGAGCTGGGCTGTCCCCTGCTGCCTCCCGACAACAATGGCGACTGGCAGCCGGACTGCCTCAAGTCCTGGCTCCAGGACCCAGATGGGGACGGCACCTTCACGCTGACGACCACGGCCATTCCGCCCGGCTCGTATGAGGGCAAGGTGGCCATCAACGAGAGCTGGGACGAGAACTATGGCCAGAATGGCGTCCGAAACGGTCCCAACATCGGATTCACCGTGACCCAGGCCGGCGAGGAGGTGGTGTTCTCCTGGAACTCCACGAGCAAGAAGGCAACGATTCGCCCGGCGAACGCGGCATCAGGTGACATCCTCCTGGCGCGGGCGCACTGGGTGGCTCCGGACACGCTGGCGTGGAGCCCGCAGGCCGAGACGATCCCCACGGACGCGGTCTTCCGGCTGCACTCCGAGCCGGAGGGTGCCATGCGCCTGACGGACACGGGCATCCAGGGTGGTACCGCCATCATGCTCACGCAGGACACGGCGGGCCTGAGCGACGCGCTCAAGGCGCGCTTCCCGCACCTGGCCACGGCCCTGGCGCTGAAGATCCCCTCAGGGGAGCAGTCCAAGGTGGCGGCGCTCCTCAAGGGGCAGCTTGTCGTGTCGGTCAGCTCGAGCGCGGGCAAGGTGCTGGATGCCACCTCTGTGCAGCTCGCGGGCGCGCTCGACGCGCTTTACACGTACACGGGGACGCTGGGGCCGACGTTTGACGCGGGGGTGCCTACGCTGCGCGTCTGGGCTCCCACGGCGCGCAAGGTGTCGCTGCTGATCTTCGACTCGTCCACCGCAGCGGATCCGTCCGAGACGATCGCGATGGAGGCGGGAGACAAAGGCGTGTGGTCCGCCACCGGCACCGCCGCGTGGACGGGCAAGTACTACCTCTATGAGGTGGAGGTCTACGTCCGCAAGGAGCAGGCGGTGAAGGTCAACCGCGTCACGGATCCGTACTCGGTGAGCCTCTCCACCAACAGCGCGCGCAGCCAGATCATCGACCTGAATGCCGCGGCCCTGGCCCCCACGGACTGGAGCGCGCTGGAGAAGCCCACGCTGGCGGCCCCCGAGGACATCGTCCTGTACGAGCTGCACGTGCGCGACTTCAGCATCAACGACGGCACCGTTCCGGAGGCGGACCGGGGCACCTTCAAGGCGTTCACCCACGACTCCAACGGCACCAAGCACCTGAAGAAGCTGGCCGACGCGGGCGTGACGCACGTGCACCTGCTGCCGGTGTTCGACATCGCCACCATCAACGAGAACCGCGCCGAGCAGGCCCTGCCGGCCGGAGACCTGGCGTCGATGCCGCCGGACTCGGAGCAGCAGCAGGCCGCGGTGGCCGCGGTGAAGGACGCGGACGGCTTCAACTGGGGCTATGACCCGTATCACTACACCGTTCCCGAGGGCAGCTACTCGACCCACCCGGACGGCACCACCCGCATCCTCGAGTTCCGCGAGATGGTGCAGGCCGTCAACCAGCGCGGCCTGCGCGTGGTGATGGACGTGGTCTACAACCACACCAACTCGGCCGGGCAGGACTCGAAGTCGGTGCTGGATCGGATCGTCCCCGGCTACTACCACCGGCTCAACGGCGACGGGAACGTGGAGACCTCCACGTGCTGCCAGAACACCGCCACCGAGAACGCCATGATGGAGAAGCTCATGGTGGACTCGCTGGTGACCTGGGCCAAGCAGTACAAGGTGGACGGCTTCCGCTTCGACCTGATGGGCCACCACATGAAGTCCAACATGCTCAAGGTGCGCGCGGCGCTGGATTCGCTCACCGTGGCCAGGGACGGCGTGGACGGCAAGGCCATCTACGTCTACGGCGAGGGCTGGAACTTCGGCGAGGTGGCCAACAACGCCCGCGGCGTGAACGCCACGCAGCTCAACATGCCCGGCACGGGCATTGGCACCTTCAGCGATCGGCTCCGCGATGCGGCGCGCGGCGGTGGCCCGTTCAGCGGGCTGCAGGAGCAGGGCTTCATCAGCGGCCTCTTCTATGAACCGAACAGCACCCACCAGGGCACGGCGGACCAGCAGAAGACGCTGCTGCTGCAGCACATGGACCGCATCCGCGTGGGGCTGGCGGGCAACCTCCGGGACTACACGTTCACCGACGTGCAGGGCGCCAAGGTGAAGGGCTCGGATGTGAAGTACGGCGGTGACCCCGCGGGCTACACGCTGGATCCGCAGGAGGTCATCACCTACGTGTCCGCCCACGACAACGAGACGTTGTTCGACGCGGTGCAGATGAAGGCCCCGCGCAACGCGAGCATGGAAGTGCGGGTGCGCATGCACAACATGGGCATCAGCCTGGTGGCGCTGGGCCAGGGCATCCCGTTCTTCCACGCGGGCGACGAGATCCTCCGCTCCAAGTCGCTGGACCGCAACAGCTTCAACTCGGGCGACTGGTTCAACAAGATCGACTGGACCTACCAGTCCAACAACTGGGGCGTGGGCCTGCCTCCGGCCGGTGACAACCAGAGCAACTGGCCGGTGATGAAGGAGCTGCTCGGCGATCCGGCGCTCAAGGCGTCGCCGGCGCACATCTCCAGCGCCCTGGCTCACTTCCTGGAGGTCATCCGCATCCGCAAGAGCTCCCCGCTGTTCCGGCTCCGGACGGGCGCGGAGATCCAGCAGCAGGTGACGTTCGAGAACACCGGGCCGAACCAGATCCCCGGCCTCATCGTGATGCACATTGAGGACGACCGGTACGCGCTGGCAGGAGCAACCACCGACGCGGTGGTGCTCTTCAACGCGAGCGATGAGCAGCAGCGCTTCGCGTCGGACACCTTCAAGGATGTGGCGTTCGAGCTGCACCCGGTGCTCAAGGAGTCCGCTGACGCCGCAGCCCGTACGTCCTCGTTCGAGGCCAGCTCCGGCACGTTCACCGTGCCGGCGCGCACCACGGCGGTGTTCATGGCCAAGCGGGCCGCGCCCATTCCCAAGGGCCCTGGGGACACTGGCACCGATGACAGCTGTGGCTGCTCGGGTGGCGGGAGCGCGGCGTTCAGCGCCTTCGGCCTGCTGCTCGGCCTGAGCGCGCTGCGGCGGTCGCGCCGCCGCGAGTCGTAAGCTTCACCCTCGGCTGGCGCCCTGCTCGCACGCAGGGCAGGGCGCCAGTGTTGTGAGCGGCCAGGGTGGCTGGGTGGGCGGGTGAGACGCGGACGCGCTATCGTCCGGTGACTCCCCGGCCTCGAGACCTCTACCGCATGGACGCGTCCCCCCGCTTCGCGAAGAGAGTGTTGGACTTTCGCTGCCTCGCTGATCGCTGCGAGGACACGTGCTGCGTGGGGCTCCGTGTCCCCGTGACGGAGGAGCGCCTGTGGCAGCTGCGCACCGGTGTGAAGGGGAGCCCGGACGAGGCGCACGTAGAGTCGCTCCTGGAGGAGAACCCCGAGGGCCCTCCCTCCGAGCGAGCGTTCATCAAGATGCAGCCAGATGGGCGCTGCCCGTTCCTCGACACCGAGAAGCTCTGCTCCCTCCAGCGCCGGCATGGAGAGAAGGTCCTCCCGGATCCTTGCGTCACCTTCCCGCGCATCGTCTGGCGGTGGAATGAGCAGGTGGAGGTGGCGGGCTCACTGGCGTGTCCGGAGATGGCGCGGCTCCTGCTCCTGGAGGAAGGCGCGCTGGAGCAGGTTCCCGGACCGCTGGAGCAGGTGCCGCGCTTGGAGGCGGCCCGATCGCTTCCGGGTGAGTCCGGGGATGCTTATGTCGTTCACGCCCAGGCCATTCGCGCCGCCGCGCTGAAGCTCCTGCACCGGCGGGAGTTTCCGCTCGCCACGCGGCTCATGTTCCTGGGCCAGCTGGCGTTCCGCTTGGACTCCGTCTTCCGGGGCGCGGAGCCTGTCTCGGGCACCGAGGCGGAGCGGGACGAGGTGGTGCAGGTCCTGCTCCAGTCCGTCGACTCTCCCGAAGCGCTGGAGGCGATGCATCAGGAGTTCCTGTCGCTGCAGGTGCCGGGAGCACCGTGTGCCGGGCTGCTGGCCTCATTGCTGAAGTCTCGGGCCTCCGTGGCCCGCGGCGACCGCTTCGGACCCTTCGTCCACAGTGTACTGAAGTCCCTCTGGGGCTCCGAGCAGGCCGAGGGCGATTCGGAGGGCGCCTGGCGCGAGTACTCCGCGCGCTGGCAGCAGCTGCAGGCGGCGCATGGGGCCCGGGTCGAGCAGTACTTCCTCAACTACGGCCTTGCGCAGTGGCTCCGCTCTCCCTTCCTGGAACTGCCGAGCCTGCTCGCATATGTGTTCCGTCTGGTGATGCGTGTGGCGACGCTGCGGCTGGCGTTGGTGGGGCACCCAGACGTGGCTGCCCTCTGCGCGATGGAGCAGGGCGCTGCTCCCGAAGACGCTCAGGCCGTGCTGGATCGGGCGGCCATCGATTGCTTCTACCTCGTCGCCCGCCACGTAGAGCAGGCGCCGGATGTGCTCGCGCTCGTGCGGCAGCTCGCGGGCGCGGGTGGGGCGGAGACGCTGGGCAAGACGCTCATCTTTGCCCAGTTCTGCTGAGCGCTACTTCCCGCCGTCCTTCGGTGTCCCCGCGTCGGGCGTGTCCGCCTGGGGTTCGGGGACGTTCGCGCCGGACAGCTCCTTCGGGTCGCGCATGAACTTCCACGCGGTGTTCTCGACACCCGGCTCGCTCATGCCCGTGAGCAGCGCGGCCGCTTTCACGGTCCGCTCCTTGAGCGCCGTCTCGCCCAGCTCATGGTGAATCTTCGTGAGCGCGATGTGGACCTCGGGGTCGAACGGGTTCGTGGACAGCGCCTCCATGTACGCGACCTTCGCCTTCAGCCAGTCCTTGCGGAACAAGAGGATGCGGCCCAGGTGCACGTTGGTGCCCGGCAGGCCCGGGTACACCCGCAGCGAGCCGCGCAGCACCGCCTCGGCCTCGTCCAGCCGCCGCAGCTCCAGCAGCGTCAGCGCATACTTGTTCGAGATGGACTCGTACTTGTCGCCCACCATGGTGTAGGCCTTCGAGTACTCCGCCGCCGCGGCCTTCACCCGGTTGCGCTCGCGCAGCAGCTCGCCCAGGTGCGCCAGCTTGCGCGCCGGAATCTCCTGTACCTCCGCGAAGTCTCCGAAGGAGATCTCCCGGCCCTTCTTCGCGTCGTCCTTGTCCTGGCCCTTGGCGTCCTCCTTGAGGACCACCTCTTGTTGCGGCAGCAGCTCCTTGGGGAACGGCTGCTTCTTGATGTGGGCCAGCCAGGCCTTCTCGAAGAGGCCGAAGGGCATGCCTACCGCCGCCTCCACCGCCTTCTTGTCCGTCTGCCCGTTGCGCAGCTCCTGGATGATGGTGCGCAGGCCCGCCGTGCCCTTCGTGGCCAGCACGTAGTCCACCACGTAGAAGACCTCGGCGAACGCCAGGCCCGCGTCCTCCGCCGTGGGCAGCATGGCGATGGACGGGTGCATCTTCTCGAAAGGCACCAGCGTGTTGGCCTTCATCCGGCGCCCCAGCAGCGCCAGCGCGGAGGGGTTCAGCCCCAGCCCGCCTTGGCCACGCCAGCGGGACTCGAGGAACTTGGCCATGCCCTCGTGCAGCCAGATGGGCACGTTGTTGCGGCTGCTCTGGCTGATGACGAGGTGCACGTACTCGTGCGCCAGCGTGTCCTGCCAGTCGTAGCCGCGCGCCACCGCCTTGGGGCTCGTCACCATGAGCTTGTTGAACTTGCACATGGCGATGGTGCCCGTCGTCTGGATCTGCTCGTACGAGAGCGTGCTGATCTTCGACAGCTCGCGCGCGTTGTTCACCACCTCCACGCGCACCTTGCCGCCCGGTGGCGTCCACCCCAGGTCCTCCTGCATGGCCCGGTAGATGGCCTCCAGCGTCTCCATCGCGTAGGGCACCAGAACCTCTTCCTTGCCCGCCGGGTACAGGAAGATGAAGTGCTCGCTCTCCACCCTCTGGTGGCGCTTGGTGATGTTGGCGGTGTCCTTGGCCAGCCGGAGGTAGCTGCTCGGCTTGTCCTCCACGCCGGCTTTTGTCAGCAGGTCCACCGCCTCGGAGTAGCGGCCCTCCTCGAAGGCGAGCCGGCCCTGGTAGTAGATCAGCGCCTCGCTGCCCTCCGGCACGATCTTCTCCAGCTCCACCAGCGCACGCCGGGCGGACACCAGATCCCACCCGTCGATGCCGGCCTCCAGCTCCGCCAGGCGGGCCTTGGCCTCGCTGCGGACATCCTCGTCCTGGGCGCGGGCCGGCGCGGCCGTCACCAGCAGCGACAGCAGCCCGAGCGTCAGCAGTGCGTTCCGCGGATGACGGCGGCTCACTTCACCAGCTCCTCGTAGTAGCGCTTCACCTGCTCCTTGTAACGCTCCGGAGCGCCCTGCTTCATCGCGTCCAGCAGGTCCTTGCGGAACTCCTTGGGCGCCTGGAAGGCGTCCTCATCCGGCAGCTCGACCTTCTCGCGTGGATCCATGCCATTGCCATCGCGCCGGCCGCCCATGCCCATCGGCAGCGGCAGGCCGCCCTGGCCCTGGCCCTTCTGGCTCTCCTTCATCTGCTGCTGGAAGCGCTTGAGGCCCTCGAGCGCCATCTGCTGCTGCCCGTAGCCACGGCCCGGATCCTGGCCGCCCATGCGCTGCGCGGCCTCGCCCATGCGCTGGCCCACCTCGTCCATCTGGTTGCCGGACTCCTGGCCGAACACCGGCGCCAGCTGCTGCATCTCCTCCATCTGCTGGCGCAGGCCCTGGGCGCGCTGCTCCAGCTGCTGCTGCTGCTCGGAGAGCTTCTGCAGTTGCTGGCGCTCCTGCGGGCTGAGCTGCGAGCCCGGCTCCGGGAAGAGCGACTGGAGCTTCTGGCTGACCTCCTGCATCGTCTTCGCGTCCTTCTGGAGCTTCTGGGCCAGCTGCGCCGACTGCTCGCGCACCTCCTCCGGGTTGCCGAACATCTCGTCCAGCTTGCGCTGGTGCTCGCCCATGGCGGAGAGCTGATCGGCCATGTCCTGGGTGCGCTGGGCCGCATCGGACGCGAGGTCATACGCGTCCGCCTTGAGGGCGTTCTCCAGGTTCTCCAGCTCGGACTGGGCCTCGGCCAGAGGGGCCGCCGCGCGGCTGTTGAGCTGCTCCGGCTTGAGCTCCTGGTAGTCCTTCTGCACCTGCTGCACCTGGCGCATCAGCTCGTCCTTGAGGGCCTTGCCCTTCTCGCTCAAGCGCTCCCGGTTCTGCGAGCGCGCCTGGTCGCGCAGGGCCTTGGTGGCGTCCGCCACCTGCTGCTGCTCCTGGAGCGTCTTGTCCAGGTCCTTCATGAAGTCGCCGAACTTCTGCGCCAGCTCTGGGTACTGCTCGCCGCCCAGCTCGCCCTGCGCCTTGTTCAGGTTCTCCATCATCTTGTCCATCTGCATGGAGAGCTCCTGGAGCTTGGCAAGCGCCTCGTCCGCCTTGCCCTCGCGCATCAGCTTCTCCACCTCGTCCAAGCCGCTGGAGACGTCCTGGTCCTTCATCATCTCGGCCATGGCCTCGGCGTTGAAGTGCTCGTCGCGGATGCCCTTGCGCAGCTCGGCCATGCGCTGCATCAGCTCGTTGATGCGTTGGCGCAGCTGCGTAATCTGCTCGAGGATCTGCTGCCGGGCCGCGTCGCTGGGCGTGGCCTTGTACTGCTCGATGAGCGAGGCCAGATCCCTGCGCTGCTCCGCCAGCTCCTTGGCCATCTCCTGCAGCGCCTCGAGCTTCTGCCGGTCCAGCAGGGACTCCAGATAGAGGACGTCCTTCTCCGTCTCGGCAATCTCGTCGTTCACCGCAGCCGTGAGCCGGGTGCCCGTGCCCCAGTCCTCGCCGCGCAGCCGCTGGGTGCGCAGGTACAGGCGCCGGAAGTCCGCGGTGGCCGACAGCTTGCGGCCCAGCCCATCCGCGATGTTCAGCAGCGCGCCCACAAGGTCTCTGGGCACATCCCGCTCGCGCGCCAGCTCCTGGGCCAGAGCGCGCATGTCCGCGACGAGCTGCTGGCCACTGGTGTCCACGGCCTGCCCGGAGGTGACGCTCTCCGCCGTCTTCTCCTTGGCGGTGTCCGAGCCCTCCAGCCGGTCCGCGAGGTGATCCACCAGCCGGCCCCAGAGTGCCTCGGCCTTCTGGAGCGCGGCGCGGCGGTGCTCGGCGGCGCTGTAGATGCGCAGCACCTGGGTGCGGCTCAGGCCCTTCTTGGGGCCCTCCACCGCGTCATTGTCCCGGGCCTCGATGTTGTAGGTGATGCGGTCGCCGGGCTTCAGGGGGAAGCGGCTCAGGTCCCACGTGTACGTGCCCTTGTTGCGGCGGCCGTCCTCGCGCGGCAGCGGCACGCGCGTCTCCTGCTGCGAGCCCGGCGTGCGGAACACCAGTGCCAGCTCGCTCAGGCCGTAGTCATCCGTGGCCTCGTACTTGAGGACCACCTGCTGGCCCGGATCCACCTCCAGCTCCGTGGCGGGCGACAGCAGCGTGGCCTGGGGCGGCGCATCCGCCTCCACATTGAGGGTGATCTCCGGCCCGATGACGTCCGCCTTCTCTCCCTTCTCCGTGGAGAAGGCGAAGCGGTAGGTGCCGCTCTTCTTCGTCACGAAGGAGCCGCTCAGCTCTCGGCGGCCCTCCACCTTGAGGGGCAGGGGCTCGCCGTTGACGATGATCTCGGCCTGCTCGACTTCCCGGTCCGAGCGCGTCTTGAGGAGCACCTCGGTGCCCGCGGGCGCGCTGATCTCTCCGTTGGTGCCCGCCACCGTGCGCGGGGCGAGCCCCGTGTAGGCCGGGTAACGGTACGTCAGCTCGATGTCTCCGGTGATGGGCTCGGCCTTGGCGGTGGACTGGGCCACGGCGCTGGTCTCCCACGCCTTGGCCACGCCCGCGCGCCAGCGGCCGCCGGACAGCACCAGTGTCACCGCCACCGCGAGCACCAGCGCGCCCAGCACCTGCGCCAGCCGCCGCACGCGCTGGCCATCCACGATGGTGGCCGGATCCACGTACTGGGCCCGCCAGTCCATCTGTCCGAGGAACGCGGCGACGAGGCTGTGCGAGTGCTGCGCCGCACCGGCCTCGCGCGACAGCTCCACCGCGGCGAGCACATCCAGGGACAGCTCGGGCTTGCGCTCGCCGATGAGCCGCGCGGTGCGGACGTCATCGCCCACCATCTTCCGGGACAGGAGGATGCCCAGCGCACAAGCCACGCCGATGCCCACCAGCGGGGCGAGGATCAGCACCCACCGGCCGAGCGCGGGAGCCACGAGCCCGAGGAAGCCGCCGCCCAGGCCGAGCAGCAGCAAGGCCATGGCGCCGAGCATGCCGCCCTCGAGCCAGAGCTGGCGCCGCTGGCGGGCGCGCACGGCAGCGAGCAGGGCCTCCACCTGGCGGGCGCGTGGACGCGGCCGGGCCTCGGCGGCGGGCGCCGGAGGAGGCGGAGGGGGAGGGGGAAGCTCCGAGTCTGGGGGCTGCGGGGTTTCGAGGTTCACAATCTCGTCCGCTCAGTGGCGAGGCAACCCGCGGGTGGGCCGCCTATTTCCCAATTCTGTAGCAACCTCCTCCCGCGCGCGCGTCCCTTTGGGGCGGCGGGGCCAGGGAGGAGGAGGGCTCTGTCCGGCGGCGGATGGC
Source organism: Hyalangium minutum (assembly GCF_000737315.1). Classification (GTDB taxonomy): domain Bacteria; phylum Myxococcota; class Myxococcia; order Myxococcales; family Myxococcaceae; genus Hyalangium; species Hyalangium minutum. Next base: position 99,863 of record NZ_JMCB01000005.1, read on the forward strand.
CGGGAGAGCGAGCGTTCAGCGGGCGTCAGTCGAGCGCCGGGCCGCTTCATCCGTCGGCGGGTCGGCCGCGGTGGGGATTCCCCCCAGCTCTTCGGCCAGCGCGGTGAGGACGTCCTGGGTATGGGTGATGCGCGTGCGGGTCATCTTGGAGAGCGCCCGCTGCACGGCGGCCTCCACCGTCCCTGTCGAGGGCACGTCCAGGGTCCGTCCCGCATCGGTGAGGGCGAACAGCGCCTTGCGCCCATCGAGCGGATCCGACTTGCGCTCCAGCAGGCCGCGCTTCTCCAGGCGCTTGAGCACGCCGGTGAGGGTGCTGGGGTGCACATGGAGGATCTGCGCGAGGTTGCCGGCAGTGATGCCCGGGAAGCGGCCCACGAGGCGCAGCACCAGGCGCTGCGGGCCGGTGATACCGAGCGCGGACTCCATGCGCTTGGACGTGGACTGGAGGCCATGATCCACAGCCCACAGCAGGCGCATGAACTCGAGAACCTCACCCAGCTGGGGTCCCCGTGCCTTCTCCGGCTGTGTCGCCAATGGGGGTGTTTCTTGCTCTAGCTCGTCCACGGTCTCTTTCAACTTCGCCTCCAAGTCGCCCACCCCACAGTTCTAGCGCTCTTCCACAGTTTCCACAGCGGAGGAGTACTTGGGCCCCCAAGAAGGGCCAGCCAGGAGGCAGCCAGCCGTGCCACCTGGGGGGGCGGCTGGCCGTGGGCCCGCATGCTACCCCTGATGTCTCCCTGTGAGGCAGTGTGCCGCATTGTGTCACAGGTGAGAGAACCTTGCCTGGCGGGAGGGGGAGCGGGCAACCCCTGGAGTTTCCAGGGGTTCAGGCGCTGGCCGATTGAGCGGGGGAGGGCGTGGCTGCGGCGCGGAGGTGGACCCAGAAGCGGGTGCCCTGGCCGGGTTGGCTCTCCACGCCGATGCGGCCGCCCATCTCGGTCACGAGGCGGCGGCAGATGAAGAGTCCCAGCCCGGTGCCCTCGCCCAGGGGCTTGGTGGTGAAGAACGGCTCGAAGATGCGCTCGTGCAGCTCCGCAGGGATTCCAGGCCCGGTGTCGCGGATCTCCACGCGCACGGTGTCGGGCAGGGAGCGCCGGGTGACGACGTGGATGGCGTGCTCGTGGCTGCTGCCTTCAGGGAGGGCCTGCGCGGCATTGATGACGAGGTTGAGGAAGATCTGCGCCAGTCGGGCCTCGCTGCCGTGGACGGTGGAGGCCTCGCCGTAGTCCTTGATGAGCTGGGCGCGGGGGAAGACCTGGTTCCACGCCATGCGGAGGGCGGAGTCCAGCACGCGGTGCAGATCCGTGGGACCGAGCGGCTGGGCCTCGGGCCGGGCGAAGACCTTGATGTCGCGGATGATCTCCTGGATGTGCTGGGCGCACTCGGAGGCGTTGCGCAGGGCCTGGACGTCATCCTCCTGCAGGGACCGCTCGCGGGCGGAGTTCAGGGTGAAGTCCAGGTTCATCATCAGCGAGGAGAGCGGGTTGTTGATCTCGTGGGCCACGCCCGCGGCGAGCAGGCCCAGCGCTGCGAGCCGGTCCGAGAGCAGGAGCCGCTCCTGCATCCGGCGGCGCTCGGCGCGGACCTCGGCCTCGCGCAGCTCGCGGGCCAGGGCGGGGCCCAGGCGCGCCAGCCGATCCTTGAAGAGGAAGTCATGGACGCCGCTCTTCATGGCTTCCACGGCGGTGTCCTCGCCCACAGCGCCGGACACGATGAGGAAGGGCAGGTCGAGCCCGCGCTCCTTCACGAGCGGAAGCGCCGCCAGCCCGTTGAAGCCCGGGAGGACATAGTCGGAGATGATCGCGTCCCACGGTCCTTCATTCAGGGCGCGCTCAATCTCCTCGAGCGATTCGACGCGGGTAAGGGATGGCTCATAGCCACAGCTCCGAAGTTCCGAGAGCAGCAGGAGCTCATCATCCTCGGAGTCTTCGATGAGGAGCAGGCGCAACGGCTGGCCACCACCCATTCACGAACCTCGCACATCCTCCGTGTATCAGCGCGGAGGTCGAGGACAATATACCGCCGCGTTTCTGGCGGATCAGCGGTCGTGAGGGTGAGCCGCTGTCGAAAAAGAGCCGCTCCGGCCAGGACAGCACCGGAGCGGCCTACGGCTCGGGGTCTCAGTGCTTCGGCTTGGCCGGAGCATCCGAGGCGCTGCGCTTCTCCTCCTGGAGCGTCGTCGCGCCCGTGAGCGTCAGGTACGGCTTGAGCTTCTGGAACTTCTTCTTCCCGAAGCCCTTCACGCGCACCAATTCCTCAACGCGCTTGAAGGGGTGCTTCTCCCGGTGATCGAGGATGCGGTCCACCGCCTTCCTCCCCACGCCCGGCAGCCGGTCCAGCTCCTCCGGTGTGGCCTCGTTGAGGTTCACCACGCCGGAGTACTGCATCTGCGTGCGGCGCCGCCCTGCCTCCGCCACCCCAGGCCCCAGCAGCACGAGCCCGAGCACCATCATCACCCCCATCCCCAGCACCGCACGCCCGCTCACGAGTGGCCCTCCATCAGCGCCGGCTCGAGCCCCGCCTCCGACCCGAAGCGCCCGCTGGCCTGAGCGCCGTCCCGCTTGTCCGCGGCCTCGCGCACGTGCAGCTTCCCGTCCAGGGGCAGCACATCCAGCAGCACGTTCAGCGAGCCGTCCTTGTTCACGAAGGCGCTCCCCGCACGCACCCAGATGCTCCCGCCCTTGCCCTCCCGAATGGAGAACACCGCCAACCTCTTTCCTGCCGTCAGCATCGTCCTACCTCGCTCCTTCACACTCCCGCGCCACCCATGGCGTGGGCGCCTCATCGGCTTCGACCGCCTGAGGTCGCAGGAGCCCAAAGCAGGCGCCGTGCCAACGGCACTTCCCCTCGGAGAGGCTGTGAAAGAGAGCGTTTCGGAGCCCCGTACCGTCCACCGCCGTGGACTGCCGTGGACGGTCGTGGATGGGGAGCCCGGAGGACTACTTCCTGGAGGACTTCTTCGTGGCCGTCTTCTTCCGCGCCGCGCCCGCCTTCTTCGCGGCGGACTTCTTCGTGGCGGCCTTCCTCGGAGCCGGGGCGCTGGCCTCCTCCTCCTGCTCGCGCGCGGCCTCGGCGACTTCCTCGACGGCCTTCGTGTTCTGCTTCCGGAAGCGCTCGAACCCCTCCCTCGAGAAGACCGAGGTGCCTTCCTCCCGAGCCCGCCGGAACACCTCCTTGAGGGCGGTGCGGCTGAGCTGCGGGTTCTTGTAGTACTCCATCGCCACCCGGCCCATGGCCCAGTTGGCGGCGTACGCGGGAGCCACCGTCAGGAGCGCGCCGAGCACCGGGATGAGCGCCTTGATGCCCTGCCGTGCCAGCAGGCCCACGCCTGCGGTGGTGCCCAGCTCGATGAGGAGCTCCTGCGCCGAGGCCTTGGTCACCTTGCGCCCGTAGATGTGCCCCACCGTCATCACCATGCCGGTCTGGATGGGCAGCGTCAGCACCACGTCCGTCAGCGGCAGCGGCGAGATGGCCACCAGCGCCACCGCGTACGAGCTCATGTTGATGACATCCCGAGCCATCGCGTCCCGCTCCTTCGCGGGCACCTTGCTGAAGTCCCGTGTGCGGATGTCATCCAATGTGTCGAGCCACGACATGGTCGTCTTCTCCTGGACTGGTCGCACGGAGCATACCCGGACGTTGCTCGCTGAACAGGACGCGCGCGGAGGGAGCGGCTCCCGCCGAAAATGCCACTGGGAGTGGACGGTGGGCGAGGCACTGGTCAGCCCCGGAGGGCATGCACAGGTTCTGTCCTCGATTCTGGCAGGGGGAGGTGGTTGGCGTGGCGCTTCGGTTCTCCTTACTGGCGTCTCAGTTGCTGCAGGATCGCGAGTCCGTGCTGAAGGCGGTCTCCTGGCCGGTGCTGGTGTGGGAATCTCCACCGCCCCGCAAGGAGGCCCCGCTGGGCTTCGCGCGCTCCACGCTGTCCAATATCCGCTTCTCACGGCCCACCGCCTCCGAGCCGCTCGTGCTTGAGCTGCACAAGCGCATCGCCGATGTGGACGAGGTGACGCTGGGCCGCTCGCCCGACTGTGACATTGTCATCGACGACCCCACTGTGTCGCGGCTGCACGCCGTGTTCCGCAAGGAGCCGCACACGGGCATGTGGCAGGTGGTGGATGCCGAGAGCCACAACGGCACCTTCCAGGCGGGCGTGCTCATCGTCCCGGGCCGCCCGACGCCGCTGTTCGATCGGGCCTCGCTGCGCTTCGGGGCCGTGGAGATGTCCTTCCTGCAGGCGCCCGCTTTCGAGCAGTACGTGCACGCCCGAGCGCGCTCCCAGGTGCGCTTGACGAGCGTGGGCGTAAACCCATAGAAGGGCCGCGCCTTTGGGTGCCCATGCAGGGCACGCAAGAGGGAAGCCGGTGGAAATCCGGCGCGGTCCCGCCACTGTATGTGGGCAGCCCTGTCGGTCAGGGCCGGGGTCCTCGGCAGTCCCCACTCGAGAGGGTTGTCTCGGGGAAGGGGGAGGACTTCTTCCGGAGAGGCGCAGCGTGCGCCCTCACCCGGAGCCCATGAGCCAGGAGACCTGCCCAGAGGTCCGGCCGCTCGCAAGGCGGCTCCGGATGGCCTTCTCTCTTCGATGGAGAGAGCGGAAGGCGGAGCATGGGGCGGTCATCTCTTGCCGGGCTCGGTTTGTGTCTGGCGCTCACCCTGAATGGAATCGCGCGAGCCCAAGGGGCTCCTGACGCGAGCACTCCTGCGCCCACCGCCCCGGGCGAGCAGGCTCCCATCATTATTGATGCGGTAGAGCCCGAGGACGCGCTCATCTCCGCTCCAGAGGTGGAGGTCCAGGCGACGCGCCCGCCCGAGCCCATGACTTCGGCCCGGCAGAGGGACCCCAGTGGGGCGCTCACCATCATTGATACGGCGGTCTTTGGCGGAGCCGCGAAGGATGCCGCCGAGGTGCTCTCCACCTCCGCGGGCGTGCAGGTGCAGGACAGCGGCGGCTACGGGCAGAGCAAGAACCTGGTGGTGCGCGGCGCCTCGCCGAATGGCTCGCTGCTGTTGCTGGATGGCATTCCCCTGAATGGAGCGGGTGGGGTGGTGGACCTGTCTCGGGTGCCGCTGGCGATGGTGGAGCGCTTCGAGGTGCTCCGCGGGGGCGCGGGGGCGCGCTACGGCTCAGGAGGGCTGGGCGGCGTGGTGAACGTCGTCACCCGGCGGCCGGGAGAGCAGGCGCGCGTGGCGGGAGAGGCCACGTATGGAAGCTGGGGCACGCAGCTCGGCTGGCTGTCCGCGACGGGCCCGCTCGCGGGGGTGGATGCGCTGCTGCTGGTGCATGGTGGGCGCTCCGAGGGCGACTTTTCGTTCCTCTTCGACCCGAGCCCCGCGTTCCCGGGAGATGCGCTGGAGGAGCGCCGCCGGACCAACAATGACGCGCGTGGAGCGGGAGGACTGCTTCGGCTGCGGCGCACTTCGGAGCGCGGCCTCGAGGTGGACCTGCTGACCGAGCTGTTCGCGGATGACCGGGGGCTCGCAGGCACCGCGGTCAATCCGAGCCCGGACACGCGGCAGAGCACGCAGCGCGCATCGGCCAGCCTCCGCGTCTCGGGCGAGCGGGAGGGCGTGCGCGGCTCCGCGCGGGCATGGTTCCGAGGAGAGCGTCTGAGTCTGGAGGGTGGGCCTCAGGCAGTGCAGGGCTCCCAGACGCAGCGGGTGGGTGGCGTGGAGGTGGAGGCGCGGAAGCTGCTGGGCGGCTGGCATGGCCTGTCGGCGGCGGTGACCGTCACGGGCGAGGACGTGACGGACGCGGAGCTCGTCTCCGGTGAGGACTCTCGACCGAGCTGGCTGCGCGCCAGCGTCATGGTGATGGACGAGCTGGTGCTGGTGGGCGGCCAGCTGCTCGTTGCGCCGTCGATACGAGTGGAGCGCGCCGGGCCGCACACGCTGCTGTCGCCGAAGGTGGGCGCCACGCTGTCGCTGCCGTGGAGCCTGGAGCTGCGCGCCAACGCTGGGCAGGCGCACCGGGCTCCGTCCTTCCAGGAGCTGTACGTGCGCCAGGGGCTGCTGCTGCCGAACGCCGCGCTCCGCCCCGAGCGGGCGCTCTACGCGGATCTCGCGGTGGTGCATCGCACCGAGCGCTCGCTGGCCTCGGTGGGCGGCTTCTACAGTCTCTACGAGGACCTGATCGCCTACGAGCTCTACCCGCCGTTCTCCGCCAAGCCCTTCAACTTCGCCGCCGCGAGCGTGGCCGGGCTGGAGGCCGAGGGCGAGTGGCGTCCCGCTCCGTGGGTGTCGGGCACGCTGGGCTACACGCTGCTCGTCTCGCGCAACCTCCGGGACGACGTGCGCTACTACCGCAAGGAGCTGCCGTACCGTCCGCGCCACAAGCTGAGCGCGCGCGTGTCCGGCGGTCCGCGCTGGCTCACCGGGCGCGTGGAGGTGGCCTCGCAGTCCGCGCAGTTCACCAACCGCACCGAAGAGGCCGTGTTGCCGGGGCGGACGTTCGTCCACGCGGGGGCCTCCAGCACCTTCGGGCACTCTCCCGAGCTGACCCTCTCCGTGGAGCTGAAGAACGTCTTCGACGCGCACGCCGAGGACCTCAACGGCTACCCCCTTCCAGGCCGCTCCGCTTACGTGACGCTCACGGCGGCGTTCGGTGGCACTTCCCCCAGCAGTTCCCCCTCACAAAGGACGGAAGTTCGATGAGAAGTACGTTGACGGTGACAATAGTGGCCCTGGGCCTGTGGCTGAGTGGCTGTCCGGATTCCGGCGCGGAGTGCAGCGAGGGCCTGACCCTCTGCTCCGACCAGTGCGAGGACCTCACCAGCTCCACCTCGAACTGCGGTGCGTGCGGCAACACCTGTGGGAGCGGGCAGGTGTGTTCGGAAGGAGCCTGCCGGTGCCAAGAGGGCGCCACCCTCTGTGCCGGGCAGTGCACCGTCACCGCGACCGATGCGAACAACTGCGGCGCCTGTGGTGTCTCTTGCGGCCAGGGCCGGGTGTGCGAGAGCGGCCAGTGCAAGGTGAACTGCTCCCAGGGCCTCACGCGCTGCGGGGACTCGTGCGTGGACCTCGCGAAGGACGCGGGACACTGCGGCACCTGCGAGACGGCGTGCACGGATGCGAAGAGCTGCCACTCGGGCGTGTGCACGTATGACGTCGTCGCGGCCTGCTTCAACACGGGCCAGGTGGTGGGCCTCCAGGCGGGCTCGGACCTGAAGGGCCCCAACCGGGCCATCGGCGACCACCCGCAGTCGGTGGCGCCCATGCAGGATGTGCTGCTGGTGCTCGACACCGCGAAGAAGCTGCGCGAGGCCCGGCTCGTGGACTACGTCTCCCTGCCGAAGGCTGCGGACACCGACGACGCGCCCAACCAGGTGCTCGTCGAGGACCCCTACGTCTACGTCCTCAACTCCTCCAGCAACACGCTGCTGGTGCTCCAGCGCAAGACGGCGCCCGGCACGCTCACCGAGGGCACACGCTTCCCGCAGGGGCTCGGGCTGGAGCCGGTGGCCCGGGTGGACTTCGGTGCCAGCTCCAACCCGTTCGCCATGGCCCGGCTCGGCACGGACCTGTGGGTCACCCTGTATGGCAACTTCTTCGGAGACCTGTCCGCCGGCGGCAAGGTGGCTCGCGTCAGCCTGGCCAATCCCGCCCAGCCGGAGCTGACCTCGCCGCTGGTCCAGCTGCCCTCGGGCGATGCGCTCCAGCCGTTCCCGGATAGAAGCCCTGTTCCCACCCCCTCGGGCATCGTCGCCCACCGCGGCTTCCTCTATGTGGCGCTCAACAACCTGGACCCGAACACCTATGGGCCCGGCGGCCCCGGCCTCGTCGCGAAGATCGATCCGCAGACCCGCGAGGTGAAGTACCTCCCGCTCGGGGACGGGTGCCTCAACGCGGGCTGGCTTGCCCCCGTGGGGAACAAGCTGGTGGTGAGCTGCGCGGGCGAGGCCACCTATGACGCCAGCTACAACCTCACCGCCGTGAAGAAGTCGTCCCTGGTGCTGCTGGATGAGCAGGACGCCGCCGTCTCCACCTGGGCCCTCGCGTGCCCCGAGTCGAGCACCTCCTGCGCGCTGCCCTCCGCTGGCCGCTTCGCCGTGGTGGGTAACCGCATCTACCTGGGTGACAACAACGCGGGCCGCATCTTCGTCGTCGACGTCACCGGGAACACGCTCACCGAGGTGCGCGGCCTCAGTGGCCAGAAGCAGCCCCCTATCCCCGCCTGCCAGCGCGAGTCCGGCTTCTCCCTCGTGGGAGACGTCGTCGCCATTCCGTAGGAGACTGCCCTCATGAGAGTCCGCCTCACTCCGTTGCTCCTGCTCGCCGCGCTGGTCTTCTCCGGCGTGGCGGGCGCCGCCGATGCGCAGCCTGGGCCCCGGTGGCTGGGACCGAAGAAGCCCGCGAAGGTGCAGCGCGTGGTGACGCTGGCTCCGTCCCTCTCGGAGATGGTGATCGCCCTGGGGGCGGGCAGCTCTCTGGTGGGGGTGTCCCGCTTCGACACGGACAAGAGCGTGGAGAAGCTGCCCCGCGTGGGCGGCTTCGTGGATCCGTCCGTGGAGGCCGTCATCGCGCTCAAGCCGGACGTGGTGCTCGTCCAGCCGGGCCCTGGCAACCAGCGGCCCGTGGAGCGCATGGCCGAGCTCGGCGTCCCCGTGCTCCTGCTGCCCCTGCACACCGTGGCGGACACGCTCGCCGCCTTGCGTGCGGTGGGGCAGGCGCTCAGCCGCGTCCAGGAGGCCGACGCGCTCGTCTCCCGCATCGAGGCCATCCGGTCCCGCATCCGCGAGGCGGCGAAGAAGCTGCCCACGCCGCGTGTGCTGCTTGCCTATGGCTTCGAGCCACTGGTGGTCGCTGGGCCAGGCTCCTTCGCGGACGAGCTGCTGCGCGACGCCGGGGCCGTGAACGTCGCGGCGGATGCAGGCTCCGCCTACCCCGTCTATTCGGTGGAGCGCGCGGTGCGGGCCAAGCCTGACGTGGTGGTGGATGCGGCGGATGTGGACGTGGGCAAGGAGAAGATCCAGGCTCTGCCCGGGCTGTCCGCCGCGCGCTGGGTAGAGGTGCCATCCTTCGCGCTGCTGCAGCCTGGGCCCTCGCTGGGAAAGGGCCTCGAAGAGTTGTTCGGGCTGTTGCATCCGGGCGTCCAGGTCCGCTAGCGGAGGAGAGGGAGTGACACGGCAGGGAAGGAGGCTGAGCGCCTCGCGGGTCCTCGGCCTGGGTGCCGCGGGCCTTGTGCTGTTGGCCGTCGCCTTCGCTATCGCCGTCCGCTTTGGCGAGCAGCCCATCTCCCTCTCCGCTGCGCTCGGCGATCCGCAGTCGAGCGACGCCGTCATCTTCTGGTCCCTGCGTCTGCCCCGCGCCCTGCTGGGCATCATCGTCGGCGCGGGGCTCGCGGCATCCGGAACCACGCTCCAGGGTCTGCTGCGCAACCCGCTGGCGGATCCGTTCGTGCTCGGCGTCTCCGGTGGTGCCGCCCTGGGCGCTACGCTCGCGCTGGCGTTGGGGCTGGCCACGGTGGGGCAGGTGGCCCCGGGGCTGTTCGGCGGGCTCTCGCGGCTCTCGGGGCCCGCGCTCCTGGCATTCGCCGGTGCGGGAGGCTCCGTGCTCTTCGTTCTCGCCGCCAGCCGGGGCCACTCCTCGCGGGCGCCTTATGCCGCGCTGCTCACGGGCGTGGTCTTCAACGCGTTCGCCTCCGCCGCCATCACGCTCATCAAGACGCTGTCCGCCCCGGATCGCCTGGGAGAGATTCTCTACTGGCTGGCGGGCTCGCTCGGTTACGAGCGCGGTGCCACGCTGGGGCTGGCCGCGCTGCTCCAGCTCGCCGCCATCGCGGTGATGGTGGCGCTCTCCGGACGGCTCAACTTGATGATGCTCGGGGACGAGGATGCCGCGGCCCTGGGAGTTCCCGTGGCCCGCACGCGGCGCCTGTTGCTGCTGGCCACCAGCGCGAGCGTCGCCGGAGCCGTGGCCCTCACGGGCTTGATTGGCTTCGTGGGCCTCATCGTGCCGCACGTGCTGCGACTGGCCTTCGGGCCGGATCAGCGGCTGCTCGTCCCGCTCTCCGCGCTGGGAGGCGCCGCGTTCCTGGTGCTGGCGGACGTGCTGGCGCGGGTGTCCTTCGCTTTCTTCGGCAACGAGCTGCCCGTTGGCGTCATCACGGCTCTGCTCGGCGGCCCCCTCTTCATTGCCCTGCTGTACCGGCGGGGCGGCGCCCCACGAGCAGAGGGCCGGGGGTGACACTCACATGGCCGCTAATGAGGGCTGTCCCTCGCGCGTGAACTCTTCAATCTCCGCCATGCACCGGCGGGTCTCGTGCTCGGTGAGGAAGACGCGCAGCGCCTCGCGGATGGAGGGCATGGCCTGGATGAGTGTTCCCACGTTCAGGTGCTCGGGGTCCACGTTGGCCCGGCGGCAGGCGCGCGTGATGGTCGTGGCGGCGATCACCGGCGACAGGCCGCTGCACGCCACCACCCGATCAAAGAGCCGGCCCGGGGCAGCGCTGGCCATCGAGGAGCGGGGCATGGCATGCCGGGGGGGCTCGTCCTCCGCGGCGCGCCGCCGCAGCAGGTTGCGCACCTGCGCGCGCAGCAGCGTCATGTCGCTCGCCTTGGGGCAGAACGCATCCACCCCCGCCGCGAGCGCCTCCGCCATCTTCTGGCTCTCGAAGAGCGCGGTGAACATCAGCAGCGGCACCGTGGCCATCTTCGGATCCGCGCGGATGATGCGCGCCGCCGCGATGCCATCCATCCGCGGCAGCACCAGGTCCATCAGGATGCAGTCCACCGGCTGCGCCTTCAGCAGCGAGAGCGCCTCCTCGGCCGAGACCGCGGCGATGAGGTCATGCCCGTCCTTGCGCAGCTCCTCCACCACGGCATGGAGGAAGGTGGGGCTGTCATCCACCACCAGCACCCGGCGGCGGCGCGCGGCGGCCACCAGCTTCGGCTCCAGGTCCATCGTGGTGGAGCGCGCCCGCGTCAGCTCCCGGGCCCGCTTCACCACCAGGGCCGGATCGTACGGCTTGCCCACGTAGTCGTTGGCCCCGCCGCTCAGGCCTCGGAGCCGGGCCTTCACGGCCGCCTCCGCGGAGAGCACGAGCACGGGCACATGGGCCGTGCGCTCCTCGGCGCGAAGCTGGATGAGCAGCTCCACGCCGTCTCCATCCTGGAGGATGACGTCGAGGATGATCAGATCGACCCACTCCTCGGAGAGCGCCTTGCGCGCTGCCGCGATGCCTCCACACACCAGGGTATTGAAGCCCGCGGCGCTGAGTACCCCGCGGAGATCCGCTCGCACAGTCGCGCTGTCATCGACGATGAGCACACTGGGTTTCATGCTGGCCTTCCTTTCACTGCCGTGCGCGCGAGTGCCGCCAGGCACCCGGGCAGATCCTGCAACCCGACGACGTGTTGGACCGCGCCCAGCCGGATGGCCTCGCACGGCATTCCAAAGACGGCGGAGCTGGCCTCGTCCTGAGCCAGCGTTGTTGCGCCCACCTTCTGGAGCGCCTGAAGCCCCTGGGCTCCGTCCCGCCCCATCCCCGTCAGCAGGCAGCCAATGGCGTACGGCCCAAGCTGCTGCGCGGCCGACTCGAAGAGCACATCCACCGAGGGACGGCACGAGTGCCGCTCCGGCTCGTCCGTCAGCCACAGCCGGCCGCTGTGCATCCGCAGGTGCCGGTTGGCCCGTGCCATCACCACCTGAGGAAGGCCCACCGGTGGCAGTGGCTCTCCGTCCACCGCCTGGCGCACGGGGAAGGGCGCGTCCTTGCCCAGCAACTCTATCAGCGTGTTCTCGAAGGACTCGGAGAGGTGGAGCACCAGGAAGATGGGCAGAGAGAAGTCTCGAGGCAGTCCCCGGATCAACTGCCGCACGGCCGTGGGGCCGCCGGTGGAGCCGCCCATCACGACCGCACGCGGAGCTCGCGCCGGAGCGGGCAGGAGCGGCGGCCTCGAAGGCCTGGGGAGAGTGAGCGATGTCATGGAGCAGTCCTCCGCTCTTCCGGCCCGCCGGAGAGGCGCGCCACGGTGTCGAGGAAGCCCTGTTGATCAAACTCGCCCTTGACGATGTACGCCGAGACCCCCACCTCTTTCCCGCGTCTCCGGGCTTCCTCGGTTCCCAGGGATGACACCATGATCACGGGCAGCGCCGCCAGTGAGGGGTGGGCCCGCAGTCTTCGGGTGAACTCCAGCCCGCTCATGCCCGGCATCTCCACATCCACGATGATGAGCGCTGGAGGGCTCTTGAGCACCTGCTCCATGCCCTCCTCGCCGGAGGCCGCCAGCGCCACGGCGTAGCCCGCGGACTCGAGGATGCTCTGCTCCAGCATCCGCGTCGTCACCGAGTCGTCGATGACGAGGATGCTGCGGCGGCGCATGGTGCGAGGCGCGGCCGGGAGTGCCGAGCCCTGGCGGACGCGCTGGGCCAGCCCCACCGCGTCCAGCACGAGCACGGGCTCGCCCTGGGCATCGAAGCTGGCGCCGGCCACCAGCGGCAGCGCGGGAACGGAGGGCGGCAGCGGCTTCACCACCACGCGGCGGATGCCGTACATCCGGTCCAGGCCCACCGCCACCTGCTCCGCGCCCTGGCCGAGCACTGCCACCGACCACGGCCGGTTGCGCGCCTCCTCGGCTCGCCCCAGCACCGTCACCAGGGGGAGGAAGGGCACGGCCTGGCCCTCGTGGACGAAGGTGGCGTGGGCGCCCGTCCAGGTAAAGGACTCTGGGGGCAGGCGCACCGAGGCCGTCAGTGCATCCAGCGGCAGCAGCAGCCGCTGGCCGCCCGCCTCGGCCTCCAGCACCTCCTGCGAGATGAGGGAGACGGGCACCTCCAGCGTGAAGCGAGTGCCCAGGCCAGGCCGGCTGGTGGCGCTGGCTACGCCCTTCAGCTCGCGCGCCGTCTCCCGCAGCACATCCAGCCCCACTCCGCGGCCGGACACGTCCGTCACTTCGGAGGCCGTGCTGAAGCCCGCGCGGAAGAGCAGCTCCAGCAGGGCCTGCTCGTCGAGCGTCTCGGCCTCTCCCTCCGTGACGAGCCCGTGCTCCACTGCCGCTTGACGCACCCGCGCGAGGTCCACGCCGCGGCCATCGTCCTCGCAGGAGAAGCGCACCCGGGCGCCGCAGCGCTCCACGCGCACGCAGAGGCGGCCCTGCACCGGCTTGCCCAGCGAGAGCCGCTCCTCGGGCTCCTCCAGCCCATGGTCCACCGCGTTGCGCACCACGTGGAGCAGCGCCTGGCGCACCGCCGCCAGCACGTGCCCATCCAGCCTCACGTCCTCGCCCTCGAGCTCGAAGGAGACGCGCTTGCCCAGCGAGGCCGCGGCCTCGTGCGCCGCCAGCTCCAGCGGCTGGGCGAGGGAGGAGGCGGGAACCAGCCGCAGCGCATGGCTGGCATCGCGCAGCCGCGTCAGCTCGTTCTCCGCCTTGCCCAGCCCACCATCCAGCCAGCGCCCCGCCCGGGAGAGCGCGCTGTGGAGCGCATCGGCCACCGCCAGCGTGCGGGAGAGCCACCGGGCGTGCTCGGCGGGCGAGGCGCTCGAAGCCGCGGGGGCGGTGAGCAGCTCCAGCAACCCTTGCGAGGCCCGCCGCGCCTGCCCTACCGCCTCCACCGACTGCCGCAGCCCACCAAGCTGCACCACCGCCTCCGCCACCCCATCCAGCAGCTCGTCCAGCGCCGCCAGCTCCACGCGCACCGTCTCCCTCGCGGGCGCGGAGGGAGCGGCCTCCGGGGTGCTCGGCGCGGGAGACCCCACCGCCTCCAGCACCCCACGCATCTGCCCCACCAGCTTGAGGAACTCCCCCACACTCTCGCGCGGCAGCGGCGCGCCCTGCGCGCGGTAGGGCGCGAGCGCGTCCTCCAGCGCGTGGGCCATCTCCGCCAGCTGGGCCTGCTTCACCACCTGCGCGGCGCCCTTGAGCGTGTGCGCCCAGCGGAACAGCTGCGGCACCACCTGCGGATCCTCGCCACCTTCCTGCAGGGAAACGAAGCCCTGGCTGAGCTGCTCCAGCAGCTCGCGGGCCTCGACCTGGAAGTGGCTGAAGACGCCGGGAGGGTTCATCTCGCGTTCGTGTGCCGGGCATCCACCAGCGTCGCGAGCTGGCGGGAGAGTTGGATGAGGTGCGTGGAGGTCTGCAACGTTTGAGAAGAACTCACCTCCGTCTGCTTGGCGGTGACGGCCACCTGCTGAATGGCGGCGCTCACCTGCTCCACCGCCGAGGTCTGCTGCTGGGTGCTCAGCTCAATCTGCCGCGCCACGTCCAGGTTGGCGCTCGTCAGCTCGGAGATGCGCCGGAAGGTGCCGGCCACTTCGGCGAACTGCCGGGCGCCGTTCTGCACCGCCTTGGAGCCATCCTCGGTGGCCATGATGGTGGTGTTGGCTGCCGCGCGGACCTCGTCGATGAGGGTGCGCACATCCTTGGTGGAGACGCCCACCCGGTCCGCCAGCTTGCGAATCTCCTCGGCCACCACCGCGAAGCGCCGCCCGTGCTCGCCCGCGCCCGCGCTCTCGATGGTGGCGTTGATGGCGAGGATGTTCGTCTGCTCGGCCAGCTCGTTGATGATGTCCAGGATGCCGCCGATCTGCTGGGTGCGCTTGCCCAGGTCCAGCATGTGGCTGACGATGACGTCCACCTGGCGGCGCACCGACTCGATGGCCTCCTGGGCCCGGTCCACCGTCTGCACGCCCTGGCCGGTGGCGTTGGCCGTCTCGTCCGCGGCCAGGGATACCTGCTGCGCGCTGCCGGCGATCTGCCGGAACGTGGAGAGCAGCTCCTTGACGGTGGTGGAGACCTCCGTGGTGGCCGAGGCCTGCTCGCGCGCGCCCGCGGCCTGCTGCGTGGCGGCCGCCTGCAGCTCCGTGGAGGAGCTCTGCACGTGCTCCACCGCCAGGCCGATCTGCCGCCGCAGCCCGCGGGTGATGTAGACGCCCGCGCCGATGATGACGATGATCAGCGCGCCCACGCCCAGCTCCGACAGCAGGGTGAGGAAGTGGGCCTCCTCCTGGGCCACGCGGTCGCGCTCCTGGAGCAGGTTCTGCTCCACGGACACCATCTCGGCGACCCGGGAGCGCAGATCCCGGATGGTCTCCCGCGTCTTCGGGGTGAGGATGAGCGACTGGGTGGTCTCGAAGCCGTGCTCGCGGCGCGTGGCGATGACGGTGCGCATCTCCTCTATCCGGGCCTCGAGGCCGGGCCGCAGCGACGCCAGCCGGCGCATCTGCTCGGGGTCGTCCATGAGCAGCCGGCTCAGATCATCCATGGCCTTGCGCAGGTCCGCTTCGCCCTCCACGAAGGTATCCAGCGAGGACTCCTGCCCGGTGATGACGAAGCCACGCGTCCCCATCTCCGCCGCTCGCATGTTGGAAGGGATGGCTTCCAGCCGTCCGATCACCTGATAGGTGTGGGCCACGCGCTGGCTGGACTCCAGGAACCGGCGGTTGGCCATCAGCCCCACGATGGCGAGAGGGATCATGATGAGCATGACCGCGGCATACCCGGCGGCGATCTGCTGGCCGACCGTCAACTTCCGACGCATGAACTACCTCTCAATTCGCGGAGCTTGGGCTCCGTCCAGCAAGTCCTTCACCAACGAAGCCATATCGAGCACGGGCAGTGGCGGCTCCCCGGGCCGCAGCACGGCGGAGCTCAAGTAGGGCCGGGGCGCGGCGCCCGCGTGGGGCCGCAGTTGCCCGGGAGGGACGCGGAGCTGGCCCTCGAAGCCTCCCGCGGCCAGCCCCACGCGCTGCGAGGCATCTCCCAGCAGCAGCCAGCGCGGAGGCTCGTCCAGGGGCAGCCCGAGGCACGTCGCCAGCGAGTGCACCGCCACGAGCTGCCCGCGCAGGCCCACCACCCCCAGCAACCCGGGAGGGCTGTCCGGCAGGGCCACGACGCGGGCCAGGGCGTGGAGGCCCTTGAGTTGGTTCAGGGGCACCGCCAGCACCGTTCCGCCCACGCTCAGGCGCAGCAGGACCTCCCGGTGGGCCTCCGCGAGGACGGCGGGACGCGCGAAGGAGGCGTCGAACTCCGATTTCAGCTCAGCCAGCCGCTGCGAGAGTTCCTCGTGGCTCTTCATGGGCCCTCCGAGCACGCGAGCAGCTCTCGCTGGCAGACCTGCATCAACCCGTGGCGGCCGAACCCCCCGCCGAACAGCGCGAGGTGAACGGGCTGCTCGTGGGCGAGCAGGGTGAGCGCCAGCCGCAGCGCCACGCGGGCGGTGAGGGGCGTTCCGTCCCTCCGCGCGAGCATGCCCAGGCGCAGGTGGCCGAGGGCAAAGGTGGGCTCCAGGTGGACGGCGCGCTCATAGCGGGCCCGCGCGCTGGGCCCGTCTCCGGCCTGCTCGCGGCACAGGCCCAGCAGGTAGTTCGCCCCGGCGCCCTGCACCCCACGCTCGACGAGCACCTCGCTCAGCCGCTCCGCCTCCTGGAAGCGGCCGGCCTGCAGGTGGAGCGCGGCGCGCAGCAACTGCATCACCGGCTGCTCCCGCTCGGACTCGGGCAGCCCCTCCAGCCAGGAGCGGGCGTCGGCATAGCGCTCCTCCTCGAAGAGGCGCCAGGCGCGGGCCGTGCCCTCTGGCGTGGCCGCGGTGTCCTTCGGCCGGGGGAGGGAGCCCCCCAGCGGCGTGGGCATGGAGAAGGGAGCGGGCGTGGCGCGAGGCGCGGGAGTGGCCACGGGCGTCAGGGTACCGGGGCGAGGGGTGGCTCGCGTAGCGCGGCCGCGCTGGAAGTAGAAGGCATCGCCCGCCTGCTGTATCTCGAAGGACTCCGAAAGTCCCCGCAGGTTCTCGGAGGGGCCCAGGAACAGGAACCCACCGGGCGTGAGCGCCTGCTCCAGCCGGGCGATGACCCGCCGGGCCGTCTCGGGCGAGAAGTAGATGAGGACGTTGCGGCAGAGGATGACGTCGAAGGAGCCCGGCATCCAGAAGGGAGAGTCCTCCAGCAGGTTGCGCTCCTCGAAGACGACGGAGTCGCGCAGGTCTGGCCGCAGGGCGAACCCGCCGTCCGGCAGCGAGAAGAACCACCGCTCGCGCAGGAACTCGGGGGTGGAGCGCAGGGCCCAGGGCGCGTAGTGGGCCCAGCGCGCGCGGGCGATGGCGCGCGGGTTGAGATCCATGCCGGTGATGAAGAGGCGCTCGGCGTCCACGCGGGGGCTCTCGCGCCCGAGGATGGCCAGCGAGTACGGCTCCTCTCCAGTGGAGCACCCGGCGGAGAGCACGCGGGCAGGGCGGCCCTCGCGCTGCACCCACGGGAGGACCCGCTCCACCAGGGCCTCGAGCTGGACTTGGTGACGGAAGAAGTACGTCTCGCCCACGGTGAGGCGCTCGGCCAGGGCGCGCAGCTCGGGATCGCTGGGCCCGGCCGTCTCCAGCTGGTCGAGGTAGTCGTCCCAGCGGCGGCGGGGGGCCAGGTCGGCCAGGAGTGTGGCCAGCTCCTGCCGCGTCTCGAGGGCGGGCACCAGTCCGAGGCGCCGCTCCACGAGCCCGGCGAGCCGGTCGATGAGCACGTCCTGCTCGCTCATGCCGCACCTCCGGAGGAGGCCAGCCGGGACCACGCATCCGCCGGCAGCAGGCGGGCCGCGCTCAGCGCTCCGAGCAACTGGCCATCCAGCGTGCCCAGCACCTCGAGGTGGCCGGACGCGGCGCCTTGCAGCAGCGGGGGAACGGCCCCCAGCTCCGAGGCGTTGAGCTCGCGCAGTCCGAGCACCTCATCCACCTCCAGGGCCACCTGGCGCGCGGAGACGCGGAGCAGGACGAAGCGCCGGGGCTCGGTCGAGGCCGCGCCGCCCATCAGCGCCGCGAGGCTGAGCACCGGCGTGGGCTCGCCGCGCACCACGGACACGCCGCGCACGAAGGAGGGCACTCCGGCGACAGGGGACACGGGCAGCGGGCGCAAGGTCTCGATGACCTCGCCCATCGGCAGCGCGCACCTCCAGCCGTGCGCACGGACCATGAGAAAACGTCCCGCGACTTCACCCGGCATTCCGCCCCCTCTGGCGCAACAGGGGCGTTATGACGGACGGTGAATTTCTCCGCCGTGTCATTTTCAGGACGGTGCCATGACCGTCCGAAAGCAGACAGGTAGGGATGACGGAATTATCCAGAGAACCCGAATTTCGAGGTCAAAACGGCCTCTCCATTCTCGGCGCTCAAGAAGATTGAAAGCGGAACGGGTGGCGGACGTGGGTGGGATAGGAGGAGTCGGACGCGCGGAAGATCCAGCTCTTCACCTCTTGGAGCACGCAGCTCGCGAGTTCACTGTTACCGGTGGTGTTGGAGGTCACGGTGGCGCCGAAGACGTTGCCGCCTGGGGAGATGTCCCACTCCACGATGACTTCGCCTTGAACTGCGGGGGACCAGGCGCGAGCGCGGGCGTAGCAGCTCTCGATCTGCGGCGAGTGGCTGCGGATGACCGCGAGGTACGGCTCTTCTTGGAAGGGGGGAGGCTGGCTCGGCAACTGAGGCGGGGGTGCATCGTCGTGGGGCTGGGAGGGCGCGGGCGTGTCGGGGGTGGGCTGCTGCGGAGGCGGAGGCCGAGGCTTCTCGGTGCGGGGAGGAAACTTCGCCTTGGCCCTGCCCGTGTTCGGAACCTGGTTCAGGGAGAGGGCCAGCAGTGCCATCGCCGCGACGTGGATCATGCGGGCATGTCTAGCATAGGCAATCCGGCTTCATTCATGATGCGGCCGGGGCTGGAGCCTCTTCCAAGGATCGAACAATGCCGGACCGGATGCCCGTGGTGTTCCTGCCGCACGGCGGCGGCCCCTGGCCCTTCGTGGACCTGGGCTTTGATGACAAGCCGGGCTTCGACGCGCTGTCGGGCTACCTGCGCTCGGTGCGCGCTGTGCCCAAGACAGGGCCCAAGGCCCTGCTGGTCATCTCGGCGCACTGGGAGGAGCCACTGCCCACGGTGATGACCGCCGAGCGCCCGCCCATGCTCTACGACTACTACGGCTTCCCGCCCGAGTCGTACGCGCTCACGTGGCCCGCGCCGGGCCATCCGAAGCTCGCCGAGCGCGTGCGGCAGCTTCTCGGGGCGGCGGGGTTCCAGACGGCGGCGGACCCTCAGCGTGGCTACGATCACGGCACCTTCGTGCCGCTCAAGCTGACGTATCCCGAGGCGGACGTGCCCGTGGTGCAGCTGTCGCTCAAGCAGGGACTGGATCCCCAGGAGCACCTGGCGATGGGGCGTGCGCTGGCGCCGCTGCGCGACGAGGGCGTGTTCATCATCGGCAGCGGGATGACGTTCCACAACCTGCGGGCGTTCATGGATCCGCGCTCGCGCGGCATTGCCGAGCAGTTCGACGCGTGGCTGCGGGAGTCGGCCACGCTGGAGCCGAAGGAGCGCGATGGCCGGCTGATCCACTGGGAGGAAGCTCCGGTGGCGCGGCTGGCGCACCCGCGAGAGGAGCACCTGCTGCCGCTGATGGTCATCGCTGGAGCGGCGGGCTCGGACCGGGGAACCACGGCGTACAACGCCACGTTTATGGGCCTGCGCCTGTCCGCCTATCACTTCGGGTAGGCGAGGGCGGACTGGGTCTCAGGGCTGCTCGATTCATCCCAGGCGCCTCACACCCCCAAGGACTCGCGCCGATAGGCAGCGGGCGTGGTGCCGGTCCAGCGACGGAAGGCACGGTAGAAATTGCTGACCTCCGAGAACCCCAGCAGGAAGGCGACCTCGAGCAGCTTGAGGTCCTTGTTGAGGACGTGCCGCAACGCCAGCTCTCGTCGCGCTTGGTCGAGCACCTCCTGGTAGGTGAGTCCGCGCTCGTGGAGCCGGCGTGACAGCGTGCGTGCGCTCATGCCCATCTGGCGCGCGAGCGTCGCCGCGTCAGGCACGGTGCCGCGCAGGGCCTTCCGGATGCGCTCGCCTAGCTCGTCTACCAGGTCCAGGGCTCGCGGCAGTCCCTCGATCCGGGTCTGCGCGAACCGGTCCAGGACCGCGGCAAGGTTGGGATCCGTCCCCTGGATGGGCAGCTCGAGCACGGCCCGATCGAGCTCGAGGCACGTGTAGGGCTGACTGAACCGCACGCTCGCGCCGAACACCCGTGTGTGCTCGAGGTCGTCCGACGGGCGAGGATAGGGGAGGGCGACGCCGCGCGGCGAGAAGGCCACCCCCGTCAACTGCTGGCCGATTCTCAAGAGCTTCGCCAGGATGAAATCGACCGCGTGGGGCGGGACCTCGAGCGGGGGCCGGTGGGAGATGCGAGCCATGTCGCCCTCGACCTCGAGGTGATAGCGGGCCCCGTCGTGCAGCAGGCGCTGCCAGCGGGTCAGCTTCTGGTAACACGTGGCGAGGTCGGGACTGTTGCGCATGCAGTACTCGACCAGATCGAAGGCCCCGAGCGGAACTGCTTGCGCCAGGCGGAGCCCCAGCGCGGCATCATTGAGCCGGCGCGGCACCTGCTCCCACAAGTCGACGAGGAGGGCGTGAGGCACCCGCGAATCGAGCGCCTCGAGGAGCGAGGGGTTGACGCCATGGTGCTCCAGCAGATCGTCAACGCGCACGCCCCGCGCCGCCGCCGCCTGGGTGAGCATCCTCACGAAGACCACGGATGCCGTGAAGCGAGCTCGGCGGGGCTCGCGTGGAGAGAGGGCGCTTCGAGACGAGTCCGAGGAAGACGCGGCCATGGAGAACGAGCTCAGAGCAGGCTCAGCGAGGTGGCGAAGCATGCCAGTCTTTTGGCGGCTTGGGCCAATGTGAGCGCGGCCTCGCCCTGGCAGATTGCCTCGCGCAACGCGGAGACATCACCACACCTGAGCAGCTCTCTCCAGGAGGACACACCATGCGTCTTGGAATGCATTCGAATCGGAGGCCCGGCAGGTTCACCCATGCGCTGGCGGGACTGTGCCTGCTGTTGGCTGCGGCTTGCGGCGCCGCGCTGCCTGGGGAGGAGGCGGTGGACTTGAGCACCTACGCCGCCCCCCTGGGCAGCTGCTCACCCGACGTGACGCCTCCCTCCGTGAGGTGCCAGCCCGAGGGAGGCATCCGGGAGTGCATCGCCTATGGCTACATCGTCCAAGATTTCGACCTCGTCACCGCGAGCGACAACTGCGGGATTACCTTCTCGAGCCACAGTCTTGGCAACCTCGGCGGAGTCGGCTCCACGAGCACCTCCGTCAGTTACTGGGACGCGGCGGGCAACGCCGCCGGCTGCTCGTCGCAGTGGTCCATCGTCGACAGCAGTCCGCCCACTGTGACCCTGAACGGCCAGGTGCAGATCGTCCTGGCCTATGGTGCTTCGTACGTGGAGGCGGGCGCCTACAGCAGTGACATCTGTGATGGGTCCTTGGACTGGCGCATGAATCGCTCGGGCGGGTTCAGCACCTCCGTACCGGGCATCTATCCCATCACCTACAGCGTGGCGGACTCGGTCGGACACGTCACCCAGCGCACCCGCCTGGTGACCGTGCTTCCCCAAACAGACTGTACGGCCCAGCTCGCCGCGCCGGTGCTCATGCTCCAGGGCCGTCATGAGGAGACGCTGGAGTGCGGCCGCAACACTTGGAGTGAGCCCGGGGCCCTGGCCGCGGATGCGTGCGGCGCGGTGACGGTGCACACCTACAACTCGGGCCAGGATCCGTACGGCCCTGGTCCCAACTCAAAGGCTGAGGGGCGCTACACAGTGCAGTACCTCGCGTGGAACGGGCAGGGGACGACGTCTGCCGAGCGCAAGGTCATGGTGCAGGACACCCTCCCGCCGATACTCCGTCTCAAGGGCCCCATGCGCATGACGCACACGTGCGGCAGCGCATGGGTGGACCCGGGTGTCCTGGCCACGGACTCCTGCTATGGGGATGTCTCCTCCTCCGTGCAGACCACCGGTTCGGTGAACGGATGGGCGGAGGGCACGTACACGGTGACCTACCAGGCGAGAGACCCCGGCGGCCACCTCTCCAACATCCAGAATCGCGTGGTGGAGGTCGTCGACTGCCCTTAGAAGGCCCGATTCACCGCGTAGCCGCAGATCTTGTGTTCGGCTGTGTAGGTATTCGGGCCGGGATTCCCATCGATGGGGCCCGTGTAGCCGAAGCTCCGGCCGACGGTCTGGACGCGAGTCCAGTAGATGTATCCGGGGATCCCATCTTCCTGCGCGGAGGTGCGAGGCCCCCCGCGGTTGTTCAGCTCGCGTGCGGTGATCCTCACGCGAACCTTCTCCGTGTTGGGCCCGGTGATTCCATCAATGGGCCCGGTGTAGCCAAAGTCGCGTTGGCCGACGGTCTGAATGCGCTTGTAATAGATGGGGCCAGGGATGCCGTCTTGCTCGGTCGTCGTTTGGGGCAGACTGCTTCCCCCTCCTCCCGGAGGGGCTCCGCCGCCGGCAATCCGGCCGCCCGCGTAGTCCATGGACCAGCCGAGGTACCGCGCCCCCGTCCTGCTCGAGTAGCCGGAGACGCTGTTGACGCCGATGGCGTCTCCCCAGGACTCGGCAAGGTTCCGGGTGGCCATGAAGACAGTCGTGCCACCGCCATTGAGGTCGGCACCGACGTGACCGTAAGCACCGATGTCCCACCAGTGGAACGCCCCGGTGAGAGCGGTCGCGGGGTTCGTCGAGACGATCGTCGACGCGTGATAGGCCAGGATGGCGCTGTCACGGGCCGAGGAGGCGGGGAGCTGACCAAAGCGCCACATCAGCGAGCCGCACCACTGGTCCCACGAAGCGCCGTCTCGCTTGGGGTTGGCGGCAGCGTAGGCCCGTGCTCTGTCGTAGATGGGCGAGTTCAACTCGGCCGTGACGGTGCTCAGCTCGGCCGCGTCGGCAGCCACGTCCTCAGGGGGTTCGCCGCACGAGGCAAGCACGACGCTTGCTGACAAGAGTGCGGTGGTCCAAATCATTCGTTTCGAGTGCATCAGCGATCTCCAGGTGTGCCGGGCAAGGGGTGGACGTGTGCTCTTCAAGGCGCCGAACCTCGGGGCCACCGTGGGTTGTCGGCGGGAGGAGGCCATAAGTTTCCAGTCGCGGGCGAGGGCCCGGCGGCGCAGGAGGCGCGAACGGCCAGATCCCAGCGTACAGGGGCGCACTCATGTCGATTGTCGAATCGAGTTTCCGGGCTCGTGGCCGGCGCTTAATCCTCGTGCCGGAGGAATCCAAGCATGGGCACGACAGAGGCAGCACTGCAGGCAGGGCTTGAAGGGGTCGTCGTCGCGGAGACGCGGCTGAGCGAGGTGGATGGCGAGCGCGGACGGCTGGTGATCGCCGGGAGTGATGTGGAGGTGCTCGCGGGCGCCGTCTCCTTCGAGGAGGTGTGCGCGAGGCTCTGGGCGCCGTACGCCCAGGGACCGCTTCCCTCCTCGCTCCAGGCAGCCCTCGGGGAGGCGCGCGTGCGGGCCTTCGGGCTGCTGGAGGGGCTGGGCAATGCCCTCTCGGCCGAGGACGGGATGGACGCGCTCCGGGCCGCCATGGCCCATGTCCCCCTCCCGCCGGGCAACGAGCAGGAGACGTTCCTCCTTCTGACAGGAGCCGCCGCGGTGTTCACGGGCGCGTGGGCCCGGCGCAGGCGCGGGCTGGCGTCCGTGCGTCCGGATCCCAAGCTGTCCCATGCCGCGGACCTGCTGCGCATGGTCACCGGAGAGCATCAACCCGAGCGCGCCGCCGGGCTCGATGCGTACCTGGTCACCGTCTCCGACCATGGCTTGAATGCCTCCACCTTCACCGCGCGCGTGATCACCTCGACGGGCTCGGATGCGGTGTCCGCCACGGTGGGCGCCATCGGCGCGCTCAAGGGCCCGCTCCATGGTGGGGCGCCGGGGCCCGTGCTGGACATGCTCGACGCCATCGCCCGGCCGGAGAACGCGGCGTCGTGGCTGGAAGGGGAGCTGAAGGCCGGCCGCCGCATCATGGGCATGGGCCACCGCATCTACCGCGTGAGAGATCCTCGCGCTGCCGTACTGGAGCGCGCCATCGAGCGGCTGGAGCGCGGCGGGCTGCGGACCGACCGGCTCGCGCTGGCTCGGGCGGTGGAGCGTGCAGCCGAGGAGCTGCTCCGTCAGCGCTACCCGGATCGCCCGCTGCGCGCCAACGTGGAGTTCTACACGGCCGTGCTGCTCGACGCGGTGGGACTCGATCGGACGCTGTTCTCCACGGCCTTCGCCTGTGGCCGCGTCGCGGGCTGGCTCGGGCACGTCGCCGAGCAGCGGGCCACCGGTAGGCTCATCCGGCCCGCCTCCCGCTACGTGGGCACCATGCCGAAGGAGTAGGGCAGGGGCGGCAATGGCCCGCCGCCTCCGGCGTAGAGTCCTCCGCTAGCGTGTGAGGAGGAACGATGGACCGTGTTCGCTCGAAGCCACCGTCGAAGCGGTGGGTGAAGTACCTGGCCGACCTGGCCTTCTTGGCCATCATCCTGGTGGGCCGTGGCAGCTTCGCGGACCACTACCATGTGCCCTCGGGCTCCATGGAGCCCACGCTCCAGGTGGGCGATCGCCTCGCGGTGGACAAGAGCGCCTATGGGCTGCGCATTCCTCTCACCCACGTCTGGCTGACCGAGAAGTCCCCTCAGCGTGGGGATGTGGTCGTCTTCGACTCTCCGGCGGATGGCAACGTGCTGGTCAAACGCCTGGTGGGGCTCCCGGGCGACCGCATCGCCTTCGATGGTGTGAACCTCCTCCTCAACGGCCAACGTGTGCCTCAGGGCTTCACGCAGGAGGACGCGCGCATCGAATATCTGCCGGGCGCGCCCCACCCGCTCCACCCCGAGCCCTACCAGGGGCCTCCCATGAGAGAGGTGGAGGTGCCCCCGCGGCACTACCTGATGCTCGGCGATCATCGGGGCAACTCGGCGGACAGCCGCATCTTCGGACTCGTTCCCCGAGAGAACCTGCTCGGCCGGGCAGCGGCTGTCTACTACAGCCCGCGCGAGGGGCTCTCTGGCAGCGAGCGCTGGTGGATTCCCCTGCGCGCGGCGGAGGGCTCGGAGAGCGACCCGCGTCTCACGCGGTAGGAGCGCAGGGGGATGCTGTATCAGCCAGCCACCCGACTGGTGTATGCAGCCGCATCCCCCCGTCGTATGCCTGAGGAGTCTCCGATGCGTCGTCTCGGTCCCTGCCTTCTTGTCGCGAGCCTGCTGGCCGGTTGCGGTCCTGCCCAATCCGAACCGTCTTTCACCCCGTCACTCGATCGCGAGGCCGCGTCGCTCACCACCACGGACGTGGATGTGGCCCCAGAGTGCCAGGGCATCCTCACCTTCGTGAACACGGCATCCTTCGAGACACTGGACGCGTACCTTCCCAGCGACGCTGCCAGCAACCTCGTCGCCCGCCGCTCGACGGCGCCCTTCGCGACGCTGGCGGAGGTCTCCGCCGTCAACCTGATGGGCCCGGTTCGCCTGACCCAGATCGAGTCGGGTGCCCGTGCTCTCGGCTACATCGACAGCACCTGTGCCGGCATCCTGGACGAGCTCGCTCTCTCTTCCGATGACGCCGCGGCGGTGGTGTCCCTGGTGAACACCGTGAGCGCCAGTACCCTGTACGCTGTCCTGCCTCACGCGTGGAATGGCGCCACGAACCTCATCAACCTGCGTCCGTTCACCTCGGCCCAGGCCATCTCCAACGTCAGCGGCATCGGCGCGGTGAGCCTGCGGAACCTCCGCAACGCCGCCACGATGGGGTACTCCCTGGAGGTGCTCGTCTCTGCGGTGAACGCCCTGCCCGAGGACGAGTGGACCGTGAAGCTGGATCAGTCCTTCGAGGTGGCAAATGTCATCGCGGGGGAGCATGGGAATGGGCGCAACAACGGGGGGACCTGCTTCGGCATCGACCCCAGCACCTTCCCGAGCACTTGGACGAACCGCCCGACGCTGGCCACGGCCACCGAAGTTCGCGACTACGTCGCGAGCGCCGCCTCTTTCGCCAACTACGTCCACAACTACCCGATCTCGAGTGAGGTCGTCACGGAGGGCCTGGCGAATCTCGAAACGCGCATCGCTGGCCGCACGTTCAAAGGCTGCCATCTCAGCTACAGCAAGGGCCCGTGGGGCGGCATCCAGGTTCACTTCTTCGTCGACACGGAGACGGGCTTCCGGATCCTGACGGAGCAGCACTGGGTCGAGTGAGGGGCTTGCTTCATTCCCACTCGTAGTCCAAGTCGAGGACCTTGCCCGCAGCGTCCAGACTGAACGTCCATTTCACCGAGATGTCCTGGCCATACACCACGCGGAGGATGCGCTTGCGCGGCTCGCTGTCCCTGCGGTCCTCGAGCAGGACCACTCGGCGGACGGGCGGATAGAGGGCGCTGCCCGGCGTTCCGAAGCCGCGCAGCACCGGCACGAGCTCCTCCTGTGCGCGGGGCGCGAAGGCGGCCGCATCGAGCGTGCCGTTCATCACGCCCTCCACGACCCCGCGCAGCGTGGCGGTCAGGGCCGGCTCCGTGTCCGCGAGGCCCGGCGCGTCCAGCCCTGGAAGCGGCGGCAGGTGGAGGCTCGCGATGTTGCGTGCCAGCACCGGGAGGAGTCCCTGCTTGTTCGTCAGGATGATCACCGTGAGCTTCTGGTCCGGGATGCGAAGCACGTCTCCGAGCGAGCCACCCCCGCTGTGCCCGAAGGTCAGCAGCCCGCGCAGCTGGCTCACGGCAAACGCCACGCCGAAGCCGCCCGCGTGCCCGTCCTTCAGCTTGAGGGCGGTGGCGCTGGCCTGCTGCATCGCGGGGGTGAGCAGGGTGCCCTGGTCCATGGCCACGGCCCACTGGGCGAGGTCCTTCGCGCAGGAGAAGACCCCGCCCGCGGCGTAGGTGTGGACAGGGTAGAGGAACCAGGCTCGTTGGGGCACGCCGTCCACGAAGCGATAGAGGCTGGCGCGGCGCGGGATGACATCGGCGAGGCGTACCGGGCCCTCCTGCCTCGCGTGCTCGTAGCGCGTGCAGGAGAAACCGAGGGGCTGGAAGATGCGGCTGCGCAGCAGCTCCTCGAAGCGCTCCCCGGTGACCTTTTCCATGAGGTGGGTGAGCACGACGAAGTCCGTGAGCGCGTATTCGCTGCGCTCGCCGGGGGCGTAGGCCAGGGAGGTCTTCTTGGCGGCCTCGTACCGCTCGGCGGCGGTGGCGGCACTGCTGTCTTCATCGGGGAGATCCTTCAACCCCGACGCGTGTGCGGTGAGGTGCCGGACGGTCATCCCCTTCCAGGTCTCGGGCGCGTCCGGCAGGTATTTCGAGAGGGGCTCATCGAGGTCGAGCTTGCCCTCCTGCACGAGGCGCATCACCAGTGTGCCGGTGAAGACCTTGGTGGCAGAGGCGATCTGAAACGAGGTCTCGGGTCCCACCTTCGTCTCGGACTCCAGGTCCGCGAGACCGTACGAGCCGAGCCGCTCGACCTTTCCATCACGAACGATGGCCAGGGCAATGCCGGGGACCTGGTTCTTCTCCATGACGGCCTGGAGGTAGGCGTCCACGGCATCGGTGGCCGAGCCGCCGAGTGTCTCCGGGGAGGACAGCGGTGGGTGCGTCGCACAGCTCGCCGTGAGGAGGAGGAACGCCAAGGCCAGCAGGTCTTTCGTCACATCCCTCATTGAACTGCTTCTATCCCCGAGCTGTCCCGAGCAATTTTCACTCAGGTTGCTCCCGAGGGAGCCGGGTGCTTAGGTCCGGGCCGCCGCCATGACTCCGCCCGGCCCCTTGCTCGCTTCCATTTATGGACTGTACCTGCTCGCGGTCATCACGCCCGGGCCGAACACGTTCATCGTCACGCGCTTGGCGCTGTCCACCACGCGTCGGCACGCGGCCTGGGCCGTGTTGGGCATTGCCTTGGGGAATGCCGCGTGGCTGTGCGTCATCTTGGGCGGCGTCGCCGTCCTCTTGCAGCAGCACCCGGAAGGCATGCGCGCCATGCGCTACGTGGGCGGGCTGTACCTGCTCTACCTGGGCGTGCGAGGGCTGTGTGCCGCACGGACGGCCTCACGGGCTTCCGAGGCGGCTCCCGCTGCGGCTCCGGGGACGGCGCTCGTGGAGAGGGCCATGTCGGGGGAGGAAGACCGGCCGTTTCGCAGTGGGCTGTTCGCCAGCCTGTCCAATCCGAACACGATGCCGTTCTACCTGAGCATTCTCGCACCCACGGTGGCCCCGGACATCCCCCTGTGGGTGCGCGTGGCGGCAGCCGTGGGCATCGTGATGATCGCCATGGCGTGGTACGGGACTCTGGCCTGGGGCCTGTCCACTGGCCACGTCCGGCAGGCGTACTCCCGGCGGGAGCCGGTCATCCGCCGGGTGCTTGCGCTGGTGCTGATGGCCTACGGGCTCCGGCTGCTGATCTCGGGGTAGAGGCGCGGTAGGGAACCACCGATTCCCGGTGATTCAGGCTCGTCGTGCGGAACTCCCAGCTTGATCAGCGTCTCGAGCGTCCTCGCCATGTCCTCCGCCGCGCCCGCCAACCGGGAGTGTATCCCGAGAGAGCTCAGCGGCAGTCCGCCAGCACCGTGCGCGCCCGCTCCTCCAGCGCTGGTACCTGCTCCTCCCCCGAGGCGAGCAGCGCCTTCACGGCCTTGCAGCCCTGTGCCTGGGCGTTCGCGGCTTTGACGGCGTCCCAGTAGAGCTCCAGCGCCCCGGCGGTGCGGCGAGAGGCCAGGTTGGTCTCGGCCAGCGCTAGCGCCTTCTGAGGAGCCGCGCCGAGTCCCAGATAGAAACGCGCGGCATGATCCGCGAAGGCCAGCGGATGGCGGGCAGTCCAGTGCTCGAAGCCGGCCGTCGCTCGGGCCAGGAACTGCTGAGCCTCGGACTCCTTGCCGGTCTGGCGCAGCAAGCCCGCGAGCTGCGCGGCGGACTCGGGATCATCTGAGCGCTCCACGACGGGCCGCAACAGGGCAATGGCCTTGTCGGTGCGGCCCGCGGCGGTTTCCACCTCGGCGAGGTGGGTGGCCGCGGCGGCGTAGACCGGGAGGCGCGCATGGGCCGCCGCCCAGGACTGGCCAGCGCGCTCCAGGTTGCCCGCGCTCTCCCAGAGCAGACCCTCCTGGAACTCCAGCCACGCCACGGGGAAGGGGGACACGTCCCGGTACGTGGCACGCGCCTGCGCGTAGAGCTTGGCGGCCTCCTCGAAGTGGCCCTCTTCGGTCATGGCGCCAGCGAGCCCCGCCAGCGTCTCCAGGCTCGGCCGGGCTTCGGCGGCGGCCCGGTGGAACTTCTGCGCTTCACTCGCGTGCCCGGTGGCCTGGAGAATGGCCGCCCGAGGCTCATCGATGGCGAGGCCCTTCACGCCCCGGTGCTCGGCCTCCGCCAGATCCGCCAGCGCCTCGTCGAAATGGTGCAGCCGGCCCCGCACGTTGGCGCGCTTGAGGTAGCTCTGGGCATCCTCGGGCGCCGCCTGGACCAGCCGGTCCGCCAGTTCCAGGGACTGATCATAGTCCGCGAGCACCCCAAGGAACTGGGCTCGCACCATTCGCAGCTCCATCATCGCCCTCAGCCGGTCGGGGGCCGTGGGCTGCTCGGCCAGCCTCCTCTCGGCCTGGGCCAGCTGCGTCTCGAAGTTGTGGAGAGCGAGGGCGCCATCCGTCGTGCGCGGCTCTGGAGGCAGGGCTGCGGTGTCCCCGCCCGCTCCGCCCACCGCGGCAGGCGGTGAAGCGGAGGGACGGGGCGTGGAGGCATTGCGGTCGCATCCCGATGCCACCATTCCAGTACCGATCAATAGGAGGACTCGCCAGTGCATGGTGGTCATTGGGAAGGCCCTTTCGTCTTAGCGAGGTGCGGCGAGGAACGGGAACGCGGTGTGGGAGTGGATGTTGCCATCCCCGTCGGCGTTGATGCCGTCTGTCACGCCGGTGAGCACCCCGGCGGCGAGCACCGAGAAGCTCGTGTCGATCACGTCGTAGTTGGGAGCGCGGCCGCCGCAGTCGTTATTGGGGACGACGTTGACGGCATTGGCCTCGACGGCCAGGTACTGGCCACACGTGGTAGAGGCGGTGTTGACGTAGAGCTGGTCTTCCGCCAGCACTCCGGCCAGGGTGTTGTAGCGCCCGGCGGCGTCCGTCGGGCCCGCCAGCAGCTGGTTGCCGCATTGGGCGTCCAACCCGTCGAGGATGGACAGGCTGGAGGCGATGTTGGCGGAGTAGCCGGACCAACTGGCCTGCAGCGAGACGTTGTAGCTGTCCTTGGCGGCGTTCGTGGTGTTGGCGTCCGCTTCGAACGTGCCGATGAGGGCGGCGTTGATGGCCGGCCGCCCCATCCGATCGATCAGCGTCCCCAGCGTTGGCACCGGAGGCGGCTGGTTGTCCGGAGGCTCCTCGTCATCATCCTTGCACGCCGCAAGAGGCATCAGCAGGCTCGCGTAGAGAGCCATCTTCAGGATTCGCTTCATGGTGGCTCTCCGTTAGCGGCGGTGAGTGCTGGCCCAGACGCCCAGGATGGGACCGCCGGGAGTGACGAGGCTCTTGTCGACCTGGACCACGATGGCCAGGGTGTTCGTGCCGGCGAAGGTGTCCGTCGGCGCGGCGCCGTTCGCGCCCGTTCTGAGCTGGGTGACGAGCGTGTTGGACGTGGCCGAGTCCAGCTTCGGGCAGCCCGCCGTGTCGAAGGTGAGTGACGAGGCCGCGCTCTTCACCGCGCCGACCGTGGCCGCGAAGCCGGGGATGTTGAAGAAGAACGGATCATTCCGCAGGCCCGCGAATACCTTCAGCTTGCCGCTCGTGCTGGAGAGGCCCTGGGCCGCGTCCGCCTTGCCGGTGACGTACTCGCTGTCGCCCGCCCAGCAGCTGATCGTCTGCTGTGCGTCGAAGCCGCAGATGATGCGGACCTCGGTGGAGGCCGTCGCGGTGAAGGTCTGCTTGGAGTTGAGGTGGAAGACGTAGAGGACGGCGTCCGAGGGCAGGGTGCCTGTGGGAGCCGCCGGGTTGAAGGTCATCACCAGGTTGACCTTCTGCCCGCCCGAGTCCGTCCAGGCATACAAGTCATTGATGTCCGCGTCCTTGTTCGAGGTGGCGGACGGGCCATCCCGGTGGTCCGCGGCTTGCGCGGTGGGGAGCAGCGCGAACAGCGCTAGCAACCCGGTGAGTTGCAGGGAGAGTCGTTTCATCGAGGGTCCTTTCGACTTCGGGTACAGAACGGCGGGGCGAGGTACGGAACAGACCCCGGATCTGGATCTCCGAAATCGACGCGGCGCCCTCAGCGAAGTGCATCCGGGCAAGCAGGGGGGCCGCAGAAGGCCCTGTGATTTCAGCCGCTTGGCAGGCACCCAAAAAAGAATATTCGCCGTGTCGATCTCGCGGTTCCTGGTTCGACGCATCCATAGGAGCCGGAGTTCAGTGGGCCGAAGCCCTCGGGACGCCTGCTCCCCACCCGCAGTTCCAGAGAGGGCAAACCATGCGCTTCATGATGCTGATGATTCCCAAGGGGTACGAGAAGGCCGCGCCGGGCACGATGCCAGACGCCACGGCCGTTGCCGCGATGATGAAGTACAACGAGTCCCTGCAGAAGGCCGGCGTGCTGCTCGCGCTCGATGGCCTGCACCCGCCCTCCATGGGCGCGCGCATCTCGTTCTCGGGGGGCAAGCCCAAGGTGACCGATGGGCCCTTCGCCGAGACCAAGGAAGTGCTCGGCGGCTACTGGATGATCCAGGTGAAGTCCAAGGAAGAGGCCATCGAGTGGGCGTCGCGCTGCCCTGCTTCGGACAACGAGGTGATCGAGCTTCGCCAGGTGCAGGAGTTCGCGGACTTCCCCACGGATGTTCAGCAGGAACTGGGGAAGTTTTCCGATCACTCCATCCTGAAGATGAACGCGTCGTAGTTGCGGGGCAGGGAGGGTTCAACCTTCCCGGTGCCGAAATCCACCGGCATGGAGAACGAACCGGCCAGCGTGACGTCACCGTGCCGGGTGACAGACAGAGCGGACATGGGCGCGCCGTCCGAGCTGAAGGTGCGTACCCTCTGCTGGTGACCCTGCCCCCACGTGAACCGGCTGACAACCGAGTAGAGGCTGCTCGTGGAAGGCAGCGGTCCCGTGCCCACGTCATCGCTCGGAAACGCGTAGCCGAGCACCGTCATGCCGTCCTCCTGGGCCGAGTCCACCTGCATGACGCTTCCACCGAGCGTCTGTCCCCACCGGTCCCCTCCATTCCGCGTCATCGCGAGCACCAGACCGCTGCTGCCTACAGGGCGTGCGGTGAAGGTGTGCCCGCCGAACTTGAAACGGCCGCGGAACTCCCCCGTCACGACGACGCGGTTGCCATGCACCGCGACATCATGGAACTTCGTCATGTCCGTCATTCCCTCCAGCGTGCGGGACCAGACATGCCCGCCGGATGGGGTGTAGCGGGCGACCACGGCCGTCTCGCCGCCAAAGGGGGACCCCGGGTGCAGCGGGCCGCCGCCGAAGTCGGACTCCGCCGTGAAGTAGCCTGCGACATGGATGAAGTTGTGCTCGTCGGTGGTCACGGCCCAGAAGACACTGGTGTCCGGCGTGTCGAAGACGCGATCCACCACATATGCGCCGTCCCGTGTGTACTTCACGAAGAAGGCGCCCTCGACCGAGGCCGAGCGCGGGCCACCGCCGAAATCCGCTGTCCCTGACATGGAGCCCGCCAGGAGGATGTTGTCGTCGCCGTCCACGGTCAGCCCGGAGGCGAAGCCAAAGTACCCCTGCAGGTGGCGCGCCCAGCGAACAGTCCCGTCATGGGAAAATTGCGCGAGGAAAAAGCCGGGCCCCACCGAGACTCCTCCGAAATCCGCCCCGAGCTCGGCATATCCGTACACGGTGATGTTGCGCTGGCGGTCGACCGTGACATTGCCGAACTCCGTCTCGGGGAACTCGGAGCCCGCCGGCGCACCGTAGCCGTGGGCCCAGAGCAGCTGGCCATTTCGCGCATATTTCACGATGAAGGCGCGAGGGCGCGACGTGTCCTCCTCCGGCGGCAGCGGGCCGCTTCCGAAGTCCGGCGATCCCTGGTAGTTGCCGACCAGGATGCTGGCGTCATCCCTGTCCGTCGCGAGCCTTCCCGCGAAGACGTTTCCCTCCAGGGTCGCGGCGCTGCGGCGCAGCCAGCGCGTGTGCCAGCCGCGGTTCACCTGCTGCTCCACGTGGGCCAGCGGAGCGTCCAACTCGGACACCTCCGAGACACTCGGGCCACACGCTCCCCACAGCGTGGCCCACGAAAGCAGCAACTTCCAGGCGCGCCTGCTCGACATGGTCTTCCCCCCTCGTGGAGACTCCTGCCAGCGCCAAGCCTGGCGGGGCGGAGCAGGGTCGCCATCAACGGCCGTCCTGTCTCTCGTTCGTCAGTTCATGGGGCTATCCAGCTCTCGACGCAGTTCCGCGCCCACACTCTGGGGGCAGGGCTGTGAGTCCGCGCGTAGGATGGTGGGCCCTACGAAGCTCAGAGGTTCATCTCGATGCTCAAGCCCGTTACGCTCTTGCTTCTTCTCGCCTCCCCGGCACTGGCCCGGCAGGTGAATGTCTCCTCGGTGTCCCAGCTCCAGTCGGCCCTCGCGGGTGCGCAAGCCGGGGATGAAATCATCCTCGCGGACGGCACCTATGCGGTGAACGCCAACCTGAGCTGCACGGCGAGTGGGACAGCTCAGGCCCCCATCGTCGTACGCGCGCAGAACCGGCTGGGCGCGAGCGTCCGCTTCAATGCGACGGAGGGCTTCAAGGTCTCCGGCGCCTATTGGACCTTCGACGGGCTCGACGTCCAGGGCGTCTGCGCAAGCGACAGTAACTGTGAGCACGCCTTCCACGTCACGGGCCGCGCCGAGAACTTCGTCTTGCGCAACAGCCGGGTGCGCGACTTCAACGCACAGCTCAAGGTGAATGCCTCCCAGAACGGAGCCACGTGGGACATTCCCCACCGGGGACTCATCGAGCACAACGAGCTGGCCGACACCCGCTCTCGGGCGACTTCCAATCCGGTGACGAAGCTCAACATCGATACAGGCGACAACTGGATCGTCCGCGACAACCTCATCCACGACTTCCACAAGAACGGCGGGGACTTCGTCTCCTATGGCGCGTTCATGAAGAGCGGTGGCAACAACGGCGTGTTCGAGCGCAACCTCGTGCTGTGCACCCGGGATGTGACCACTGGCGGTACACGCATCGGGCTGTCCTTCGGAGGCGGCGGGACGGGCGGTGCCTTCTGCGCGCCGGCCTTCAATGCCAGTGTGCCGTGCGACCCCGAGCACACCGGTGGCACGATGCGCAACAACGTCATCGCCAACTGCTCGGATGTCGGCATCTACCTGAACAAGGCCCGCTCCACGCAGGTGCTCTTCAATACCCTCATCTCCACTTCGGGCGTGGACTTCCGCTTTGCTTCGAGCACGGGCTCCGCGCACGGCAACGTGATGGCGGGGACTGTGCGTGGACGGGAGGGTGGCACGTTCGAGGCCGGCACCAACCTGCTCAACGTGACTTCGGCCACCTTCTCCGGCTGGTACCAGGAGCCGCTGAAGGGAAACCTCACGGTTCGAGGGGACGTGTCCACCTTGATCGGCGCTGCGGCGGCCCGCGCGCAGGTGGTGGATGACTTCTGCGGCCGGCCCCGTCCGGCTCAGGGTGCGTACACGTTGGGAGCCCTGGAGCACTCGCTCGGGGACTGCTCGGGCGGGTCTACCGATGGGGGCAGCACCGCTCCTGACGCGGGTAGCGGCAACGGGGGCTTGGACGGAGGCTCGGACGGAGGCATCCCTTCGCCTGGCGACGCGGGAGTGGGCAACGACGGGGGAGCGGGCGCGGAGAGCCCCCCCGATGAGGAGGCAGCCGGTGGATGCGGCTGCTCCTCGAACTCGGGGGTGAACGCCACGCTCCTGCTCATGGCGCTGGGGCTTCTGGCGCTCTCCAGCCACCGGCGCTCACTCGGCCGGAAGTAGCTCCAGGAGGGAGGAAGCTACTGGCAGATCGCGCGCTCGCTCAGCGGGTTGATGTGGCCCTCGGCGTTGCCCGTCAGCGACAGGGCATAGATGCCACCGTCCCAGCTTCCATTGCTGAAGTCGATGCGCGCGGTGGGCGCCAGCACCGTGCCCCAGAAGCCGAAGCCGTGGGCCTGGATGCTCGTGGCGTCCACGAAGTTGTAGAGCACGCCGTTCTGATTGATGCCGCCGCTGAACGAGGTGCCAAAGCCCGTGAAGGTGGCCGAGGCGCCCCGGATGTTGAGCACCGCCAGCGAGCCGGCGGGAGCATCGATGGACAGCAGCGCGGCGCCGGTGAAGGCACTGGCGTCCACATCGAAGAAGTTCATGTCCGGGGACGTGCCGTGCAGCAGGATGCCACCCCAGTTTGCGCGAGTCGTGGTGCCATTGGCCGGGTGACTGGCCAGTTGAGAGGACAGGTGACGCAACTCGGCGAAGCGGGCCGCGAAGTCGATGGGCGCGCCCAGAGCCGCGGCGCCGCGGGGGAAGACCACGGAGGGATTCGGGGTGTAGCTGCCCCCGTACCAGGCGTCGCCCCAGACACCGCCACGCGAGAGGTTCAGGCTGCCGCCCGCCACCAGCGTGTTTGCGGTGGCACCGTCCGCCAGCCCCGAGCCCACCGCGAAGTCGGTCAGGGTGATGTTGCCGCCCGCCGCCACCTTGCCCTGCACGTCATGGCCCTGGCTGTAGTCCTCGAGCAGGAACAGGTTGTAGTCGCTCAGGTGGATGTTCGTGCCGTCGTCCACGGTGACGGTGAAGTTGCAGAACGCGGGAATGCCCCCGTTGTCCCTCGCGGAGCAGGTGACGGAGGTGGAGCCGCTCGGGAAGGAGCTCCCGGACTCGGACGAGCAGGTGATGGTGCCCGTGCCGCCGCAGTTGTCGCTGAAAGTGGGGGCGAAGGAGACCGAGCCGCCCTGCGTGCACGCGAGCTGGAGATCCGCCGGACACTGGAGCGTGGGCGGCGTGACATCCACCACGGTGACGGTGCCCGTGCACTGCGAGGAGTACCGGCCGTCGCTGACGATGAGGGTGACAGAGGTAGTGCCCAGCGGATAGGGGCCCGCCGGAGACTGCGTCAACTGGAGCGTGGAGCCGCTGAAGTCCGGGTCGTAACTGCCGCTGTCGATGGAGGCGGACGCGGTGCAGGCCGGGCCGGCGAGCTCAACGACATCGCGGCACGAGGCCTGGGGCGGCGTGTTCATGAAGCAGTGAGCGTTGCTCGGGCACCCATAGTAGACGCCCAGCAGTCCCTGTCCCGAGACGCTCTGGACGATGGACGTGTAGGGACTCCCAGGGTTCAGGACCGAGACCGAGTTGCCATTGCATGAATAGAGGGAGGGCACTCCCGAGACGAGGGAGTGCGCCGACATGCCACTGAAGTTGGCACACAGCCCGTTGTACGCAGGGGCGAGGCTCAGGCCGTAGACATTCAGGAACGGGTTCCAGAGGGCGGCCTCAGCGGAGGGGCCAACGCCCGTACCCGCGGCGATGTAGACGCCGCCGCCTTGCCCCACGTACTGGGTGAGCACGCTGAGGTCGACGGGATTTTCCGCGAGGAAGACGGCGTCGTACTGGAGCAGGTTGCTCAGGGTGAAGGGCACGCTGGTGGAAGTCGTCCAGGTGTGGCCCGCCTGGGTCATCACCGCAGCGAGGCTGCTCTCGCGAAGCCCGAAGTTGTTGGAATAGACGAGGAAGCGGCCGGGAGTTCCGCGGGTGAAGAAATGGGCCAGGTTCCGTGCGAAGGCCGCGGTGTTCGGGTTCGAATTGAACCCCGTGTTCGACAGGGTCCACTCGTCATGACTGACGACGATCGTTCCCACACTGGAGTTGGACAGGGAATCCTCGCGCTGGCTCGGGACGGAGCTGGGGGCTTCGGGCTCTGGGGCCGGACCACACGCCCAGACGAGCGCACTCAGACACAGCCCTACCCATTGTGCACAAACCCCTCTCACGCTTCGCGTCATGGTGATGTCTCCTCCAAAGGTGGTGGTGATGGCCGTCAGCAAGCTTCGAGCCAGACCAGGCCGAGTCCGCTTCTTACCTGGGATGGCTGTCACGCCGTGCCTGGAAGCGTGGGGAGAGGCCGCCGCCGACGCGTCGCCGACGTGTCGGGACATACCGACGCTGGGTGCTGACGCCATGCGGTGACGCATCAACGCCCAGCGATCATGGCAGTGCCTCTTCTGAGTAGGAGCGGACTCGGCTCAAAGCAGAGGGCTGCGCTACATGGAAGCGGCGGCAGCGACGACGCGGCGCTCGCCTCGCTGCCTGGCCGAAGCAGAGCGGAGAGGCCTCTCCGACTGACAGGGTCGACTCCCTTCCGGCCGTGATGGCAAGGGCTCTGCGCAAGCCTTTGCCGCCGCTCCTGAAGTGACCAGCCTCACTTTGGGCAGTGTGAATCCCTGCGACGGAAGCGGCCCGGGCCTGGGCGCTCCGTCCGATGGAGGTGGGTCATGGCAAGCGACCGCGCGCGGACTGTGTCTTCGGCGGGAAACTCCGAGGCGCTCCGGAAGTACTTGGCGGAGTTCATCGGAACCTTCGTTCTGGTCGTGGGAGGCGTGGGAGCAGCCGTTATCGCGGGAGACCGCATCGGCTTTCTCGGCATCGCTTTCGCATTCGGGCTGTCGCTGCTCGCCATGGTCTACACCGTGGGCCCCATCTCAGGCTGTCACATCAACCCCGCAGTCACGCTGGGGCTGCTGCTCGCCGGGAAGATGGAGCGGCGGCATGCCCCCGGCTACATCCTGGCGCAATGCGCGGGAGCTTTGCTGGCCTCGGGGGTCGTGCTCCTGTGGGCCCAGGGAGCCCCGGAGGGCTACTCGGCCGCGGCCCAGGGGCTGGGAGCCAACGGGTTTGGCGCCCACTCGCCGGGACAGTACGGGGCGGGCGCGGCCTTCCTGGCCGAGATCATCCTCACTTTCTTGCTGGTGCTCACGGTCCTGGGCGCAACGGACTCCCGGGCGCCCGTGGGCTTCGCAGGGTTGGCGATTGGTCTCGTCCTCACGCTGATCCACCTGGTGGGCATTCCCCTCACGAACACGTCGGTGAACCCGGCGCGCAGCCTGGGTCCCGCGGTGTTCGTGGGGGGCTGGGCGCTGGAGCAGCTCTGGCTCTTCATCGTGGCTCCGCTCCTGGGAGGAGGCCTGGCGGCGGCGGTATATCGCACGGTGCGGAGCCCGGTAGAGACGCTCACCGCAGCCCAAGCCGAGCGTTCCCTGGAGAGCGAGCGCGCCGAGCGCCTGGCTCACCGCCGTCCGACGGAGACCCTGCCGTGAGCCCCCGCTGCTCTCTCTCGGGGGGAAGAGAGAGCCATCGTGGCGGCGCACGCAAAGTCCGCCGCCCCGTACGACGCTCGAAGCTCAGCAGCAGCGCCCGCCGCCCCTTCGATAGCGGGCCTGCATCCGCTCGTTGAAGAACTCCGCGTAGCTCATCACTGGCCGCTCCGGGTGGCGCAGGCGCATGTGCCGGACATAGGTGTCGTAGTCGGGCACGCCGATGAGCAGCCGCGCTGTCTGCACGGCCCGGCGCCAGAGGTGTCCCAGCTCGTCTCGCAGCCGCTTCATCTCAGGAGTCCGCCACCAGGGGAACAGGAGGCGTCTCTTGCGCCGTCGGCGCGGCCGAGCGGCGTGCCGCGAGCGCCGCGCGGAGACCGAACACGAGCGTCGTCACGACTACCAGCATGAAGAGGACGGTGAGCGTGGCATCCACGTAGTCGTTGGTGATGACCCGCTGCATCTCCTCGAGGGACTTGGCTGGAGCCAGCAC
This sequence comes from Hyalangium minutum, assembly GCF_000737315.1. Taxonomy (GTDB): domain Bacteria; phylum Myxococcota; class Myxococcia; order Myxococcales; family Myxococcaceae; genus Hyalangium; species Hyalangium minutum. The sequence goes on from NZ_JMCB01000005.1 coordinate 138,369, forward strand.
CTTGCCGCTCTCCATCGACGCCGAGAATGCGCGCGCGTGGGCGAGGAAGCTGACTCGGATGTCACTGCTGAAGACCTTCTGCCCGCCCGCCGTCAGGGTGCAGAGCACCAGCCACGCGGTGGGGAGCGCGGGAATCCACAGGAAACGCTCGCGCTTCATCTTCACCAGGACCACGCACGCGAGGATGAGCGCGATGGCGGCCAGCATCTGGTTGGCGATGCCGAACAGCGGCCACAGCGTGTTGATGCCGCCCAGCGGATCCACCACGCCCTGGTAGAGGAAGTAGCCCCACCCCCCCACGCAGACAGCCGTCGCGACCAGGTTCGCTCCCCACGAGTCCGTCCGCTTGAGCGGCGCGTACACCAGGCCGGCCAACTCCTGAATCATGAACCGCCCCACGCGCGTGCCCGCATCCACGGTGGTGAGGATGAACAGCGCCTCGAAGAGGATGGCGTAGTGATACCAGAAGGCCATCATCCCCTCGCCGCCGATGAGCCCATGAAGGATCTGCGCCATGCCTACCGCCAGGGTCGGCGCACCGCCCGCCCGTGACAAGATGGACGTCTCGCCGATGTCTCGGGCCGTCTGGCTGAGCACCTCGGGGGTGAGGACGAAGCCCCACTGGCTGATCACCTGCGCCGCGCTCTCCACCGTGGTGCCGATCAGCGCCGGCGGCGAGTTCATGGCGAAGTACACCCCCGGTTGCAGCACCGTGGCGGCGATGAGCGCCATGATGGCCACGAAGGCCTCCATGAGCATGGCGCCGTAGCCCACCATGCGCGCCTCGCTCTCGTTGGCGAGCATCTTCGGCGTGGTGCCCGAGGAGATGAGCGAGTGCCACCCCGACACCGCTCCACAGGCGATGGTGATGAACAGGAACGGGAAGAGGTTGCCGGAAAACACGGGTCCGGAGCCGTCGATGAACCGGGTCAGCGCGGGCATGCGCAGCTCGGGCCGAGCCAGGACGATGCCCACGGCCAGCACCAGGATGGTGCCGATCTTCAGGAAGGTGGACAGGTAGTCGCGCGGTGCCAGCAGCAGCCACACCGGCAGCACCGACGCGCAGAAGCCGTACGCAATCAGCATCCACGCCAGCGCCTTGCCTTCATAAGTGAACAGGGGCGCCCACGCCGGGTTCTCGGCCACGTGGCCTCCCAGCCAGATCGACAGCATCAGCAGCACGAAGCCGATGATGGAGACCTCGAGCACGCGGCCCGGCCGCAGGTAGCGCAAGTACACGCCCATCAGCAGGGCGATGGGGATGGTCATCGCCACCGTGAAGGTGCCCCACGCGCTGGAGGCCAGCGCCTTCACCACCACCAGGGCCAGCACGGCGAGGATGATCATCATGATCATCAGCACGCCGATCATCGCCACCACTCCAGCGGCGGGTCCCAGCTCCATCCGCACCATGTCGCCCAGGGACTTGCCGTCCCGGCGCACCGACAGGAACAGGATGATGAAGTCCTGCACCGCGCCCGCCAGCACCACCCCGAAGAGGATCCACATGGTGCCGGGCAGGTAGCCCATCTGCGCGGCGAGTACCGGCCCCACCAGCGGACCGGCTCCCGCGATGGCGGCGAAGTGGTGGCCGAAGAGCACCCACTTGTCCGTGGGCACGTAGTCCAGCCCATCGTTGTGGCGCCGCGCCGGCGTGGCGCGGGTGGGATCCAGCTGCAGCGCTTGCTCCGCGATGAAGCGGCTGTAGAAGCGATAGCCGATCATGAAGGTGGCCACGGCGGCCACCACCAGCCAGCTGGCATTGATCGTCTCGCCCCGGTGCAGCGCTACCGTCCCCAGACACAGCGCTCCCACGACAGCGAGCAGTGCCCACCCGAGCTTACTGAGGAGGCTCCCCTTCGTCGCTTCGGCTTGGCTCATCGCGCGAAGGTTTCCCACGGGGTGGGAGCCCGTCAATCACAAGTTCCTCCCCAGGGAGCAGACCGTTGTCTGGGAGGCGACAGCCCTTCGACGCGAGTTATCGGTCACAGCAGCGGGGACTGGATGACGTAGTAAAGGGATTCAAAGTACCGGTTCAGCGCATTGAGCATCATCACCAGATAGGGCCAGCCCAACGTGCCAAAGCCCAGCAGGGCTGCTGAGAAAGCGACGTACTCCACGGTGGATTGACCGCGGCTCCCGGCGAGGGGCCGGGAGGGCTCAGGGCGAAGCGTCCTGCTCTTCATGGTCGGTCCTTTGAGGGAACAGGCAGTCGTTCCGGCATTCCTGCTCGACCTGCCAGCAGGCTTTGCGGCACAAGGAGAGCCCGCTTCCCGCGTGCTCCTCGCAGATGTCGGCGCACTTCTCTCGAGCGCTCGTGCAATCTTCTTTGCAGACGGCTTCCGGTTCGCGGCGGACGGGCTTCCCATGCGCCATGCCGCTCGAGAGGAGCCACAGGCCCCCCAGCGCCATGCCGCGCAGCACCGTCCAGGCCGCGCGCCGCGGCTTTCGGGCAGAGTGATGCATCATTGCACCTGCTCCTGTGCGTCCAGCGTCAGCAGCACCAGGGCTCCTGGGCTCGAGGGCTTCACCAGGGCGGAAATCCGGTGAGCCCCTCGGCTTGCCATGAGGTGAGTGCCTTCGGTGGACTGCTCCACCTCCTGCACGGTCCAGCCCTGGTTCCCAAAAGTCGCTCGGTAGAAGGAGGCCAGCTCCGCCGCTCGCAGGTGAGGAACGTCCGCTTGGACGGAGTACCGCACCCGCCCCTCCTCGTGGAAGGTGAGCACCACGGGGGGAGAGGCTCCTTCGGGCATGGGCAGCTCCTGGGGCAGGGGCGTCTGGCCTTCCAGGAAGGAGTCCACCTGGCCACTCGACACGAAGACCAGCGTCTCGCCTCCTTGCGCGAGCACCGACACGAGGTGCGTCTCCTGGGTGGCGGGGTTCACATGCCCCACGTAGCCCGCGTTCGGGTTGTACCAGTGCTGCATGGCAGGCAGCCCTGCGTCGAGGATCGCCTGGTGGTAGAAGCCAAGCACCTGATCCGGTGTGTCTGACGTCGCGAACCACGCCACGGCGATGGGGGAGCCGGGGGCCAGATAGTCGGCTGCCATCGCGCGGGGCACGGCCCGAGGGTAAGGAGGTAGCTCCGAGGTCGCGCGCCGGATCACCTGCCGTTCGGACTCCGAGAAGGTGCCGGGGCCTCGAGGGGAACGCGGCAAGTCCGACTCTGGTGCGTCGTTCTCCACCTCTGCGTCGAACCGCTCCTCACCCGAGGCGCCACTCATCTCCCAGCCCGTTCCGATGAGCGCGCCGATGACCGCCACACAGAACAGCAGCAGGCTGCCTCGCAGCCAGGGGGACACGGTGTTGGACATCAGCATCCCTCCACGGTCTTGCAACCCATGTAGTACGCCCCCCGATTCTTGCCTGTCTTCTCGTAGGCGTCCCGCGAGCCGTCCTTCCAGGGCGTGGCGAAGTAGGGCGAGGCTCGGTTCTCCTCCTGGATGCGCTGGGTGGGAACCGCCATCCGCGTCTTCTGCAGAGAGACCCGAGCCGTCTTGCGCTCCTGGGGAGGCAGGTGGGACGCCAGCAACTGCTGGTCGTTGGCTACTTGGGAGAAGAGCTTGTCTTCATCCAGGAAGCGTTGGGCTTCAGGCAGCACGGTATAGACGAGGCTCACACGCTCCTGCAGCGCACCTTCGTTGTCGTCGGGGCGCACCGCGAGAGTGTCTCCGGGATTGGAGGCCTTCAGATCCCCATTGAGAGCCCAGGAGTCCGTCACCAGGGCAAAGTGCTGCTTCTCCAGGTAGTACGCCGTCGTGCCCGTGCCTGCCTTTGCGTTGCCGTGGTAGTCCGAGCCGTCCGCCTTCCAGTTCTTCTTCGCCAGGTCCACGTGAGAGAACTGCTGCAGGAAGCTCTGGGGCATCAGGTAGTTCTCCACGACTTCCTTGCCATGGCACTCATACAGCCCTCCGGCCTGACCAAAGGCATCTTGGTATTTGCGGAAGGCCGGAGTTTGGAGCAAGCCCACTTCCGTCCGGACAGGATCACACGTCACCTGCTCGGCCTCGGGATTGAGCCAGCAGACGTGGCCGCTCAACGCTCGGCCCGCGTGGTGGTCCTGGGCGTCGCAGTCCTGCCCGTGATTGTAGCTGTCACCACTGGACTCGTGATCGCAGAACATCAGGCGGGCCTGGTGTTGGACCACTGCCTGGATGCGCTTCGACGCGTCGCTGCCGCCGGAGCCCTTTCTCCCGCTGGGCTCCTCATAGTTCTGCCCTATGAGATCCCAGGGCGTTGAGAGCACCGCTTCCTGGAGATCTCCCGCGTACCGCAGGAGATCGTCCAGAAAGAGGGCGTACAGAAACGCCGGGACGATGATGATCATGCTGATGGCGGCCTCTACCGAAGCCGCGCCGCGTTGCCTCTGCTGGAAGTGCCACATCGGAGCGTGTCAGGGGCCGCCCGTTACATGGGCAGCCGAGGAGTCTCGGCAAGTTGTGCCGCATCCGGGTTGCCCGCCTCGTCGAGGACCTTGGAAGCCTCCGAGGCGGTGAAGGGGTGAAGCTTGGCGCGCCAGAAGGGATTGAACAGGTTGGGGGGCTCCTGCCAATCCCCCAGCCGGTGGTAGTAGACGAGCGCCTTGGACAGGCCGGCGCCTTCTCCCGCAGCGAGCTCGAGGGTCCCTTCGCCCGTCGTGCCGAAGCGAAGCTTCACACTCCCGGCCTCGTTCAGCTCCCACGGAGCCTGACGCACGTCTCCAGCGCGAAGCTGCTGCGTCACGTAGCTGTACACAGGCGGCTGTCCGAAGTCCCTCTCCGGGGACGGGTCCGCGCGGAACTTCATGAAGCAGTGCCCCTTGTTCGCGCAGCTCATCAGCTCCGAGGTGTAGTTCCCCTGGAACTGGTCGTGTGTTCCCGAGTGGCTCTTGCGCGGCACGTGCTCACCCCCCGACACATCCGAGGAGATCCTCGCTTCGTACGAGGAGCGCCCGATGCCGTGCTTCCACTGGCTGAAGAGGATGCCGTGCTCGTCCGCGGAGATCACCTGTCCGGTGTTCTGCAGAGAGGGGCCTTCATGAAGGGCTGCCTTGCCGCGGTTCTGCACCGTCTTTGCGGTGCCCAGATGGGACTGAGGCTGGGAGAAGCCCTCTCCCTGAATGTCACGCGTGAGCAACCGGAGAAACTCCGGGTGGAGGTACCTGGGCAGCGAGGGCTTGCCGCGATTGGCGATCCAGTTCGTGCGCGTCGCGTTGCTCAGGATGGTCATCTCTTTGGCCCGGTCCGCCAGGGCCGTGTCCCCTGGCCGGCCGGAGACCCGGCAGGGCATGCCATCGATGGCGCAGGCAAACTCGGCGGAGTTGAGCTTTCCCACGCCAGGGGACAAGGCCGAGGCCTTGGGCGCGTTGATCTGCTGGAGCTTGGCCAGCCCATGCGCGGTGCCGCCGGACAACACCTGCGAAGTCTCCGCAAAGACCGATCGCTGCGAGGCATGGAGGCTGTCCATCAGCCGGTCCAAGGACTTCACGGTCTTGTTGAACTTGTTCTCCAGCCGCTGGATCCGGGATCTCTGCTGGGACGAGGCCTGGCGGAACTTCCGGGCGATCCGGACAGCCTGCACGATGTGAGGGCAGTGCTTGCACTTGTTGCCAGACAGCGCCGCCTCCATGGCGGCAATCTGGTAGAAGTTGCTCTCCCCCGCGCTGTACATCTCCGCGGTGACGCTGGCGGCGGTCATGGAGGCATGCATGCTGTTCATCGCAACATAAGAAGAGGCGATGGCGCGGTTGCTGACGGCGAAGTAGTTGAGCGAGCGCGCCTCCAGGGTGGCCATGGAGTAGGCCAGGGCGTCACTGTGCTGCTGAAGGCGCGTCTTGCCGCGCAAGGCGTGGCTGAGGTTGAAGCTCAGTGCCACCATGAGCGCCAGCAGCAGCAGGGAGAGCGCCGCGAGCACCATGGCTTGCCCGGCCTCGCCGCGCCTTCTCAGAGGTGGTTGGTGGTCAGGCATGTGTTCGACTGGGGAAGCGCAGAGGCGTAGAGGTTGGACTGCATCCGCATGGTGTAGGCGGCCCGGATGGGGAGGATGTAGACGCCCCGGTTGGCGGCGTCCGCGTACTCCTGGCCGAAGAGGTTCTGTCCGGGGGGCTGCTGCTTGCCCATCCGCATCAGCATGGGCAGCTCGCGCTGCAACGCGATGGAGTGGATGACCCAGTTGGCGAAGGGGATGGGGAGCCGGTAGTTGAGCGTCACCTGGATGCGCAGCTTGGTGCGGTGGCTCTGAAGCCACTCGTCGTAGGGGGAGGAGGCCACGCGCGGATCATCGAAGTCCAGCTCGCGCGTTCCTCCAGGAAGCTCCTGGAGCGTGGGCCCGCAGATGGTGACTGCCACGTAGGGCAGCTTCGCGTCGGGCATCTGGTTGGTTGAGACACCCTCCGAGTTCCACTTCTTCTGGAAGTTCTTGGCACCGGTGACGGGCTGGATGGACTCGCCGCCGCCTTGGTCCTGGCTGATCAACGGCAGCAGCACCGCGAGCCCCGCCTGCTCCATGGCGTCCTTGTGCGCGTGGTGCAGCGAGCCCACGCGCACGGCCCGGTAAGCGGCGTACTTCGCCATCAGCCGCGCCTGATGCATCATGCCGAGCTGAAGGATGCCCAGGATCAGGAAGACGAACAGCGGCAGGATGATGGCGGTCTCGATGGCCGCCTGTCCCGACTGAGCGTGGCGTGGGGATGGCCGCGGGCCTGGCTCTCCTCGGCTCAAGGAGCCGCCCCTGGCTCACGGCCGGCGCTCAGGGGAGGGAGGCTGACGAGCGCCTGGCGATCCTGCGGGGTGAGGCCCGGCCCATCCGTGACGTTGGAGATGGCGTACTGCACCTCCTCTCGCCCCGGCACCGGTAGGAACTTGTCGGCGACCAGATTGATGATCTCACGCAGCCCGGGATCCTGGGTGACAGGGCCCAGGCGATAGGTGTCCCACGAGGCCGTAGGAGCCCGGGTCTCGTTGATGCAGTAGAGGTGCAGTGCCACGGCGAGCGTCTGCTGGGCGGGGACCTGCAGCGGGACGGCCTGGGCCAGCATTCCGTTCTGAGAAGAGAGATCGTCGGAGATCAGGATGAGACCCGCGGGCAGCTCCACGGTCCGGAGCTGCGCGGAGGTGTTGCGCAGCCTCAAGCAGACGCTCACCAGCGAGCCGCTGCCCTTCTCTTCTTGGGATTCCTGCTCCTCGGGGATGCAGTCGAGGGCATAGCCTTCAATAGGGGAGAGAAGCTCCACGCCGGAAGGCAGCACATACGGCGTGCCGACTGGGGTGGCCAGCGATGAACCGATGCCAGGCCGTGTGACGTCACCCGGATTGACTCCAGGGCCACCCTCTCCCTCGGTCCCTCCACCGCAGGCCACCAGAGCCACCAGTCCCAAAAGCCAGCCCATCCGCCTGAAGTCTCGCAACGTTCCTCCACGCAGGTCTTCCGGTGGCACACTCCGTGTGGCCACGCATCACCGAACGTGACGCCGCTAAGTAACCCGTGGCGGAAGCGCCTCACAACAGACAGCCAAGAGGCGTGTGGAGGTCCGGCTCCACGGCAGGCGAGCAGGATGAAGGAGCCGGATGCGAGGAATTATTTACGATGAGCGCGCCGGAGCTCATCGTTGGCCAACGTGGCACGGACCCGGGGCGCAGCCGCGTGGTCAGGAGCGAGCTCCAAGAACTTGCGGTAGTGCTCCGAGGCTCTGGCTTGTTGGCCCAGGGCCAAGGCTGCGTCGCCTGCCAGCAATTGGCAATGAGCGTCGTCAGGAGCTTGCTGGAGGCATTGCTGCGCGCGCGGCAGAGCCTCGTCGAACTGCCGGACCTTGAAGAGCTGCGTCCCCTCCACAAAGGCCCGCCTGGCCTCGAGGCGTCGAAGCTTCTGCCGGATCTCCAAGGCGCGCGGGTGGGTGGGCGCCAAGCGCAAGAAGCGGGTGTAGCGATCTGCGGCCTTCCGTGACAGCGAATCCGACCGTTGTCGGGTGTAAGCCTCACCCGCGATCAGGAAGCACTCGGCCCACTGAGGATCCTGCTGGATGCACTTCTCTCCCTGGAAGGCAGCCAGCTTCACGTTGTTGCGGAGGAGGGCCTTCTCGGCGCTGGCATATGCGGCCGGGGGCTCGCTGGGGACGGGACGAGGACTCTCGGCAGCGGGGGCGCCCGGAGGGGAAGCCGAAGGTGCGGCCACGACCATGGAAGCTACCGCGACGGGAATCACGGCGGACGCTCCTCCAGAGGCAGGAGCGCGTGGCTCCTTGCGTGTCAGGCCACTTTCCCCAGCCACCCGTGGCATTGGCTGAGGCGTGGGGCTCCGTGGAGTGGCCATTGCCAGGGCCAGCGCGGCCCCTGCGACCGCCGAGCCGACTCCTACCCCCAACAACCTCATTCTGGAGGAGAGGGGACGTACCGGCTCGACCTGTGTGTCCGTGGGGGGCTCTACTGAAGGGGCGCGCTGAGGCGAAGCTGGGAGCTGGGGAGAGGTTCCTGTCCGCCACCGATCGAGCTGCTCTTGGAAGGAGGGGGGCACCAGCGGCTGCCGGCCCTCCGCCCGCAGGTCTTCCGAGAACAATGCGTGAATGAAGGAGGAGAGAGACCTCGTGGAGAGGCGGGGATCCATGCTGGCCAAGGCTTCGGTGAGGGCTTCGTCCAGGGCCATGCAGGAGGGGTAACGATCTTCGCGCCGGAGGGTCAGCGCCCTCATCACGATGGCATCCAACTCCAGGGGGAGTTCTGGGTTGATCACGCAGGGACGAGGGAACTCGCCACGAACGATCCGGGACAGCGCCGAGTAGGCAGGGCCCTCCACGGGAAGCCTCCCGCATAGCAGCTTGTATAGGACGACCCCCGTGGCCCACACATCCGTGCGTGCGTCCACCAGTTCCCCGCGGGCCTGCTCGGGAGAGAAATAGAGAAACTTGCCCTTCACCGTCCCTGGAGTCGTGGCGAAGTCCCGGGGCTCGCTCGACTGGGCAATCCCAAAATCGACGATCTTGACCTGTCCCTCGTAGCTGATGAGCACGTTGTCTGGAGCGATGTCCCGGTGGACGATCTCCAGCGGCTGGCCCTGCTGATCCAGGCGGGTATGGGCATAGTGCAAGCCCCGGCACATCTCGCTGCCGATGAGGAGCGCCAGCGGCGCTGGAATGGAGGACAGGCCGGAGCGCAGCGCTCGCTGAAGCACACGATTCAGGGGCTGGCCATCCACATACTCCATGGCCAAGAAGTACTCGCCGTCGATGCAGCCGAAGTCGTACACCTGAGCGATGTTGCTGTGCGAGAGCGACGAGGAGATCCGCGCCTCGCGGATGAACATCGTGGTGAAGTCAGGGTTGGAGGCGTGCTCGGGCAGCACCTTCTTGATGAGCACCTCGCGCGTGACTCCTGCCGCCCCTTGCAGCTGAGAGCGGTAGGTGACTGCCATGCCGCCACGGCCCAGGCATGACACCAGCTTGTAGCGACCGAAAGACTCTCCAGATTCCACGTCCATGCTTCAGTCATCGTACTCTTGACAGCATGTGCGTCACCGAATGGCCCTCCGGCGCTTGGCGGAGCAGCAGGAGGGCAGAGCGGCCCCTGACTGCGGATTGGCAGGAATAAAAGGAGGGACGCCGTTTTGCCCTGCCTTACCGGCTGCTTGCCCAGCCACCACTCCAGCGGCAGAGGCCAGTCCCACCGGAAGCATTGATGGGAATGACCTCCTCCTCGCGGACGGCTTCTCTGCGGCTGAGCGTCATTTCAGCGAAGACAGGATCACGTCGAACTGCGTGCTCGCGAGCTCGGTGTCGGTCTTCATGTGCTGCAGCATGAGCCCGCGGGTCCTGCCCTTCTCCTTCCACGCGAAGAGCTCGATCTTGAGCTGCTCCCCCGCCAGCACGACGTCGAACGCTTTGCCCTGGCGCTCCGCACCGGACACCGTGCGCTTCGGCGCGGGGAGCGCCTTGAGCTGTCCTCCGCGTTCCGTGAACCCCTCGCCCACCCCACTCGCCAGCGCCTCCAGGACATCCTTGGCCTCCACGGAGGCTGGATACAGCTGGATGATCGCGAGCGGAGACGCGGGGCTTTCGAGCGTGATCGTCGTCACGCCCGCCTCGGTGGCCTCGGAGAGCTTCATCTCGCTCGGGTACTGAAAGGCGAGACCCGCCTTGTTGTACGAGATCGCCTTCTTTCTCGAGACGATCAATTCCACCGTCTCGCCCTTCGGGGTGGTCACCTTGAGCGGCTGCTCCAGCGACATGGGGTAGGTCTTTCCGCCCACCTTCACCTCGAAGCCCGCCTCTTCCGCAAGGACGGCGGAGCTACACAGAAGTGCCACTCCGACCACGACCGCTCGACATGCGCGCATGTGTACTCCCCAAGAAGTGAGCGGCGACGCTATCACCATGACTGTGGGCGTGTGTGGGGTGTCGGGCCTTCGGTCCGGACGGAGCCGTGGGGCTCGCCGGTTCGTTCGACGCCAGCGTCTCGTCACTACGCGGATGCGTGGTGCGAACACGCAGCGGCGCGCAGGGAGGACGTTCTTCCATGCCGCATGCTCGCCTGTTTCCCTCGGGAACGGCTCGGCACGCCGTACTGGCATGCGGGTTGCTAACCCCTCTGGCAGCAACCCACTGCTCCATTCCTGTGAATGGAGCCCACAAACGAAGTTCACCCCAGAGGAGAGACCTTCCCATGTCGATGCATCGCGCAGCACTGCGGTTCCTGGCTGTGATTCTGGCGACGTCGGCCGTTGCTTGCGGTGGCGAGGCTGGTGACGTTGAGACGGACGCGACGAACGCTTTGACTGTCCACGAGCGCGCGGCCTACACGGTGGAGCAGTATCGGAAGACCACGCAGGTTGAGGCCGCAATGAAGTGCTCCGAGGTTCCGGATCGATGCTGCACGGACACGGGCTTCTGCTGCACGTGGGGCCACCCCGACGGGCCGATCTGTCACTGAGGCTGTTTCCACCCACCGTCGTACAGCCAGGAGCTGGGGGAGCTCTGGCAGGCAGGGCTCTCCCGGCTCCATCGGAGCACTGCGGCTGGAAATGCGTGCGAGGTGCACGTATTTTGCTGCGGGCGCGCGACTGCGAGCACTTCGGCGGGTGTCGGCGTCGGCTCGCCGACGAGTTCACCTCGCCGCTCGAGCACGGAGGACAGCCGTGACGATCACGCTGAACCACACCATCGTCCCCGCGAGGGACAAGAGCGCGTCGGCCACGTTCCTGGCCGAGCTCTTGGGGGTCGAGGTGTCACCCCCCGCCGGGCCCTTCGTGCCGGTGAAGATCAACGAGGACCTCACCTTCGACTTCGACGATCGCCGCGAGCCCTTACCGGGTCACTACGCATTCCTGGTCGATGACACGACGTTCGACCGGATCCTGAATCATGCCCAGACCCGGGGGCTCGCCTTCGGCTCGGGGCCCGGAGGTGGCTGGGACGGCCGCATGAACCACCTCAACGGCGGGAGAGGCGTCTACATCCAGGACCCAAACGGGCACAGCTACGAGTTCTTCACCGTCGTGCCTTCCTGAGGCCATCATCCAGCCCCTGTGGCTCGTACAGGGCTCAGCTTCCGCGCAAGAAGGCCCGGGTCATGGCAGCGTACTGGGCGGAGTCTTGTTGCATGCGCTGGAGCAGGTCCTGAGCCTTTGCTGCCTCAGGGCCTCCCATCAGGACGAGAGAGCGCAGCGCCTTCACATAACCCAAGCGGTCTCTGCGTTGCTCCGCCAGAGGCTCCCGTCGCAGTCCCAGGATGCGAAGGGTCGTCTCACCGCGAGCGTTGCCGCCTACGGCATAGGGAACCTCCTCCCGGAACGAGATGGAGGCTTCGGGATCATCCGCCGCAGGATCCAGCAACAGAGGGTCTTCCTCTGTCACGTCATTCTTGTGGCTCCGAGCTCGTTTCGCGGGAGTTCCCAGTGGGAAGAGGTTTCGTTTGAACTGCTGATTGCAGAGCGTGCAGGACACGAACAGGTTGGCCCACTCATAGGCGAGCCAGTAGTACCCGGGGCGATGAAGGGGCTCTCCTTCCTCCTGGCGCCACCCAGCCTTGGGGCGGAAGTGTTCGACGTCCCCGAAGTCGATGTGGGTGAAGCGCGATTCGCAGAAGGCGCATTTGCCGTGCTGGGCCTGGATGAGCGCCTGCTTGACGGTCTCGTGGCCGTAGAGGTCCGAGTCGGATTCGAACGACCTCGTTCCCCTCTCGTAGCTCCGAGCAGCGCGCGAGTAGGCCGTGCTGAAGGCTCGCCGGGCCTGGACCCCTTGGGTGCGAAGAATCTGAGGTGGCTCGGCAGGTTTCCGGACGCGAATCACTTGGGCCCGTTCCTGAGACGCGCGGCGGCACGTTGGATGAGCTCAAGTGCCTCGCGCTCGGTGTGAGTCTCGCCCGTGGGCAGCGGACCGATGGCCGCCTCCAGCTCGAGCAGCCGGGCCTCATCCTCTCGGGTCAGGCGGGGCTTGGAGAGGAGGGCTGTTCGCTCCTTGAGGAACTCCTCGATTTGGGGCGGACGCGCCGTCTCGAGCCCGAACAGATCGCTCGTAAGGATCTGGTCCACCCGCCAGCCGCGAATGGACTCCACATCGTTATCGATGACGACGTGATCTCCCTTGCGCCGCAGGACAACGATGTTCGCGTTCGTGGCACTCTGGACGACGAGCGGGCTGTGCGCGGTGACGATGAACTGCGTCTGGGGAAAGCGATCCGTGAGGTACCCAATAAGCTGGCGCTGCCACTTCGGGTGCAGGTGGAGATCGATCTCGTCAACGAGCACCACCGCGGGCTCAGCCAGGGGATTGGGGCTGTTGGGGTAGCGCTCGAACATGCGGCTGGCGAGGTCCACCATCCAGGCGATGAGGGTCCGATACCCCAAGCTCAAGTCCCGCATGGCGACCCAGCCGTAGGGTGTTAGCACCTCCACCCGTGCGGCAGGGACTTTCGCCGTGGGAACTGCGAAGCGGACGTCACTCACCTCCGGGAGCAAGTCGATCAACAGTTGCCTGATCCGGTCCCGCTTCGTTGTAGCTGCTTGCTGGTCGGGAGAAGGCTTGCTGGCGGCATAGTCCGCTTGCAGGAGCCATTCTTCCGCGTTTCTCAGGGGCACATCTTCGAGGAAGAGGCTGTCACTCGGTTGTGTCTCTTTGAGCGCAGACAGAGATCCCGCCCCCATCCGGCGGGTGGCTCCGTACCCGTAACACACCAGATTGAGGAACGGCTCAGAGATAGTTTGTGACGTGGAGCCGAGAACCTCTGGGGTCAAGGAATACTCAAGTCGCTGCTGATGCTTGGGAGAGCCTTCTTCAGGCACCCAATTTCCGGCGGAGAGCTCGGCGGAAAAGTGTGCGGCTTTGGCTTGATGGCGTACGGGAACCCAAGGCAAGCGACCGTAATGGACAAATCCCTTGGTGGCGTAGTGAGGGCCCGACGAAGCTGGTTCAAAGGTCGTCAAGCTCTGCAAGAGCGTCGTCTTGCCCATGCCGTTGTTGCCGAGGATCACCGTCCAGCGTGCTGGTTCTCCTCGCTCATTTGAGAGCTTCAGGGTCTGGCTGGGCCCGAAGCACCGGACGTCCTTGAGTGTCAATGAAAGGAAGTACACGGGCAGGGCGGCAGGTTTCGGAGCCTTTGTGCCACGCCCCTGTTTGCCCTGGCGTGATTTTCCCTGACCTCTGGCGGCCATGTCGCTCCCCTGCGGCGTTTCCCATCCCGATGCTGAACTTGGGCGGTGTATCACGGATCCCTCCCTCCGGCCTGACCCGCCAGGCCTGCGCGCTGCTCACTCATGGGGTTCTGCCTCGCTGAAGTGAGTGGGACTTCGGTGGGGCGATAAGCAGCATCCAGGCCACCGCCAGAACTCCGTGACTTCGCGTGGTTACGTGGGAGTGTCAGGCCCTCGATCGTCTCATCCGGCGGACGGTGGAGTCCGCAGCTGTGGACGGCGGGAGCGCCGCGTGTGGCTCCGCGAATTGCCAGCACTGGATTGGCAAGAGGCCTCCGCCTGGACGATCGTTGCCGTCATGACTCCGAAGCCGCCCGGGTTCCTCGTCCGCCACATCCAGCAGAAGCGGTGCGTGGTCTTCGTCGGCGCGGGCCTCTCGGCGGGAGCGGGGCTGCCGACCTGGAAGGAGCTGCTTCTCCGGGGCATCCAGGAACTGGTGGGGTCTCTCCCCAAAGGCGAAGTCCACCAGCAAGAACTCTCTGACCTCGTCAAGTGGGGCAAGCTGCTGGAGGTGGCCGACTTCTGCAAGGAGAAGCTTGGCAGTGCCTACCACCAGTTCCTCAGCGAGCAGGTGCGCGGAGATCAGGTTCAGAAGCTTCCCCCCACCCATGATGTGCTGATGCGCCTGCCCTTCAGTGCGTGGGTGACGACCAACTACGACAAGCTCCTGGAGCGGGCCTACTCGCAGGTGAAGGGCGGCGGCTCCCCGAAGACGCTCACCCACAAGGACACGGAGGCGCTCGGGCGGCTGCTCTTCGACGGCGGCCCGTTCATCCTCAAGGCCCACGGGGACATCGACCGGCCCGAGACGGTGGTGCTCACCTCTCGCGACTACAGCGAGATCATCCACGCCAACCCCGCCTTCAACGAGATCTTCAGCGGACTGCTGCTCACCAAGGCGCTGCTATTCGTGGGCTACTCGCTGTCGGATCCGGACTTCCGGCTGCTGATGGACCGCCAGCTCACGCACTTCAAGGGCTTCGTCCCCGAGCGCTACGCCCTGATGACCGGGGTGGGGGAGGTGGAGCAGGACGTGCTCTGGCGCACGGCGCGCATCCGGGTCATCTCCTACGACAACGCCAGCGGGAAGCACGCGGAGGTGCTCGACTTCCTGAAGGCGCTGGAGGCCGAGGTGCTCCCGAAGCCGGCCCTGGAGCCGTTCATGGTCCCTTCGGAGTCCGCGCCGCCGCAGAGCGGCTCCTCACCCGTCCTGGAGTCCATGCCGTCCCGGCAGAGCAGCCCCGCCCCCACTCCGGCGGCGCAGTCCTGGCACGTCACTTCTCATAACGTCGCGGCGGGCTCGGGGCCGGGCAGTTCAGTGCTGGGATCCCGGGTCGCGGAGCTGTTCCTGCAGGGTGACGAAGAACCCGAAGTCAGCTCATCGGCCCCTCCCCCTCGCGGTCCTGTTCCCCAGCCCGCAGCCCACGTGCCTGCGGCAGCCCCCGCTCCCGTGGTGGTTCCTCTCACTCCCCACCGGCTCCACATCGAGCCCGTGGAGGGAAGGATCCAGCTCCGGCTGATCCGAGGAGACACAGCGCCGGTGGTGCAGGGGACCGTGCCCACCCGCCGGGGCGACGAGGCGTGGCTCTCTCTCAAGGAGGATGAGGGCGATGAAGCCACCGCTGCTCACTCCCTCGCGCTCACCCAGGGCCTGCTCCAGCGAGACATGCCGCGAGAGGTGCTCGCGGCGCTGGAGGCACAGGACGCCTCCGCCCAGGCGCCGCTCGTGCTGCACATCGATCCGGTGCTGGACCGGTTTCCCTGGGAACTGCTTCCGGCGGGATCAGAGCCCGTCAGCCTGATGCGGAGGGTGAGCCGCGCGCCCATGGGCATCCCGGCCCAGGTCCGTGGCACTCCCGCAGTCCGGTCCTCGCCGCGCATCCTGCTCATCGAGGGGATGAGCCGTGATGGGAGCCTCCGGAGGCGCGAGCTCGAGCGCCTTCACGCGCTCTATGCGGCCGGCCCTTTCTCCTGCACGGTTCTCCAGGGCAGCGAGGCGACGTTCCGCCATGCCATGGAAGCGCTGAGAGCCGAGCAGACGGACGAACTGCCGGACCTCGTCCACTACACCGGGGAGCTCATCCTTCCCGGCTCTGGACCCTGCTTGCTGCTGCGGGATGGGCCCCTGCCGGTGGGGGCCCTGCGCTCCGTGCTCAGCCAGGGCCGACTGCCCTTCCTGGTGATGAATACCCCCTCCTCGGCGTACGAATACCTTCCGTTCCTGAAGCAAGGGCGGCGGGCGCTGCGGCTGCCCTTGCCCGGGCCAGACGCCTTCGATCAGCGCGAAGGCTTCATGGAGCTGGCCGTTCAGCAAGGCGTGGGAGCCTTCGTGGGGGCCTTCTCCTGGCCCGACGTGAGCGTGGGCGCGGACTTCATGGTCCAACTGCACCGGGCGCTCTTGATGGGGCAGCCCATCGGCGACGCCGTCCTTCAGGCCCGCAGAGAGGTCCACGCCAAGCTCCCGGATGATCCCACTCCGCTCCTGTACGTGCTCAGTGGCGACGGCGCTCTCCAGCTCGTCCGCTCTCAGCGCAAGTGAAGGCCGGTTGACGCGGTGCAAAATCCAACCCCACGGGCCGCCGTGAAAATCGCCCTCTCAGGACCTGAGAACCCCACGAGAAGCCCGAGGCTCGTGTAATCTCCGCCCACCGATGTGGCAGATCATCATCAACGGGCCGGGCTACTTCGACACCCCTTACGATCTCCCCGAAGGAGCGACCAGCCTCGGCCGAGCCGATGAGAACGACATCGTTCTCGGCGGAGACCTTGTGTCGCGCAAGCACGCCTGCCTGCTCGTGCAGGGCGACACGCTGCGCATCGAGGACCTCGGCAGTCGCAACGGCAGCCGCATCAATGGCCTCCCCCTCCAGGGCGGCAAAGACTTAACCCCCGGCGACATCGTCACCCTGGGAGAGAACACCCTCTCCGTTCGCCAGCCCCACACCGTGGAGAGCGCCGCCACGGAGATGGTGGACCTGGGCGCTGGAGGCGTCCGCCGCTTCGGCCACGGGGAAGACGTCTCCCCAGCGGTGATTCTCGCCAAGAATGTGAAGGATCTGGACGTTCTGCGCGCGCTCGACAACTTCGAGCCTGTTCCCTACGAGAATGAATCGGGAGGCAGTACGCCCATTGGTGCCGGTGGCAGCAGCCCTCGCGTCTCCTACGAGAAGCTCGTGCTGCTGTTCCGCACCGCCGAGTCCCTGGCCACCGCCGAGTCCCTGCCCGCCTTCCTCGAGTCCGCCATGGACCGAGTGCTGGAGCGCACCGAGGCCACCACCGCCGTGGTGCTGCTGCGCCACTCCAGCGGGGTCCTGGTGCCCGCCTCCGTGCGCCACCGGGGCAAGCTGGCCAAGGGCGAGGTGCCCGTCTCGGACGCCATCGTCGAGGAGGCCATGCGCCAGGGCCGCGCGCTCGCCGTGGGAGACGTGCGAGACGACCGGCGCTTCGCGGGCCGCGAGAGCGTCATCCTCTACGGCGTGGACCGGGTGCTCTGCATCCCCATTGGCCGCGAGCCTCCCTTCGCCGGCGTGCTCTACGTCAACACCCCCGCCGAGTCGGAGACCACGCTGGAGCTCATGCTGGACGCCTGCACCGCCGTGGCCCACCTGGTGGCCAGCGGCGTGCAGCGCTTCTCCGCCCAGAGCCCCAAGGAGACGGGTGGCCCCGGCAGTGCCCTGCGCCGCACCCTGGAGCGCTTCCACCCGCCCGAGGTGGCCGAGCGCCGCGCCGCCGAGGCTCAGCGCACGGGAGGCCGCCCCCCCGCCCTGGAGGAGCGGCCCCTCACCATCCTCCACGCGGAGATGGCAGGCTTTGGCGCGCTGTGCACCCGGCTGGGCCCCGTGCGCGCCTCGGCCGTCCTCAATGACTTCCACGCGAAGATGAGCGGCCTCATCTTCAGCTTCGAGGGCTCGGTGGAGGCCTTCGTGGGCGAGTCCGTGCGCGCCCTGTTCGGCTTCCCCTCGGCCAAGCAGGATGACTCCGTGAGGGCGGTGCGCGCCGGGCTGGCGCTGCGCGCCGACTGGCTGCGGGCCATGTCCCGCCGGCCCGCGGACGAGCGCTGCGAGCTGCGCATCGCGATCCATACCACCAAAGGTCTGGTGGGGATGATCGGCCCGGACTCGCGGCTGGACCTCGGCGCCGTGGGCGAGGGTGTCCCCGTGGCGGGCTGGCTCGCCTCCACGGCTGCTCCCGGACAGGTCCTCATTACCGGAAAGACCCTGGCTTCCATCGGAGCGCGCTTCGACGTGCTGCCTCTGGGAGAGCGTCTGGTGCGGCCTCCCAAGGACAAGGTGGCGGCCTTCGAGGTGCTCGAGGAGGACGTGCCGGCGCTCACCAATCCGGGCGTCCACGGGCCCAAGTAAACCCCTGCGTCTGGCCGTCCACAGGCCTTTCGGCCGGTTGACCGGTTGAAGAAGTCCCCCCGAACCGGCTTGAATGGAGAGATCGTGGGTCCTCGCACCGCATGAACACCTCCTCCTCAGCCCGCCTGAGGCCGTTCCGGCCACAGGCGTTTGGCCGGTATACGCTCCTGTCCCATCTGGCCACCGGCGGCATGGGGGAGATCTACCTGGCGCGGCTGGAGGGAGCGCAGGGCTTCGAGAAGCTGTGCGTCATCAAGAAGATCCTGCCGCAGCTGGCCGAGGACAAGGAGTTCGTCGACCGCTTCGTGGGTGAGGCCCGCACGCTGGTGAAGCTCAGCCACGGCTCCATCGCCCAAGTGTTGGACATGGGCCTGCACGAGGGCGAGGCGTATATGGCCCTCGAGTACGTGGACGGCAAGGACCTGCGCAAGGTGGCTGGCCGCGTGCGGGACAGGCACACGCCGCTGCCGCTCACCTTCATTCTCTTCGTCATGGGGCGGGTGCTGGACGCGCTGGCGTACGCGCACCGCAAGCGGGACGACGACGAGAAGGACATCAACCTCGTCCACCGGGACATCTCGCCACAGAACATCCTCATCTCCTACGAGGGGGAGGTGAAGGTGGTCGACTTCGGGCTGGCCAAGAGCCGGCTGTCGGCGGCGAAGACCAACCCGAGCATCATCCTGGGCAAGTTCCTCTATATGTCGCCGGAGCAGGCCCGGCACCAGCCGGTGGACCGCCGCAGTGACTTGTATGCGGTGGGACTTTGTCTCTACGAGCTGATCTCCGGGAAGAACCCGTTCGACGCGGTGCACTCGGGCGACCTCATGTCCGTGGTGGCGCACCCGCGCATCGCTCCGCTGGGCGAGGTGGAGCCGCTCACGCCGTCCGCCGTGGCCAACCTGGTGATGAAGGCGCTGGCGGTGGAGCCGGCGCAGCGCTTCCAGACGGCCGAGGAGTTCCGCGCCAAGCTGATGGGCGTGCTGATGGACATCGACCGGAACGCCGGTCCAGAGACCGTCAGCCGCTTCATGCGAGAGCTGTTCGCCCAGGAGTTCGCGGGCGAGCGCAAGCTGCTGGCCCAGCTGAAGGAAGTGCCGCGCGGGGGCGAGCCGCTCGTGCCGCGCATGGGCACCGAGCTGGACACGGATCCGGCCGCCCGGTTCCCTCCGCCCAGCCTGCCGCCGAAGACCATCAAGCTGGATCCGCCGCCCGAGCCGCTCTCCTTCCAGCCCACGCCGCGCTCCCGCCCGGGCGCCCAGGCGCATGTGCACGAGGAGGAGACCCGGCCCGGTGTGGTGGTCAACAGCGAGACCACCCGTCCCGCCGTCTCCTTCGAGGCGCTCGACGCGGCCGCCCGGGCCCGCGTCCGGTCGCCGCTGTCCTCCCTGCCGCCCGCGCCCGACACCGTCACGGTGGAGCTGGGCTCGGAGGACTTTGGCCCCTTCCCAGGGGAGCCGGTCTCCGTGGCCTCTCCCGCGCCCGCGCGCTTGAGCGCTCCCACGGTGGAGATGCCGGTGCCCTACATGCCTGCGGCGGCCATTCCGCCCAGCGCACCGTCTTCGCCGCAGATGTCCGGCACCGCGCGGACCCTGGAGGCGCCTCGGGCCGTCCCGCCTCCGCCTCTGCCTGCTCCCAGCGCGTCTGGGAACCGGCCTCCCGATCCGCCGCTGCGCGCGGCCATGCCAGGTGCCCTCCCGCCGGGATCCGTCCCCACCAAGCCGGGAGAGATGCCTTCACCGCGCACGCCGCCCGCGCCGCCATCATCCTCCGCCGCCGCGAGGCTGCAGGAGACGCAGCGGGTGACGCTGCCTCCGCCGCCCTCGAGCGCGGTCACCCCCGAGCCGCGAAGGCAGGAGGCGAGCCGCGCCGAGAGCTCGCCGGCGTCCGCAACGGCCTCCCCGGCGGTGATGCTTCCCTTCACCACGCCGTCCACGCCGATGCCCGCGGTGTCAGCGGAGAGCCCGCCGCCCGTGCCGGAGGTGTCGCTGCCCGCCGAGCCCCAGGCCGAGATCGTCACGGCCCCGCGGGAGCTGCCCCGGTCCATGTCCGCCCGCGCGGCGCAGGCGGACCCTGGGAGTGGAGGGACGGACGCCAGCCGCCGTGGCCTGGACGACACGCACCCCAGCTACCAGATGGCTTCCTCGCCGCCTCCAGCGGATACGCAGCCGCGCGTGGTGCTGGATGAGCTGGCGCTCCAGAACGGCCCGGAAGAGGGCATCGTCCCGGGCATTCCGGAGGAGCCCCTCTCCAATCCCGGGCGCGACCGCTCCGAGGACTCCATCTCGGTTCCGGGCCGCCCGAGGACCGGACGGCGCCCGCGCAGCACAGGTGGGACGCCGGCGAGCTTGCCGGCCATGCGCGGAGGCACGGCGTCCGTGCGCGCCGCTCAGCGCCCCGTGGAGCCGGTGAGCGCCCCTCCAGAGCGAGCGGAGACGGATGACTCCGCTCCGGTGGCCATCGCCGTCGACGACCCCACCCCAGCAGAGGCCCGCGACCCGCGCGACGATACGCGGCGGACGCCCCTGCCCACCCGGCCGCCCACCGAGAGCCGCCGCGCGCAGCGTGAGGAGGCACGGCGGCCCGCGGCGCCGCCTGCTCCGGCCCAGAAGCGCTCCTGGGGGTGGATGGTCCTGAGCCTCGTGCTGCTGCTGGGCGCGGCCGCGGCGGTGTACGCGACGCTCCCGATGATCCAGGCGCTGGTGAAGTCGAAGCTGGAGGACGCGAAGCCTGCCGAGCCGGGGACGACGCGCATCCAGCCGACGCCGGTTCCGAGCGGGCCGCCGGGCCAGACTCCGGCCGCTGCGCCCCCGACACCCGAGCCCGCGGCGGCCACGCCTCCCGCGAGCCCCGCACCCACAGAAGCGGCAGCCCCGCCTCCCGCGGGGGCCGTTGCCGCCGTCACGCCAGAGGTTCCCGTGCCGGAGAGCGCGAGCCCGGATGAAGGCGAGGACGATGATTTGCTGCCCCTGCCTGCCACGCCGTCGCCTCCGCCCAAGAAGAGCCAGAGCTCGCGTTCCAGCAAGAAGGCCTCTGCGGCCTTGCGCAAGGAAGTGCAGGAGCTCAAGAACGACTGGACGGCGACGAAGGCCGCCTACGCGAAGCTCACCCAGGAAGTGTCGTGTGAGGCCACCACGCTGGGCCTCCTCTGCAGCAGGTACGACAACCTGCGGCGGGACTATGCAGCCTTGGGCGAGAACTCCTACGACAAGGAAATCCACAGCCGGGTGAAGAGGATGCGCACCGAGCTCAACAAGGCGCTGAGCGCCCAGTAGCCGTGACGCTGCTCCTCGAGACCCAGGGCCTCGTCGCCGGCTATGGCCCATCGCCTGTGCTGCAGGGCGTGGACTGCTCGGTGCGTGCAGGGGAGCTGTGGGCGGTGCTGGGGCCGAACGGCACGGGCAAGAGCACGTTGCTGCGCGCGGTGCTGGGCGCGCTGCCGTGGATGCGGGGCACGGTGCGGCTGCTGGGGCAGGAGCGCTCGGCATGGGAGCCGCGCGAGCTGGCCCGGCGTGTGGCCTGGGTGCCGCAGCTCTTCGAGCCCGCCGAGGGCTTCAGTGGGTTGGAGCTGGTGCTGATGGGGCGCAGCCCGCACCTCGGGCTGTGGGGCCTCACCTCCGAGCGGGACGCGGCGCTGGCACGCACGGTGCTCGAGGAGCTGGGCGTGGCGCACCTGGCGGACCGGCCGGGCGAGGCCATGTCCGGCGGCGAGCGCCGCATGCTGCTGCTGGCGCGGGGGTTGGTGCAGGAGCCCTCGCTGCTGCTGCTGGACGAGCCCACGGCCTTTCTGGACGTGGCGCACCAGGTGAGCTCGCTGGCACGGGTGCGGGCGCGGGTGGAGGCGGGGCTGGGAGCGGTGGCGGTGCTGCACGACGTGAACATGGCGGCGGCCTTCGCCACCCATGTGCTGCTGATGCGAGATGGCCGCGTGTTGGCACAGGGGCCGGTGGACACGGTGCTGGAGCGCGAGCGGCTCGAGGCGCTCTACGGCCTGCCCATGGAGATGGCGCTGGCTCCCTCGGGAGCCCGGCTCTTCGCGCCACGGGCGGGCTGATGCCGCAATGCGGCGTGGGCGCGTGGTTGACACCGCTCGCGCCGGGCGGGAAGACGGAGGCATGAGCCTCCCCCTCATCGCGGGCTTGTTCCTGGTGCTGTTGGCGCTGGGCTACCACTTCTACGGTGGCTTCATCGCAAGGCAGTACAACCTGGACGACGGAGCGGTGACGCCCGCGCACGCGAAGCAGGACGGGGTGGACTTCATCCCGACGAAGCCGTTCTACCTGCTGGGCCAGCACTTCAGCGCCATCGCGGCGGCGGGGCCCATCGCCGGGCCCATCCTGGCGGCGCAGCAGTTCGGCTGGCTGCCCGCGCTGATGTGGATCTCGTTTGGCGTGGTGTTCATCGGCGCGGTGCATGACCTGTCCACGCTGATTGCTTCGGTGCGGCACGGGGGGGTGTCCATCGCCGAGGTGGTGCGCGAGCACCTGGGGCCCCGGGCGGGCGTGGCGATGCTGCTCTTCATCTGGGTGGCGCTCATCTACGTCATCGTGGCCTTCACGGACGCGACGGCGTCCACGTTCGTGAGCGGGGACGCGGACCTGGCGGGGCTCACGTTCCGGTTCAACCCGGGCGGGGCGGTGGCGGCCGCGTCCATCATGTACCTGGTGCTGGCGGTGGTGATGGGGGTGGTGGACCGGTTCCTCAAGCCGCCGCTGTGGCTGCAGACGGTCCTCTTCGTTCCGGCGACGCTGGGCGCGGTGTGGCTGGGCACGCAGGTGTCCACGGTGCTGGTGATGGACGCGAAGGCGTGGTCCGTCCTCATCCTGGCCTACTGCTTCGTGGCGTCGCTCACGCCGGTGTGGATTCTCCTGCAGCCGCGCGGGTACCTGGGGGGCTTCGTCCTCTACGCGGCGCTGGCCATTGGCGTCGTGGGCATCTTCTATGGAGGGCTCAAGGGCGAACTCTCCATCCAGCAGCCGGCGTTCAACGGGTTCCAGGTGGGCGGGGCGGGTGGGGCGCTGTTCCCGTTCCTCTTCGTGACGATTGCATGCGGGGCCTGCTCGGGCTTCCACGGGCTGGTGTGCTCGGGGACGACGTCGAAGCAGATTGATAAGGAGTCGCACGTGCACCCGGTGGGCTACGGGGCCATGCTGCTCGAGGGCTTCGTGGCGGTGATTGCGCTGGCCACGGTGATGATCGCCACCAAGGCGGACCTGACGGGCAAGGCGCCTGGCGCGGTGTACGGCATGGGGCTGGGGCGGCTGCTGGTGACGATCATCGGCCCGGAGCACCTGCTGTTCGCCACCACCTTTGGAGCCATGGCGTTCTCCACCTTCGTGTTCGACACGCTGGATGTGTCCACGCGGCTGGGGCGCTACATCCTCCAGGAGCTGACGGGGGCGAAGGGCCGGACAGCGGCCGGGTTGGCCACGGCCATCACCTGCGGGGTGCCGATGCTCTTCGTGCTGCTGGCGGGCACGGGGGCGTGGCGCTCCTTCTGGACGCTGTTCGGCACCTCGAACCAGCTGCTGGCCTCGCTGTCGCTGCTGGGCATCTGCGTGTGGCTGAAGAAGAGCGGCAAGCGCTACGCGTACGCGCTGCTGCCCATGCTCTTCGTGGGGGCCGTGACGCTGACCAGCCTCGTGTTGCAGATTCGGGATGCCTTCTTCGTGCCGGAGGCCACGGCGGCGGTGCGGCTGAATGGGGTGGTGGCGCTGGTGCTGTTGGCGCTCGCTCTCTCGCTCTTCGTGGCGGGCGGGCGGGTTCTGCTCAACCGGGATGGGGCCAGACCCGCTCCGGCGGTGTAGCCTTCGGGGCTGAATGTCCCGCTACGCCTTTACGCTCTTTCTCAGCGCCTTCCTGCTCTTTGGGGTTCAGCCGCTGGTAGGCAAGTTCGCGCTGCCGTGGTTCGGTGGAACTCCGGCGGTGTGGACGGCCTGCATGCTCTTCTTTCAGGCGGCACTGCTGGCGGGCTATGCGTACTCGCATGCGGTGGCTACGCGGCTGCGGCCCCGTTCCCAGGTGAAGGTGCACCTGGGGCTGCTGGGCCTCACGGCGCTGGTGCTCCTGGGGCGAGCGCTGTGGGCGGGTTCTCCGGTGGCGCCTGGGGCGGAGTGGCGGCCCACGGGAGTGGAGGGGCTCACCGGGCGGCTGCTGGCCATGCTGGCGGTGTCGATCGGCCTGCCATTCTTCGTGCTGTCCACCACGGCGCCCCTGCTGCAGAGCTGGTTCTCGCGGACGCGGCCGGGCGTCTCGCCGTACCGGCTCTATGCGCTGTCCAACGTGGGCTCGTTCCTGGCGTTGTTGAGCTACCCCTTCCTCGTGGAGCCCTATGTGCCGCGCGATGTGCAGGGCTGGGGCTGGGCAGCGGGGTTCGCGGTGTTCCTCGCGGGGGCCATCGTCTGTGCCCGGGAGGTGTGGACGCGGGCCGAGGCGGCCAGTCCGGTGGGAGCCACTTCCGAGCTCGTGCCCTCGCCCGAGGAGACGGAGCGGCCGGGGCTGGGACGCCAGTTGGCGTGGCTGGCGCTGAGTGCGTGCGCATCCGTGCTGCTGCTGGCGACGACGAACCAGCTCTCGCAGGATGTGGCGGCCGGCCCGTTCCTCTGGGTGATGCCGCTGGCGCTCTACCTGCTCACCTTTATCCTCACCTTCGAGCGCGAGGCGCTGTACCCGCGCGCGGCCTGCATTGTCCTGCTCATCATCAGTGTGGGGGGGGTTATCCGCTCCATCTTCGAAGGCCCTCACTTTCCGCTGGCACTTCAGCTGTTTGCGCACGGTGGCGCGCTGCTGGCGGGATGCATGGTGTGCCACGGGGAGCTGTACCGGCTGCGGCCAGCGCCCCGTCACTTGAGCGCCTTCTACCTTTGGGTGTCGGTGGGCGGCGTGGCGGGGGGCGTCATCGTCAGCCTGCTGGCGCCGCGCTTCTTCGACACCTATGCGGAGTACCCACTGGCGCTGGCGGCCAGCGCGCTGGTGGCACTGGTGGTGTTGCTCCCGCGTCCGCCGGAGCTGCGGCGGCTGGAGCGAGTGGGGCGGAACCTGGCGGTGCTGGTGCTGGCGGCGGTAGTGGGAGGGCTGGTGGTGGCGGTAGCGGACAGCCGGCGCGAGGTGCGGCTGACGGCGCGCAACTTCTTCGGGGTGGTGCAGGTGCTGGAGAGCGGGATGGGGGATGCGCGCCTGCACCATTATTCGCTCAAGCACGGCGTCATTACCCATGGGGTGCAATTCGTCGCACCGGAGCGCCGGAGGCTGGCCACCGCGTACTTCACGCCGGACAGCGGCCTGGGGCTGGCCATCGCCGAGCTCCGCCGCGTGCGCCAGGCCGAGGGCAAGCCGCCCGGGCTGCGCATCGGGGTGCTGGGGCTGGGAGTGGGCACCAGTGCCGCGCTCACGGAAGCGGGGGACACGGTTCGTTTCTACGAGATCAACCCGAAGGTCATCGCCTTGGCGTGGGGGGAGGGTGGCTACTTCAGCTATCTCAAGGACACGCCTGCGAAGGTGGAGGTGGTGGAGGGCGACGCGCGCATCTCGCTGGAGCAGGAGCTGGCGCGGGGAGAGGCGCAGTCCTTCGATTTGCTGGCGCTGGACGTGTTCAGCTCGGACTCGATTCCGATGCACCTGCTCACCGAGGAGGCGGTGGCGCTGTACCGTCAGCACCTGCTCCCTCAGGGAGTGCTGGCGCTGCACATCAGTAACGTGCATCTGGACCTGGTGCCGATCGCGCTGGCGCACGCTCGGAAGTTCGGGATGCACGCCACGCTCATCGTCAACGAGACGAAGAGGGATGATGCGCTGCGGAGCCTGTGGATGATCCTCAGCCCAAGCCCGGAGTTTTCCTGGGGTTCCACTTTCACTCAGTCGAGCGGCACGGTTCACCGGCTGGAGCTGGCGGAGCCGACGCGGATCACCTGGACGGACGAGCTCAGCAGCGTACTCCCAGTGCTACGGCGCCCGCACAAGCTGGTGGAGACGCGGCTGATCGACAGCCCTCCGTCTGCTGCCTCCATGGGCCAGCCCGCCTCTCCCTGACACTTCAGTTTTCGACGGATGCGCCGGCCAGAGTGATCCAGGCAGGACTGAGCCCCGCCTCTGTGGGAAGCTGCCTGCACGATGGTGGTCTCCCCCAAGCTTCGCGCGCGGCTCCGGGATGTGGTGCAGCAACTGCTGGTGGCGGTGCAACAGCTCCGGCTGCCAGGGCCCTCGGTGCTCCCCGTGGCCGGCGCGGTCGTCGGTGTCTACAGCGGCCTCGCCGCCGGCCTCTTCGCCAACCTCATCGGTCTCGTGCGCGGGGGGAGCTACGGCGTCCCGCTGCTCGTGGATGCGTTCCGCACGGGCTCGGAGACCCAAGCCCGCCTCGCCGAGTCCCTCACCAACGCTCGCTGGCACTTCGAGTTCATCATCGTCGGCATCCCGCTGTCCCTCGGGGCCCTTGGCCTCGCGCGCCTCATCAAGCCCGGTGAAGGACGTGAGGAGGTGAAGCGTCGCCTCGAAGTCCTCGCCCTGCTCGTCATGGGCGCCCTGTCGCTCTATTACCCCCTCGTGGCCCTGTCCGCCGTGAACGAGGTGCTCGGCCACATTCACCGGGACGTGGAGCACATCTCTCCCTTCCTCGTGGTGCTCGTGCCCATGCTCGGCGGCATGGTGGTGGGCCGCCTGCTCCAGGCCCGGCCCGAGACCCACGGCCACGGCGTCCCCGAAGTCGTCAAAGCCGTGGAGAGCGAAGGCCGGCTCCCCGCGCGCAATGGCCTGCTCAAGCTCATCGCCTCGGCCGTCACCATCGGCACGGGCGGCTCGGCGGGGCGCGAAGGCCCCATCGTCTACGGCGGCGCCGCGTTCGGCTCCGAAGTGGGCCGCACCCTCGGCTTCACCCGCCGCGAGCTCGCCATCCTCATGGCCAGTGGCGCGGGCGCGGGCATCGCCGCCTCCTTCAATGCCCCCGTGGCCGGCGCCATCTTCGCCATGGAGATCCTCCTGCGCGAGTTCCAGCTCCGCGTCTTCTCTCCCATCATCCTCGCCAGCGTCACCGCCACCATGGTGAGCCGCGGCATCATGGGCAGTGCGCCCATGCTCGAGCGCGTCGCGTACATGATGGTCAGTGGCTGGGAGGTCGTCTTCTACGCCCTGCTCGGGCTGGTGTGCGGAGGCCTCGCCTACGC
Organism: Hyalangium minutum; assembly: GCF_000737315.1. GTDB lineage: Bacteria > Myxococcota > Myxococcia > Myxococcales > Myxococcaceae > Hyalangium > Hyalangium minutum. Next base: position 165,538 of record NZ_JMCB01000005.1, read on the forward strand.
CTTCATCCAGTGCCTGCACGGCGTGGAGGAGTTCTTCCAGGGCAAGCGCCCCGGCAAGGTGTCCGCCTGGCTCGGCCTGCAGCCCCTCCCGGTGCGAGCGGGAATCGGCGGCGCGCTGGTGGGGCTCATCGCGCTGGCCCACCCCGTGGTGTGGGGCACCGGCCACGAGTACGCCAACGACGCGCTCGTGCGTGGGCTGTCGCTGTCGCTGCTGGCCTCCGGGTGCGTGCTCAAGCTGGTGGGCACCTCGCTGACGCTGGGCTCGGGAGGCTCCGGCGGCACGTTCTTCCCCGTCACGGTCATTGGCGCCATGGCAGGGGGCGCCTTCGGAGAAATCCTCCACGCGGTGCTGCCGAACGCCACCGCTCCCAGTGGCGCCTACGCCATGGTGGGCATGGGCGGCGCCGTGGCGGCCATGACGCGCGGGCCGCTCACCGGGATGATGATGGTGTACGAGCTGAGCGGTAACTACGCCATCATCCTGCCGCTCATGGTGACGTGCACGCTGGCCTCGGCGCTCTGCCACGTCCTCGTGGAGCGCAAGGCCGCGCGCGCCGGAGAGGAGCGGCTCGCCCTGCGGCGCACGCCGGTGCGAGAGCTCGCCATCTGGGAAGAGGCCGTGTCGTCGGAGCTCTCCGTGGAGGACCTGCGCGAGCGGTTGATCTCGTCGAAGGCCGCGGCGCTTCCGGTTCGAGGCACGGACGGACGATTGCGAGGCGTCGTCGTCGCCGGTGCCCTGGGCGAGCGCTGGCGGCAGGCCGGAGAGGCCGCCACGGTGGAGTCCCTGCTGGACGGTGCCCCCGTGCTCCCTCAGGAGGCCCCCGTGTCCGAGGCCCTGGCCACCATGGATGCGCAGGGCGTGGAGGTGCTCGCGGTGGACGGCGGAGAGCAGGTGGGGGTCGTCACGCGCCTCGGGCTGGAGCGCTTCCTCCAGGCAGGCCACGGCAAAGCGCCCCCGCACGAGCTGCCGTTCGGCGTCACCGAGATGCGCTGAGCGGAGTCAGGCACCTGGCGTCATCGGCACGAACTCGCCGGCGGGGCTCACATCGAGCACCACCAGCAGCGCGAGGACACCGCAGGGCACGGCCATGGCGGCCGGGCCGAAGCGGAAGAACAGCAGCGGCCCCGCGGTGCACCCGAAGAGAAAGGCCGTTGCGAGCCCCAGGTGCAGCCGGGTGCGAGCGAACTGCTCGGCGGTGGGCAGCCGGCGGAGCATCCACACCAGCCCTCCGAGCCCATGGCCGCGCGCCCCATCCCGCACCCACGTCATCATCTTCACCAACTGGATGCCGATGTCGGTGATGACGCCCGTCATGTGCGTGGTGCGCACCACCGCGCCGGACACGCGGGTGACGAGCGCGTTCTGAAGGCCCATGGCGTAGGCCATGCCCCAGAACACGGTGGGCTCTCGGGAGTCCGGGTGCCTCGAGGACCAGAAGCCCACGGAGGCCAGCGTGAGCGCCTCCACCAGGAGCGCCGTAGCATGCCGCCCTCGCCGCCGGTGACGCGCCAAGTCAATGAGCACCGTGGCGCTCATGGCCCCCAGCAGGAAGGCCAGCACGAGCTGGCCCGCGCCGATCGCCGTGCTCCACCGCCCGGTAGCGAGGTACTCGCCCACATTGGCCAGGTTGCCCGTCATGTGGGACGTGTGCGTGCCCACGGCGAAGAAGCTGATCGCATTCACCGAGCCCGCCACCCCCGCAAGTAGCAGAGCCAGCAGGGAGTAGGCGCGACGGCTCGCGGGCGAAGTTTCAGCGGAGAAGGGCATGGGAGGCAGTGTCTGGAAGCAGGCAGATGCTAACACCGCGATCTTCGGGGGTTCAGGGAGGTGTCCTCTCGGGTACCTGGCGGGTGGGCAGATAGGCGAGGTGTGGCTTCGCCGCCTTCTGGCAGGGAACCAGGGGCTTGGGGCTCCTTGTTGCTGGTCAAAATACTGAGCCTGGAGTGGAGTAGGCAGGCAGGAGGCAGGTGGATGCGGAGGTTGGCGCAAGCATGGGTGTGGCTGGTGGTGGCGGCCGCCATGGGGCTTGCGCTGTATGGGCGTGCGTCTTCGCGTGCCGTGCCCCAGGTGGCGGTGAATGAGTCGCCCAGAGCCGAGTCCGCGAGCGACACACCAGGCGAGCTGACGTGGGGCTCGCCTGAAGAGCTGCGAACGCTGCCCGTGACCGAGGCCGCCAGCGAGGGGGACGGGCTGCTGGAGCTGCGTGTGATGGCGGGAGGCCGCCCGGTTCCTCGAGCCCAGGTGCGGCTGTACCGGCGCGAGGGCCTCAGCCGGGAGACAGGCAAGATGGACTGGCGGATCGCGGCCTCGGGCGCCACGGGGAATGACGGGAAGCTGTTGATGCCGGCGCGCGCGGGCTCCTATCTCCTGGTGGCGCGGGCGAACGGCTTCGCGCCGGCCCGGCTCAACCTGATGCACCCGCTGGGAGGACCCCGGACGCCGGCGATCCTCCGCATGGAGGAGGCCAGCACCTTCTGGGGCACAACGGTGCTGCAGGGCTCGGGGAGGGCGCTGCCGGGCGCGGAGCTGACGTTCACGCCGGACGTGCGCCCCTGGGAGCAGGGCATGCACGCGGCCGCACCGGCCGAGGAGCGGGTGACGGTGACGAGCGACGCCTCAGGCCGCTTCCGCGTGGAGGGACTCGCGCCCGGGCTCTACCTGGTGGAGGGCCTGGCACCAGGGAGCACCACGCCGGTGGAGTGGACCCTCTGGCTGCCCTCGTCGGAGCCGCGGGTGCTGGCGCTGACCACGCCGGGCACGGCGGTGCGCAAGAGAATCGTCAAGCGGGCTCCCTCGTCGGAGCTCCGCTGCGGCGACTGAAGCGGGTGGCTGCTTACCCCGGCGGCCACCCCATGGGCCGGCCCGCGATCAGGTGCAGGTGGATGTGGAACACCGTCTGGCCGGCGTCGTCGTTGCAGTTCATGACGAGCCGGTAGCCCTTCTCCGAGTGGCCGCGCGCCTTCGCCACCTGAGCCGCCGCCGTGTACAGGTGCCCCACCGCCTCACGGTCCTCCTGGGCGATGTCGTTCACCGTGGGGATGTGCTTGAGCGGAATGAAGACCACGTGCGTAGGCGCCTGGGGATTGATGTCCTCGAACGCCATGCACACGTCGTCCCGGTGGACGACCCGGGCGGGGATCAGACCATCGCGAATCTTGCAGAAGAGGCAGTTGGACATGGCCTCGGCTTAGCAATCCCGGGCCCGGCTGGGAACGGTCTCGCGGGCCGAAGCGTTGGCCTACGGCAGCCGCCAGCTGTAGCCCGGGTCCGGCACACAGCCTGGGTTCGGCAGGCGCATCAGCCGGTAGTCCTGGTCCTGGGCCACCACCTCGCCCCCCACGCTCCACTGCGGCAGGGTGATGACGTAGTTGAACAGGCCCGAGCCCCGGTCCGGGCCTATCTGCCAGTACAGCGGCACGAGGCGGTGGAAGTAGCTGTAGCCGCCCGTCCAAGCCATGTGCACGGGGCTCTCCATCTTGAGCCCGCAGACGTCCTCGCGCTGGCCCGCCACGATCAGCAGCCGGTTGATGGGCCCCGAGTCGTCATACGCGCTGACCTGCGGGCGCTCGTTCACGTACTGGCCAATCTCCCCAAAGGTGAGTCGCCGCGAGAGCCCTGCCGAGACTGCCGCCACCGCCACCACCCCCAATGCTCCACCCACGCGCAGGGGCATCCTCCGGAGCCGTGACAGAACGACCTCCAGCCCCACGGCTGCGAGCGCGGCGAGCAGGGGCAGCAGCGGCACGAGGAAGCGCAGCTCCTTGTGTGGCTGGGAGGCGTGCAGCAGGAAGAAAGCGAGGATGAGCGCCGCGAGCCCTCGGGCGCGCCACAGCGCGAGCAGGCCGAGCACCCCCACCAGCGCGGAGATGCCGGGCATCGAGTTGCGCAGCGTCCGGGTGTAGTAGCTGAAGGGCGCCACGCCCCAGTGCTTGCCGCCCTCGTTGATGAGGTTGAACTCCAGGTACACGCGGGCCGAGTGGAACCAACTGCCCCACGTGAGCTTGTCCAGCAGCCCGAAGAGCCCCGCCCACACAGCGAGCACCCCGAGCGCGAGCCCCGCCGCCCGCCACTGCCTCCGAGCCGCGAGCAGGGCCACGAGCCCCGCGCAGAACACGGCGCTCTGCAGCCGCAGCAGCACGGCCAGCCCCAGCAGTGAGGCTCCCACCACCAGCGCCCGCCGCGATGCTCCCGGCGCCAGCGCCAACGCCAGCCCCAGCACCACCGGCAGGGCCGCGGCATTCTCGCTCATGGCCCGAGGCGCGAAGTACACGGGCACCGAGGCCCATGCCATCAACGAGGCCCCCGCGGTGGCGGCGAGCGGCCCGACCCCCTGAGAGCGGGCGAGCCGGTAGCTCCCCCAGGCGGTGGCGGTGCCCATCAGCGCGAAGGCCCCCTTCACCACGCCCAGGTAGCCGCTGGGCGAGTCCAGCCCCAGCCCCCTCGCCAGCCACATGAGCCCGGCCACCAGCCCAGGGAGCGCCCAGGTGCGCGCCCCCTCGATGAACTCCCAGGGCAGCATCCCGTAGCCGAAGACGAGCCGGTGAGCGGGCTCCAGGCTCTGGTAAATCTCATCCGGCCAGTACAGCCCGTCGTCCGTCAGGGCCAGCCACACCCGGAGTGTCGCACCCACAGCGAGCACCAAACCCAGGAGAACTCCCGCCAGACGGCGCTCGGAGGCAGGGGGCTCAGGGGTGGGCAGGGTGGGAGACACGTCGACCAATCATCGCAAACCGGCCGCCGAGTGATATCCACTTCCTGACGATGAGCACAACTCGCTCCATTCGCATCTCTGCCCTCCTCGAGGACCGGGACTACGACCTCCAGCTCACCCTGGTCGCTGGTGAGAAGGGGCTGACCCGGACCCTCAACTCCCCGCGCATCCAGAAGCCCGGGCTGGCGCTGACCGGCTTCACCGAGCACTTGCACCCGCACCGGGTCCAGGTGTTCGGCAACACGGAGATCTCCTACCTGCGCACGCTCTCCGAGGAGAAGCAGCGCGAGGTGCTCACCCGCCTCTTCAAGGAGGACCTGGCCTGCGTGGTGGTCACCAAGAGCCTGGAACTGCCACCGGTGCTCATCGAGACCTGCGAGGAGTCCAGCCTGGCGCTGATGAAGACGCCGCTGCTCTCCAGCACCTTCATCCAGCAGGTGCAGGCCTTCCTGGAGGAGGCGCTCACGGAGACCAGCAGCATCCACGGGGTGCTGATGGACGTGTTCGGCGTGGGCATCCTGCTGCTGGGCAAGAGCGGCATCGGTAAGAGCGAGATCGCCCTGGACCTGGTGATGCGCGGGCAGCGGCTGGTGGCCGACGACATCGTCGACGTGGCGCGCCGCAAGCCGGGCGCCGTCTACGGGGCGGGCAACCCGGTCATCAAGCACCACATGGAAATCCGGGGCTTGGGCATCATCAACATCAAGGACTTGTTCGGCGTGTCGGCCGTGCGCGAGCAGAAGAAGATCGAGCTCGTGATGGAGCTGCAGGAGTGGGACCCCGACCAGGAATACGACCGGCTGGGGGTGGAAGATCGCTTCCTGGACATCATCGGGGTGCAAGTCCCCCTGTCGGTGGTGCCGGTTCGTCCAGGCCGTAACATGGCGACCATTGTCGAAGTGGCCGCGCGCAACCACTTGCTCAAACTTCAGGGCCACCATTCGGCGCGCGAGTTCGCGGAGAAGCTCAACCGTGCTATTGCCGAGGGAGCGATGCGTCGTACGTTGGGAGAAGAGGTCGAGTGAGCGCGCCCGCCAAGCACATCGTCATCATCACCGGCATGTCCGGCTCCGGTAAGTCCACGGCCATCCGTGCGCTGGAGGATGCTGGCTTCTTTTGCATCGACAACCTGCCCGTGTTGTTGCTGCCCAAACTGACGGAGCTGGCCGGCAGTGGGCAGATCGAGCGCATGGCGCTCGTCGTGGACGTGCGCGAGGGCATCTTCCTCAAGGAGGCCCCCCGCGTGCTGGACGAGGTCCGCCGCGCCGGGCACCAGGTGGAAGTCTTGTTCCTGGACTCCAGCGACGACAGCCTCATCCGCCGCTTCAGCGAGACGCGCCGCCGCCACCCACTGGCCCCCACGGGCACGGTGGCCGACGGCATCAAGGCCGAGCGCGAGGAGCTGCGCGACTTGCGCGAGCTGGCCGACCAGGTCATCGACTCGTCCGCGCTGAACGTGCACGACTTGAAGCGGATGGTGCAGGCGCGCTTCAGCCCGGAGCCGGCGGCGGGGCCCTCGCTGTCGGTGATGTCGTTCGGCTACCGGCACGGGGTGCCGCCGCAAGCGGACCTGGTGCTGGACGTGCGCTTCCTGCCCAACCCGTACTTCGTGCCCGAGCTGAAGGGGCTCACGGGGAAGAACCCCAAGGTGTCCGCGTACGTGCTGGACCGCGAGGAGACGCAGCAGTTCCTCTCCAAGGTGGTGGACCTGTGCCGCTTCCTGTTCCCTCGCTACCAGAAGGAGGGCAAGGCGTACCTCACGGTGGCGCTGGGCTGCACCGGCGGCAAGCACCGCTCGGTGGCCATCGCGGCCGAGCTGACGCGGCAGCTCCAGCCGGAGATTCCACGCATCCAGCTCTGGGACCGCGACATCGAGAAGGAGTAGCGCTCAGCGCCGCCCCACCTCCCACCAGCCGAAGTACATGGTCCGCTGCTCCATGAGGTGCACCCAGCCGGGCGCGTGGGTGTAGCGGTAGGGCAGCAGCCCCGCGGTGGTGAGCGCCGAGGCCGTCTCCTCGAACGAGGGGAACGTTACCCACACCGCCGGCCCCGCCGTCTTCACCTGGCGCCGGTGGATCTCGTGCCCGTCCAGCCCCTGGCGGCGCTCCAGCACGGTGAAGAGCATCCGTCCCTCGGGCTTCAGCGCGCTCCCGAAGTGGTGCAGCACCTGCCGCAGGTCATCGCAGAAGTCCAGGCAGCCCACCGCCAGCACCACGTCGAAGTGCCCCAGCTCCGAGGGGATGGGCTGGTGGTAGCTGTGCTCCTGCCACGTGCCCGAGGGGCGCCCCTTGCGCGCCAACTCGATCATCTCCGGCGCCAGGTCCAGCCCCACCACCTCCACGGACGCGTCCAACCCCCGGGTCAGCAGGCCCGTGCCGCAGCCCACGTCCAACACCCGGCAGCCCGGCTTCACCGCCTCCGCCAGGAAGCGCTCCACCCGGTCCTCGTAGCGGTGCAGCGACGGGAAGAGCACCTCGTACGCGAGAGCAATCTCTCCATATACCTGCCGGACGTGGTTCTCGTTGCTCTCAGAGGCCATGGCGGCCCGCACCTTAGTGCGGATGAATTCCCTGGGAAGAGGGGGAGAACTCGCACTTCCTGATTCCCTTGATTGCCTCCGTCCACACTACGCACTAAGTTGGCCCCGCCGGGGTCTGTTCCTCTGGATTCGTGGGGATAGCGGGTCTCGGCATGGGGTAGGAGGCACTCCTACAGGACCGAAAGGTGCCTACCTGGTGCATTGGCTGAGCGGTATGAAGGACGTTGGGACCATGGAGGGATGATGAGGGCCAGTATCGGCCGGAGGCTGTATGTGTCCTTCGGTCTGCTCGTCGTGGCGTTTGCCGTGCTGGGAGGGGCGAACATCGTCTCGTCCTACGGCTTTGCCCGCAGTGTGGAGAGCTCGCTGGAGCGTTCGCTCACCCTCGCGCCGGAGCTGTTCGAGCTGCGGATGATCCACCAGCGGACCACGGTCCTGTTCTTGTCGGGGGCCCAGAAGGACTCGGCTCCGCCCTCGGAGGAGCTGTCCTCGCAGGAGGAGCGCTTCGCCCACAGCCTCGGGGCGCTGCGGGAGAAGGGGTACCCCGGGGCCCGGCTCAATGACGTGCAAGGGCGCTTCACCGGGCTCCTGCTCTTGGGCCGCAAGCTGCTGGCCGTCTCGGGAGAGGCAGACCCTCAGGGCGCCTTTCTCCTCTTCCAGCAGCAGACCCATGAGCTGGAGCAGCAGTTGGACGCGATGGCGAAGGACGAGGTGAGCACGGTGCGCACCTCCTTGAAGGTGCTCCGGCGGAACTTCGAGAAGGGCGCGTGGACATTCGCCGGAGGGGTTGTGGGCTGCATCCTCGTGGCGCTGCTGCTGGCCTTCGGGCTGCGGCGCTCGCTGGTGCACCCGCTGCGGGCGCTCACGGGGGTGGCGCGGGAGATCAGCGAGAACGGGGACCTGACGCTCCACGTGCCTGTGCGCTCGGGGGATGAGGTGGGGCAGCTGGCGCACGCCTTCCGGGAGATGGTGGAGCGCCTGCGCACCATTCACAACGAGCTGCGCGCCTCGGGGGGCACGCTGGCCACCTCGGCGGCGAACGTGCGCCGCTCGGCCGTGCAGCAGCAGGAGACGGTGAGCAGCCAGGCGGCGGCGCTGCACCAGACGCGCGTCACCGCCGAGGCGCTGCGGGAGACCTCATCGGTGGCGGCCCAGCGCGCGCACTCCGTGCTGGACCTGGCCGTGCGGGCGGACACGCTGGGGCGCGCGGGGGAGACGTCCATTGCCCAGAGCGTCTCCGGGCTGGCGAACCTGGGGGCGCAGGTGCAGGAGATTGCCCAGCGCATCCGCAACCTGGGGGAGAGCACCCAGCAGATCGGCGCCATCACCAAGACGGTGAAGGCGCTGGCGGACCGCTCCAACATGTTGGCGCTCAATGCCGCCATCGAGGCGGTGCGCAGCGGCGAGCACGGCAAGGGCTTCGCCGTGGTGGCGCAGGAGATCCGCTCGCTGGCGGATCAATCCATCGAGGCCACGGTCCGGGTGCGCGAGATTCTGGACGCGGTGGGCCGCGCGGTGGCGGAGACGGTCAGCATCACCCAGCGCAACGCCGAGCAGATGCAGGGAGGGCTGGAGCAGGTGAGCGCCACGGGCGAGAGCCTGCGGGAGCTGTCCGGCCTCATTCGCGCGAACGCCAGCGCGGTGAAGGAGATCGTCGCCGCGGTCAGCCAGCAGGACCTGGGCATCGCGCAGATCTTCCTGGCGGTGAGCGAGCTCTCCAAGATGATGGCGGACACGGAGAAGGAGCTGGACGCCACGAAGACGGCGGCGGTGATGCTCGATGACGTGTCCCAGAAGCTCACGGACGTGGTGACGCGCTACCGGGCTTGAAGCAGCGCTTGACGGCCCAGGCACCCGGGGTGAGCATGGGCCGGTCGGGGCCGGCGGTTGCTCACCGCGCACAGAGCATTCTTCCAGACCATGTTCGTCGACCGCTGTCGTTGCGGGACCCTCTCTGGGACGGGCGCGGCCCGGCTTTTCCTTGTGGCCGGAGTGTTGCTCGCGGTGAGCGCGGGCGCCTACGAGGGGACGGGGGTCTCCCGGGAGAACCCGGATGCGGGGGTTCCGCAGCCTGCGCCCCAGCTTACGAAGGCGCCGGAGCTCCTCGAGTTCGTGGAGGCCACCTATCCGCCCGAGGCGCTCGCTCGAGGCGAGGGCGCGGAGGTGGCCTTCTTCATCGACATCGATGAGAACGGCCAGGTGACGCAGGCCGAGGTGACGCGCTCGGCGGGGCCGGAGTTCGACGCGGCGGCGCGCGAGGCGGTGCTGCGGCTGCGGTTCTCTCCGGCCGAGGTGGATGGGAAGCCCGCGCCGGTCCGCATCGAGTATGTCTACCACTTCGTGCCCAAGCCGCCGCCGCCGCCCGAGCCCACCGCGCCCGTGGAGCAGCCGGTGAACTTCAAGGGCCGGATTGTCGAGCGAGGAACGCGGGATCCAATTCCGAACGCCACGGTGTACCTGCCCGAGCAGGGCCTCACGGCGGAGACGGACGTGGAGGGGCGCTTCGAGCTGCGCGGGGTGACGCCTGGGAAGCTGAAGGTGGAGATCTCCGAGCCGAAGCACCGGAAGTTCCTCACCACCGAGGAGGTGAGGGAGGGCGAGGTGACGGAGCTGACCGCGTACCTCTGGAAGAAGCTGGAGAGCGGCTTCGAGACGGTGGTGACGGGGGCCCGGGAGAAGAAGGAGGTCGCCCGGCGCACGCTCCAGAAGCAGGAGCTCCAGAGCGTCCCTGGCACCTTCGGGGATCCGCTCCGCGTGCTGCAGAACATGCCCGGCATGGCGCGGGCGCCCTACATCTCGGGCGCGCTGCTCGTGCGAGGCGCCCAGCCGCAGGACACGCAGGTGATGATCGACGGGGTGCCCATTCCGCTGCTCTACCACTTCGCGGGGGGGCCTTCGGTGATCAACGCCTCGTTCATCGACCGGATCGACTTCTTCCCGGGAGCGTACGGGGCGAAGTACGGCCGGGCGCTCGCGGGCATCGTGGACGTGGGGACGCGGCCTCCGGAGCCCAAGCGCCTGCATGGCCTCGTCGACATCGACCTGCTGGACTCGGGCTTCTACCTGGAGGCGCCGCTGAGCTCGGAGAAGAACTACGGGTCGGTCGCGGTGGCGGCCCGGCGCAGCTACATCGACGTGCTGCTGCCGCCCATCCTGGAGGCCTTCCGCGAGCCCGGCCAGGCCTCGACCGTGGCCTCGCCGTACTACTGGGACTACCAGGCACGCTACGACTTGAAGCTCGGGAAGGATCGGTTCGAGGTGGTCGCGTTCGGCTCGAGTGACCGGCTGGAGGTCTCCCAGAGCGGCTCGGAGGAGACCCAGCCCTTCTCGTTGGACACGTCCCAGGCCTTCCACCGGTTCCGGCTGGGCTGGAGCCGCCCGACCGAGTCCGGGTGGAAGCTGTCCCTGTCGCCCACCGTGGGCGTCACCCCGTTCAACTTCCGGATTGGGGATCAGTTCAAGGGGAGCATCACCTCGCGGGACGTGAACCTGAGAGGGGCCGCCGAGAAGGAGCTCGCCAAGGGGCTCTCCTTCGAGACGGGAGTGGACCTCAACGCCTCCTTCTATGACGTGCGCTTCGAGTTCCCTCAGGTGGCCAAGCCGGGCGAGGAGCCTCCTCCGCCCGTGGTCATCCAGGAGGACGTGAACGTGTCCACGTACGCGGCCTACGCCGAGGCGGTCTGGTCGCCCGTGGAGGCACTGAAGATCGTCCCGGGGCTCCGCTTCGAGGCCTACCACCTGCCCGGCGGGTGGCGCCCCTCGCTCGAGCCCCGGATTGCCACGCGCTACGCGGTGAACGACCGGCTCACGGCGAAGGCGGCGTTCGGCATCTTCCGGCAGGCGCCCCAGCCCAGCGAGATGGCGCCTCGGTTCGGCAACCCGGACCTGGGGCTGCTGCGGAGCCGGCAGACGGCGGGCGGCATCGAGTGGAAGTTCACTCAGGCGCTGCTGCTGGACCTGCAGGGCTTCTACAACTGGCGGGATCGGCTCGTGGTGTTCACTCAGGACTTCGTGGAGCGGGACGGCAAGCAGGAGCCCGAGCTCTATGACCACGATGGGAAGGGGCGGGCCTACGGCGTCGAGGTGCTGCTCAAGCACGAGCTCACCGAGCGCTTCTATGGATGGGTGGCCTACACGCTGTCCCGGTCCGTGCAGCTCGACGAGGACACGGGCACGTACGTGCCAGTCGAGTTCGATCAGTCGCACATCCTCACGCTGGTGGGCTCTTACAAGCTGGACAGCGGCTGGGAGGTGGGGATGCGGTTCCGCCTCACGACGGGGCGGCCGGAGACGCCCATCACGGGCGGCACCTTCAACGCGGACACGGGCCGGTACTTCCCCGACGAGGGCAGGCCCGGCTCGGCGCGAGGCGCCACCTTCCACCAGCTGGATCTCCGCGCCGAGAAGCAATGGACGTTCGAGCGCTGGCGGCTGTCGGCGTACCTGGACGTGCAGAACATCTACAACGCCTCGAACCCGGAGGGGACGCTCTGGGACTACCGGTACCGCGAGAGCGCGCCGCTCCGAGGCCTTCCGCTGCTTCCCACCTTTGGCGTCAAGGGAGAGTTCTGATGCCTGCCCACCGGATGATGACCCTGTCCGTGCTCGTGTCGCTGACGGCCTGCTCCTATGACTTCGAGCGGTCGAGCGAGATCCGTGACCGCCGGATCCTCGCCGTGCAGATTGAGCCCCCCGAGGTGGCGGGTGGCGCTCCATTGCCGGAGGCCGTGCTGGCCCAGGCGCTGGTGGTGGATCCCGCGAATCCGCTGGCCGCTGTAGAGGTGAGCTGGCGCTCCTGCCTACGCCTGCCGAGGGCCGCTGCCGACGTGGGCGAGGCGGAGAACACCCGCTGCCCCGAGGACGAGAACACGGTCCTCCTCGGGAGCAGCTCGGCCGCCCTGGAGGCTGTCTCCCTGGGCGCTCCATTGCCTCCAGAGCTGGTGGGCCTGCTGGCCGCCGCGAGCGACGTGCCAGCGCCGCAGCTCCAGGTCCAGGTCGAGGTGAGCTCGGAGCCACAGCCGCTGGTGGCCGTGAAGCAGCTCACGGTGACCTCACGCCTGCCGGAGGGGCAGGAGCCCAACCGCAACCCCGTGCTTCAGAGGGTGACGCTGGATGGCACGGACTGGCTCCCGGACACGCCGAGGACGCTCAAGTACGGCGACTGCCCGGACGAGGAGAAGAAGGAGGCCGAGGCCGACGATGGGAGCAGGGTGCTTGTCTGCGAGCACGACGTGGAGCCGTTCTTCGACGAGGAGACGCAGTCCCAGTTCTACGAGGAGCGTGGGTTCAGCGGGGAGCCGGAGCTGCAGCGAGAGATCCTCCGGTTCGCGTGGTTCACGGACGCGGGCTCCTTCCGGCGGAACAACACCCGGCAGTTCGACCCGAGAGACCCTTCCCCTGACAACGTAGGTCCGCAGAATAATTGGCGGGAACCTGCCACCAAGACCGAGCGAGCCACCCTCTGGCTGATCGTCCGCGACGGCCGGGGTGGCACCTCCTGGCTGCGCCGCGAGGTGATCTTCGAGTAGCCGGTCTCCCCACCTTGAAATCGTGTTTTGTGGACACTAAGTTAGTGTCAAAGAGACACGAAAGGAGGGTGGGAGCCATGCCCATCCGGTACATCAAGGCGGCGCCGACGACGTACGTCATCCAGTTCCAAGACGGGAAGGTGAGGCGGGAGGGGCCGGGGTTGTCGTTCCTGTACTGGGCGCCGACGACGACGCTGGTGGCGGTGCCGCTGGCCAGCGCGGACGTGCCCTTCGTGTTCAACGAGGTGACGAAGGACTTCCAGGCGGTGACGCTGCAGGGGCAGCTCACGTACCGTGTGGCGGATCCGAAGCGGCTGGCCTCGCTGCTGGACTACTCCATCACTCCGGGGGGCAAGTACCTCTCGAACGACCCGGAGAAGCTGGAGGAGCGGTTGGTGCAGGTGGCGCAGGTGCGTGCGCGCACGGTGGTTCAGGGCATGGACCTGCGCGAGGTGCTGGTGCGCTCGGAGGTGGTGGAGGCGCAGGTGCTGGCGGCGCTGGGGGCCACGGAGGCCATCCGCATGCTGGGCGTGGAGGTGATGGGCTTCTCGCTGCTGTCGGTGCGGCCCACGCCGGAGATGTCCCGGGCGCTCGAGGCCGAGGCCCGCGAGGGCCTGCAGCGCCGTGCGGACGAGGCCATCTACTCGCGCCGCAACGCCGCGGTGGAGCAGGAGCGCCGCATCAAGGAGAGCGAGCTGTCCACGGAGCTGGCGGTGGAGGAGAAGCGTCGGCAGATCCGCGAGGCGCAGATGGCGGCGGACATCGCGGTGGAGGAGCAGCGCGCCGCGCTCATGGCGCGCTGGACGGAGAACGAGCGCCATGCCGCTGACGCGCGCGCCTACGCTCTGGAGAAGGTGTTGGCGCCCGTGCGCGGGGTGGACTGGAAGACGCTCATGGCGGCCAACGGAGGAGGGAACGACCCGAAGCTGAACATCGCCCTGGCGTTCCGGGAGATGGCGGAGAACGCGGGGAAGATCGGCGAGCTGAACATGTCGCCGGAGCTGCTGAGCGGGCTGCTGGGGCCCACGCAGAAGGAGCCCGCCTCCGAGCCGCAGCAGCGCACGCGGGGCAACCGGTGAGGGCGCCATGTTCGAGAAGATCATCCTCGTCACGAGGAAGACGCGGCTGGAGGAGCTCGTCGAGCGGCTGAACACCCGCGCCCAGGCGCGCTTCTACCTGGAGCACGCCGGGCAGGACTTCGAGGACTACGCGCGCGAGGACGACGCCTACCGCCGGGCCTTGGACGGGCTGCACGGCGCGCTGTCGCTGGGGCTGCCGGTGCAGCAGGTGGATCGCTCACTGGTGCCCACCTTCCTCTTCAGCGGCAAGGAGGTGGTGGTGGCGGTGGGGCAGGACGGGCTGGTGGCCAACGTGGCCAAGTACGTGGGCGGCCAGCCGCTGGTGGGCGTGAACCCGGACCTCTCGCGCTTCGATGGAGTGCTGCTGCCCTTCGGTGTGACGGGTGCGCGCGCGGCGGTGCGCAAGACGCTGGAGGGCAAGGCGAGCGTTCGCGAGGTCACCCTGGCGGAGGTACGCCTCCAGGATGGGCAGCGGCTGCTGGCCTTCAATGACCTGTTCCTCGGGGCGCGCACGCACGTCTCCGCCCGCTACACGCTGCGCTATGGGGACACGGCCGAGCCCCAGTCCTCCAGCGGAGTGGTCGTCTCCACCGGTGCGGGCTCCAGCGGGTGGCTCTCGTCCATCTTCAACCTGGCCCGGGGGATCACGGAGAGCACGGGCGGCGTGCCCGGGAGCGCGTGGCGCATGGGCTGGGAAGACCCTCGGCTGGCCTTCGTGGTGCGCGAGCCCTTCATCAGCCGCCACTCCTCGGCCCGCCTCATCAGCGGCTTCGTCACCGCCGAGCACGAGCTGGTGCTGGAGTCCCGCATGCCCTCGGGCGGCGTCATCTTCAGTGATGGTGTCGAGGAGGACTTCCTGGCCTTCAGCGCGGGGGCCACCGCTCACATCCGCCCGGCGGCCCAACGCGCCCGGCTCGTGGTTCCATGAGAGCCGTCAGGCTGCTTGCCCGACGGCCAGACGCCCGTCAACCCCCTGAAAATCGGCCTCGCCTGCACCTCCGGCCCTGTCGGGGCATCTCATGAATATGGGAGGCTGGGGATGCTTCCCCGTCCGGTGGGCAAAGGCGCCCTGCCTCTCCGGGCGAGGAATTGTGGGCGTGGAGCCTGGATCAGGCTTACCTTTAGGGAGAGTAGGGTAGGCTGGAGCATGTCACGGGACGCGGAACGTTTCACCGGAGTTGCACGTCGTAGAATTCAGGCGTAGGACGCAATTCCGGGGGGTGGTGAGGAGTGAATATGGTCGGCCTCGTCGTCGCATCTCACGGGCGTCTAGCGGAAGAGCTGGTAGCCACCGCCGAGCAGATCGTCGGCAAGCTGCCCGCAGTGGCTACGTGCAACATCGAGCCGGGGACGTCCGTCGAGGACCTCCGGATGAAGATGAAGCAGGCCGTGGCCAAGGTCGATGACGGGGAAGGCGTCATCGTCATGGCCGACCTCTTTGGAGGCACTCCTTGTAAGGAATCCCTGATGATGTGTCAGCGGGGCAATCTCGAAGTGCTCGCTGGCGTGAACCTCCCGATGATTCTCAAGGCCAACTCCCTGCGTGGCGAGCACTTGCCGCTGGCGGAGATGGCCTCCTTGCTGGCCTCGCACGGCCAGCGCAACATCACCTGCGCATCCGCCCTGCTTCGCGAAGCTCAGCAGTCATCTCGAACTTGACGCGGAGCCGCTCGTCGGCGATTCGAGGCAGCCGTGATCACCCTGGTTCGGGTCGACAACCGCCTCATTCATGGACAGGTCGTGGAGGCCTGGCTGCCGCACCTCAAGGTGCAGCGCGTCGTCGTGGCCGATGACGAGGCCGCCTCCAGCCCGCTCATCCGTGCCGCCATGGCGCTGGCGATCCAAAGTGCCATTGAAGTGCAGATTCAGCCGCTGGCGCAGGTGGACTTCGTCGCGCTGACGAAGGACGGCGTGCGCACCCTGGTGCTGCTGAGGGACGTGGCGGCCGTGCCATTTGCCTACGCGCATGGGCTGACGCTGGACCACCTGAACCTGGGCAACGTGCACTTCGGTGCGGGCCGCCGGCAGGTGTCGCCCTCCGTCTTCTTGGCGGAGGCGGAGGTCCAGGCGCTCCAGGGGCTGGCGGACAAGGGCGTCCGGGTCGAGGCCCGCGCGGTGCCCTCCGAGAAGGCCGTGGAGCTGGGAGAGCTGACCGAGCGCTGGACAAAGGGCGGGTGACCCTGTGAGCGTGGGCTGGACCCAGGTTCTGCTCGCGTTCTTGTGGGGCGGCCTCGTCGCCGTGGAGCGCAAGGCGTTCCTCCAGGCGATGCTCTCCCGGCCGCTGGCCTCCGCGACCGTGATGGGGCTGCTGCTGGGAGACCTGCGCGCGGGCCTCTTCATCGGCATGCTGCTGGAGCTGTTCTACCTGGGCACCGCGAACCTGGGCGCCGCGCTGCCGGAGAATGACACCGTGTCGGCCACGGGCACGGCGGCGGCGGCGGCCACCATGGCGGCGGCCACGGGCGCGGGCTCGACGCAGGCGCTCTGGTCCGTGGCCATCCTGCTCTTCCTGCCGCTGGGCCGGGCGGGGCGCATCGCGGACCGCATGCTGGAGGGCTACATGGCGCGGCTGGCGCGGGTGGCCCTGGCCTCGGCCGAGGCGGGCAACCTCTCTCGCGCGGTGCGGCAGAACCTCTGGGGCATGTGGCCTCACTTCCTCGTGTACGGGCTGGTGGCGGCGCTGTGCGCGCTGCTCGGCTTCTTCCTCGGGCCACTGGTGGAGCGGCTGCCGTTGGACTTGCTGCGCGGGCTGGCGTGGGCCTTCCCGGCAATGGCCTCGGTGGCGGCGGCGCTGGCGGCGCAGGGCAGCCATGCGAAGCGGGCTCCGCTGTACGCGGGGCTGGGCGCCACGGTGGTGACGTTGCTGGTCATCCTGTTTACCCTCCAGGAGGGCCGGTGAGCACGACCGACCCCACCACCCTCGGCCGGACCGTGCTGCTTCGGGTGCTGCTGCGCTCACTGGCGCTGCAGGCCTCGTGGAACCCCAAGGGCATGCAGAACCTGGGGCTGGCGTACGCGCTCTTCCCGGCGCTGGAGCAGCTCTACCCGGACAAGAAGGCGCAGGAGGCCGCGGTGCAGCGGCACCTGGTCTTCTTCAACACGCACCCATACGTGGCGGCGGCGATTGTGGGCGGGGTGCTCTACCACGAGCAGCGCATTGCCCGGGGCGAGGAGCCACCGGACAAGGTGGTGGCCTTCAAGGCGGCGCTCATGGGGCCGCTGGCGGCGCTGGGGGATGGGTTCTTCTGGCTCTCGCTGAAGCCGGCCGTGGGGGCCATATGCGCCGCCCTGGTGCCCGTGCTGCATGCGTGGGCCGTGGTGCTCTTCCTGTTCCTCTACAACTTCGTGCACTTCACGCTGCGCGCCCGCTTCTATTGGATGGGCCTCACGCTGGGCGACAGATTGGTGGAGGCGATTGCCCGTGCCAACCTGCCCACGCGGGGGGCTCGGCTCCGCTCGGTGGCGGCGGCGTGCGCGGGGGGCCTGGCTGCGTGGCTCGCGGTGGACCTGGGGAAGACGGCGGGCGGGGACCATGCGCCTTGGCTGGTGGCGGGCTGCCTGGTCTTGGGGGTTGCGTCCTACGTGCTCGTTCAACAGCGGGTGCCCAATTACGTCGTGCTGTACCTTGCCGCGGGGCTGGCGTGCGCGGCGGGAGCCTTTCTCTAGTGAAGCGGGAGTGTGAAGCCGCCCATGGCCAACGTCGCTGAAGCCACTTTCGAGATCATCAACGAGCTGGGGCTGCACGCCCGGGCAGCTGCACAGCTCGTCAAGGTGGCCAACCGGTTCAAGTGTGAGACGCTCATCGAGCACCAAGGTCAGCGGGCCAACGCCAAGTCCATCATGGGTGTGCTCATGTTGGCGGCGGGGCAGGGCTCCATGGTGAAGCTCTCCTGCAAGGGCGAGGACGCGGACAAGTGTCTGGCGGAGATTGGCAAGCTGATTGCCGACCGCTTTGGAGAGGGCAAGTAGCGCGGCAAGAGAGGATGAGGTGAACGAACGACCGTGAGCACACCAGGAACCCCCACGCTGAACTTGAAAGGCATCGGCGCCTCGCCGGGCGTCGCGGTGGGGCACGCGTTCATCCTGGATCGCAAGCGGGTGCGCACCCCGAAGCTGCGGCTGGCTGAGGCCGAGGTGGAGCCCGAGCGCATGCGCATGCGCACGGCCCTGGAGCTGTCGGACCGGCAGCTGGCAGAGCTCAAGGAGCAAATCACCCGCTCCGAGGGGCATGACCACGCGCTCATCCTCGAGGCGCACCGGCTGATGCTCCTCGATCCGATGCTCGTGGATGAGGTGGACAAGCTCATCGTCGAGGATCGCATCAACGCCGAGTGGGCGGTGCGGCGGGTGGCGCGCAAGCTCAAGCACCTGTTCGACAACATCCCGGACGAGTACTTCCGTGAGCGGCGCTCGGACGTGGACTACGTGGCGGACCGGGTGGTGCGCAACCTGATGGGGCAGGTGGTGGACGAGGAGGTGGAGATCCCCGCCGAGGCCATCGTGGTGGCGCACGACTTGTCGCCCTCGGACGCGGCGATGATGGCGCGCAGCGGGCGGGTGGCGGGCTTCGTCACGGACCTGGGCGGCCAGACGAGCCACACGGCCATCGTGGCGCGCGCCCGGGAGACGCCCGCGGTGGTGGGCGCGGGGAAGGCGAGCGAGCAGATCTCCCCGGGAGACCTGGTGGCGCTGGACGGTGCCAGCGGCGTGATCCTGGTGAACCCGACGCCAGACCAGCTGGCGCTGTTCCGCGAGGCGCAGCGGGTGCAGCAGCAGAGCGAGCAACTGGCGCTGCGCACCAAGGATCTGCCGGCCACGAGCGTGGACGGGTTCCGGATCCGGCTGAACGGGAACATGGAGTTCCTGGAGGAGATCCCCTCGCTGCTGGCGCACGGAGCGGAGGGGATCGGCCTGTACCGCACGGAGTTCATGTTCCTGGACCGGAAGAACGTGCCCTCGGAGGAGGAGCACTACCGGGCGTACAAGCAGGTGCTGGAGGCGATGGGCGGGCGGCCGGTGACGATCCGCACGTTGGATCTGGGCGGGGACAAGGTCCCGAGCAAGGCGAAACACGAGAAGGAGCCGAACCCGGCGATGGGCCTGCGGGCCATCCGGTACTGCCTGGCGAACCGGGAGCTGTTCCGGACGCAGCTGCGGGCGCTGCTGCGGGCGAGCGCGCACGGGAACCTGCGGCTGATGTTCCCGCTGATCAGCGGCATGAGCGAGCTGCGCGAGGCGCGCTCGGAGCTGGAGGCGTGCCGCACGGAGCTGAGCCGGGCGGGAGTGCCCATGGGCAAGCGGTTCCCGGTGGGCATCATGGTGGAGACGCCGAGCGCGGCGCTCATTGCGGACCGGCTGGCGCAGGAGGCGGAGTTCTTCTCGGTGGGGACGAACGACCTCATCCAATACACGCTGGCGATCGACCGCCAGAACCGGGAGGTCGCGTATCTCTACAAGCCGCTGCACCTCTCGGTGCTGCGCTCGATCCAGAACATCGTCGGGGCGGCGAAGGCGGCGGGGATTCCAGTGTCCATGTGCGGCGAGATGGGGGGAGACCCCATCTACGCGCTGGTGTTGTTGGCGCTGGGGTTCGACGAGCTGTCGATGACGGCGGGGCAGATCCCGGTGGTGAAGAACATCCTGCGCAGCGCGAGCCGCGCGGAGGCGCAGGCCCTGCTCAACTCGGCCATGGAGCTGACGACGGCCGAGGAGATCGAGCGCTATATCCGCACGGAGATGGAGCGGCGCTTCATCTCCGCGGAGCCGTGAACCACGCGCCCACCCTGTTCATCCAGGATGGGCGCTGGGTGGGGGCTCTCAGCTCCCACACTTCAGGTTGCGGATATACGCGCAGGTATAGTGATAGGTGGTCCAGCTATTGGAGTCGCAGGAGTACACGTAGCAATAGTCCGTGTAGTTGGGATTGGCGCAGTAGTAGTGGAACTGGGGCGAGATCGTGATGCAGGAGCTCGGCCATTCATCCACAACAGGATTGGTTCCACAGTAGTCAGTCGCACTGCTCGGGACCGAGCAGATGCCCTGCTTAACGGTGTTCACGTCCTGCTCATTCAGCGACTCCTGCTCCACGCCGCCACACCCTGTGAGCGCCAGCGCTGACAGCGCGACTCCCGCAACGACAGTCTTGATGAAATTCAATTGCAACTCCTTACAACGAGGGGAACGCTCCTAAAGAGCGGTGCAACCGTAAGGAAGTGCACGTTGCAAGGCAATAGCCGTCAGCAGCGGCCATGCCAGCTCAAGAATGTCTTTGCTCTTGCAACAGATTGCCAGGAACGGCCTGACGGGAAATCACCTCACCCGTGAGCCATCTCAAGGCGCGCCGCAGGCCAGCCACTGGCCCAGCTTCTCGCGCTCCTCCTGCGTGGGCTGATGAGGGATCGAAGCGGGCGGCATCTCCTTGTTCGTCGCGTTGGGGCCTGCGGCGGCGTGTGTGTCGATCATCGCGCGCTGACGCCGCACCTCGTCCAACGTGTCGAAGTCCACTCCCACGGTAGCACCCGCGCGCGCGGTGCCCGTGACGGACTTGCTGTGGCAGCTCAGGCAGTACGTCTGCATGAACGCCGTGCCGAAGTTCTGGGCACTGGGACCGTTCGAAGATGGGCACGTGGCGCCCGTGGCGGCGCCTCCGGGGTGATGCCCGTCCTCGTCTTCTCCGCCACCACACCCTCCGTTGTCTGCGTGCCCGAGGCACAGGTAGGCAGCGAGGGCGAGCGGACCAAGGCGATACAGGGAGCGGAAGGTCATGGCAGGACTCGAAGGAAGGACAGCCACCGGGAGACGGGGCGCCAGGGCCACAATCCAGCAGGACGTTCCCTGCGGAGGTGTGGCGAAATGCCGCATGCTCGGGATTGGGGTTCTTCTTTACGAAGCAAGCGGCTCCCCTGTCGGAAATCCCCGGAGAGTTCGTACTCCGAGGCAGGTCATCGCCCCGGGAGGCTGGAGGTCCGCTGGCCTCCAGCGCTGTCGCTGCGTCCGCTCAGGGAGCGGCGTTGAACGGATCCGACAGACTCGGATCTGTGAGGAACGTGGGGTCGGTGAGAGACTCCAGGAACGCCAGGACGTCCTCCTTCTCCTGCGGCGTGAGGGTGAAGCCCCGCACGAACTCGCTCTGATAGGGGCTCGGGCCGGTGCCCTGGGCACCGGCCCGCCCTCCTGCCGCGTAGTGGTCCAGCACCTCGCTCAGTGTCGCGATAGAGCCATCGTGCATGTACGGCGCCGTGACGGCGATGTTGCGGAGCGTGGGAGAGCGGTAGCGCCCGGTGTCCTCCGACTTGCCAGTGAACTCGAGCAGCCCGGTGTCCGTGGCGGGATAACCTCCGTGTCCATCCACGTTGTAGAGGTTGGTGTTGTGGAAGGTGATCTCAGGGAACACCGTCTCCTTGCTCTTCACCGAGTCGCTGAACGCGAACCCCTGGTGGCAGTGGAAGCACTCCAGGCGCTCCGAGAAGAACAGCGTCATGCCCCGCTTGGCTGACAGGGACATTGCGTCCAGCTCGTTGCCGTACGTGTACCGGTCATAAGGAGAGCTCCCCGAGATCAGCGTGCGCTCGAAGGCCGCAATTGCCCGGACGATCGAGCTCAAGGAAATCGGCTGCTTCTCCTTCGGAAACGCAGCGGCGAAGAGCTTCGGGTACCGCGCGTCCTCCGAGAGCCGCTGCAGCAGCATCTCCTCCTGGCCCGCCAGCCCCAGCTCGATAGGGTGCTCGCCGAAGATGGGCACCAGGGCCTGGGCCTCGAGGTCCGGCAAGACGGGGTTGGCCCAGGTGAGGCTGGCGGCATAAGCCACGTTGGCCAGGGACATGGAGTTGCGCCGGTGGGACTCGCCCGTGGAGCCGAGCGCCGTCGTCCGCCCATCCGAGAACGCGCGCTCCTGGAGGTGGCAGCTTCCGCACGCCTGGGTGCCATTGGCGGAGAGCCGCGTGTCATAGAAGAGGTGCCGCCCCAGCTCCACCTTGGCAGTGCTCATGGGGTTGTCAGCGGGCACCGCCGGCTCGGGAAACCCGAGTGGCAGATTCCACTGGAAAGGCTCCTCCGCGTCTCCACAGGCCGTGCTCAACAGCAGCACCAAGCCCAGGCACCACCTCCGAGCGTCGCGCATGGCCGCTACTCCTTTCGGAAGAAGGTCTGAGCGCTCGGAGTCCCCTGAGCGCTGCCAAAGCCGAGCCCCAGCCGTTGGAAGATCGGAGCACAGTCCTCGTCCGTGCCCTCGGACATGCAGCCCGGCGCCGTCTGGGCCTGGTTCGTGTCCATGTTGGAGCCCGCGAACAGCGCGGCGACGTCCAGCACCACACCGCTCGCTCCGGTGGGATCAAAGTTGGAGAGCTCCACGTCGAAGCGGTTGGGCCGCTGGCACGAGGTGACCTGGTTGGGGCCGGACGTCTGGCACTCGGTGCTGCCCAGGTGGAGGTTGTGCCCGGTGGGCAGCCCCGAGGTGCGCCCGTCCAGGCGGATGAACTTGTAGCCCCCGGCCCAGCCCCAGAAGAGTGTGCTGACGTTGAAGGGCGCGCTGGCAATGGACGCGTCCTGGTGGTTCTTCTCGAAGGGCATGCCCACGGTGAAGCGCAGACCCACGTAGTTGCCTCTCGGAGCCGTGCCCACGATGCGGTCGTTCATCGCCTGGGTCCCGTTGGCGCACAGGCCCGTCTTGTCCTCGAAGTCGAGCAGCACCACCCCTTCCTTCTGCCAGGCTCCGTCGTCCGTCAGCGCCAGAGGCACTTCCTCGGAGGCCTGGTTGATCAGCCGCACGTTGTGCACGTAGAGCCGGAAGTCTTTGGGCTCGTAGGTGGTGCCCGTGGTCCCCAAGCCCGTGTACGTCTGCCCACAGGCGAAGGGTTGGGTGCCTACGCGGGGCTTGAAGGTAAGGGCCACGTCGATGGGGCCGTCATCGGGATGATTGGGCTCGTCATCTCCACACCCGGAAGCCGCAAGAGCGGTGAGGACCAGCAGCAGGATTCTTTCGAGAGGGCGCGTCACGGTGTGGAACCTCCAAGCGGGATGGCTGTTGGCACAGCGGAAGGCGTGCGATTAGCAGCAGATCCTCGAGGGGCCCACGCGGCATGTTGCCGCAGGACTTCAGGGCGAGGCTACGACGGCAGTTGAGCTGGCGACATTGCGCAGCACTTGAGTCGCAGCATCCGAGGCCAACGCCGAGGTTCCATTCAGCCATTGATCATAGTGCAGGGTGAGCCACTGCTCGGACTCCAGCTGCTCCGCCGAGAGAGCGAGCGATTCGAGCGGCAGCTCCACGTTCATGACGCCCGAGCTCTCCAGCCGGAAAGGCTGGAGCGCGTCATCTCCCTGGGGACGTGCCCAGCCCTCCAGCACGAATGTCCGATCCTTCATGCTGCCATCCACAGGCAGGCCCTCGGCATCCGCATCCGCGGGCCCGAAGACGAGGTGGATGCGGCAATAGCGTCCCGGCGGCGGACGCAGGACCCCAAGCGTCAGAGGCTCTCCATCCGGCCGCTCCAGGCTGCTCACGGAAGGGGTTCCCAAGCGCAAGGGACTGGACGCGGTGTGAGCGTGCGCGGTGCCCACAGGGGACAGCTCTCGCAGCCAGCGCAGCGCGGTGGACTCGGGGCAGGGGATGAGCTCCACGCTGTTCACGGTGATGGAGGCCCGGGTCAGGGTGATCTGCTCTTGCCGATCGGTGGTGAAGTTCCGGGCCGTGCCTGTTGCCTTGGTGGCATTGGCGGCCTGGTGCGACAGCTTGAGCTGCAGTCGGATGCCCTCCTCGCGAGAGCCGCAGCCGGGCAGAGACAAGGAGACGAGGGCCGCGAGCAGGAAGGGGAGCTTCTTCATAAGTCGAACGCCACGGCGGCCTGCACGATGGGCGTCTGCCGGACGCGGCCGCTCAAGAGGTTGAGGACAGGCGCTCGGACGCCGAGCTGCAGGACCATGTCCGTGGTGGGACTGAAGAGGAACTCGGGCGACAGGTAGCCGATGAACCCGCTGCCCTCCGTGTCGCGCTCACCCAAGAGGGTGCTGGCGCCTTCCAGGCGCGTATCCGCAGCGACCCTCAGTGCCCAGGAGGTGCTCGGCTGGAACTGCGCTGCCAGCGTGCTCCGCAGAGAGGCTCCGCTACGGAAGCCCAGGCGTCCCTCGGTGGACACGGTACCGGTCGTGCTGACGACGAAGGACCAGGCCCCTTGGAATGTCGTGTAGGCCAGCCCCACGAACGGATCCACGGAGCCAGTGCCCAGCTGTGCATCGATCGAGAGAGGGGTCCCCTGTGCGTCCCGTAACGTGGGGGACGTGGGCAGCTCCGAGCCAACGAGCACCGAGAGGAGGTGATCCGGAGAGAACGCTCGATCGCGGAAGACGAAGAGCTTGGCGCTGACCTCCAGGTCTCCCGGCCCCAGCGCCTGCTCGCGCGTCAGGCTGACGTCTCGCAGTGTCCGGGCCTGAAGGGGCAGGGTGGCGGACAACATGAGCCACGGCAGCGGCGCATAGGCCGCCGAGACGTCCACGCGCAGCTCTCGCAGGGTGACAGCATCCAGGGAGTCATCGCCCACGGTCTGGCCCCAGGCTCGGGTGACAGCCGCCACGCGCAGTCGTCCCGAGAAGGGCTGCTCCGTTCCCATCGTGGTGAGCGTGGGGTCTCCACAGGCACAGGAGGCACAGGCTCGTGCGGGCGAAGACAAGAGCAAGAGCGCCACCGGGAGCAGCGCGACACAGGACTTCCACATGGTGCGCTGTACTCTACCGGTGGCTCGTCCCATGGTCCCTGCGGTGTGTTGTCGCGGTGACGAGAGCGCGGAGCGCGGCCCGAGGAAGAGAAGGGACCGCGCTCCGGAGCGCAGGGTTCAAGCGGTGGTGCGCAGCGGGAACTGCCGCATCACGGCCTCGGTGAAGGTGCGCGCGCCCGTGTGTGCGCACACCTCGGAGATGGTCCCCTGGTCAACGATGGCGCCGGCGTGCATCAGCAGCACCCGGTCGCACAGGAACTCGGCATCGCTCAGCGAGCGGGTGGCCAGCAGCACCGCCTTGCCCGCGTCGCGCGCGGCCCGGATAGACATCAGCACGAAGTGGCTGCCCATCAAATCCAACGAGTGGGTGGGCTCGTCCAGGATGAGCGCCGGAGGATCGTGCAGCAGCGCACGCGCCAGGTTGAGCCGCTGCTGTTGGTCGGGTTGCAACGTCGCGACGGGCAGATCCACGAACCGCTCCAGCTCGAAGGCGTTCACCACCGCTTCGATGCGCGCCTCCAGCTCCAGCGGAGGCACGCCGTGCAGTTGGCCGCGCTGCTTGAGCAGCTCGCGAGGCGTGGGCCGGGTCGGCAGGTTGCAGTCACCGGCGGCGTAGCCCACCCGGTTTTTGATGCGGAACGGATCCATCAGGGTGCTCAGCCCCGCCACCACGCCCTCGCCTGAGGACGGCGTGACGAACCCCGCCAGCATCTTCAGCAGCGTGGACTTCCCAGCGCCCCGAGGACCGATGATGCCCACCACCTCGCCGCGGGACACGGTGAACCGCACGTTCCGGACTGAAGTGCCTCCCTGGACGTTCTTCGACAAATCCCTGGCTTCAATCACGATGCACGAACCCCCATTCAGCGAAGCCTCCACGGGCAAACCCCTGGCCGTGCCAACGCCTCGCTGTCGCGGCGCCGGAAGAATCCCTGTCTTGATGGAGCGCCAGGGGCCGTCTGGCGACACTGCGACTTCTCGACGCCTCCCGGCATTCACCACCGGGTCCTTCTTCACCGCCGGGTGAGCACACGGCAGCGGGGGGGAGGGGACGAGCTGATCCGCCTCAGCATGCGAGCGCTGGTTCGCTCGCACGCTTCAGAGACAGTAACGGCGTGCATAAGGGGCGTCAATACGGGGTCCCACGCACGAATCCGACCTACCCAGGAAGAGCTGCCAGAGCGGCGCGCTCACCGGAAGGGAGGGGTGGGGCGCTCAGCTCTGAGGAGGAGAACGAGGTGCCTCGGGTTCTCGCTGTGAATCCTTCGCGATGCGGTGGCGCTTGCTGAAGCGCTCGATCCAGTGCTCCACGGGGCGCAAGCCCACGAGCACCACGAGCGCGAAGCCCACGGTCACGGAGGCGCCCAGGAAGAAGCCGAAGCCCGCCGCGAGGCCCACGGAGGCCGTGAGCCAGAGGTTGGCGGCGGTGGTGAGCCCGTGCACGGAGGTGCCGTGGCGGAAGATGGCGCCGCCCCCCAGGAAGCCGATGCCCACGACAATCTGGCTGGCGATGCGGGTCACGTCAGCCCGGATGAACGAGGGCTCAGCGCTGTCGACCGCCTGTCCCGCGGTGACGCTGACCAACGTGAAGAGGCAAGAGCCCAGGCTCACGAGCAGGTGCGTGCGCAGGCCGGCGGCATGCCCGCGCAGCTCCCGCTCCAGCCCGAGCAGCCCGCCCAGCACCAGGGCCAGCGCCAGGCGCGCGATGAGGGTGCGCTCGTCCACGGAGGGCTACTCTCCCAGCTCGATCTTCTCGTCGATGTCCTGATCGTTGAGCTTGGGCTTGGGCAGCGTGTCGAGCGTGGCCTGGAGCAGCTTGTACGTGGGGACGACGAAGGGCTCCACCTCGGGGCCGAACTGCTGCACGTACTGCGCGGTGCGCTCGCGGAACTTCTCGTCGCTCGCGCCCCAGCTGCCCGCGGCCTCGGCGCTCCAGACGTCCTCGCCGTCCACGCAGCGCATGAGCCGGGCCCTCACGGCCACGTCCGCGCCGTCCTGGGTGGCCGTCACCTGCGGATCCAGGTGGAGCACGCCCTCGATGCCCTCGACGCACTGGGCCTTCAGCGCCTCAGGGGTGGCGGGCTCGGCCAGGGTGACGTTGGCCTTCACCAAGAAGTCCCGGTTCTGGTTGACGTACTGGCGGGCGATGAGGCTCCACAGCTCGCCCAGGGCCTGCTTGCCGGCGGGGAACGGCTGCGTCACCACCGCCAGGCGCTTCACCCGCTCCCTGTCCATCTGCTCGTAGTCGGGGCGCGTGAAGCTGTTCTTCACCGTGGCACAGGCGGCGAGCGTGGTCAGGCCCACCGCGAGCGCGAGTCGCTTCGTCATCGTCGTCTCCCTCTCCCAGCCCCTCCGGGAGGAGGGGCCTCGTTCATCATGGCCGGGGCGGTGAGCCCTGGAACCCCTGGCGCCGGCTCAGGCCGCCCGGGTCTCGCTGCCGCTGCCTCCACCGGAGGCCGTGCCGTCCGAGGGCGGCCGCTGCCCGCTCTTGCGCACGCGCCGGTCGTGCATCAGCTGCATCACCGCGGCGAGCACCGTGAAGGACACCAGCAGCGTGGTGATGAGACCGATGCAGGCGACCACGCCCATGGAGCGCAGGCCGATGTGGCTGGCCGCCAGCAGCGCGGCGAAGCCGGACACCGCCGTCAGTGTCGAGGAGGCCACCGCGGCGCCCACGCTGCGCAGCGCCACCACCGGCGAGGTGCCTTCCAGGAAGCGGTGCAACAGATAGAGGCCGTGGCTCACCCCGAAGCCCAGGAGGATGGGCAGGATGATGATGTTCATGAAGTTCAGCCGCAGATCGAAGATCGACATGAACCCCAGCATCATCGCCAAGCCCACGGTGAGCGGGATGACGGACGCGAGCGCCAGCGGCACGCTGCGGAAGTCCGCGAAGTGCATGATGAGGATCCACAGCGCCACCAGGATGACGGTGAGCTGGCCGTCCTTGAGGACGATGCGCGCCAGCCGCGCGTAGAGCTGCGCGGCGCCGGCGGAGCGGAACTCCTTGCCGGAGGCGGTCTTGATGACGCTCGTCTCGTCGGCGAACTGGAGCATCAGCTTGCCGTCCCACAGGTCCACGCTCGGGTAGATGAACGTGAGGAAGCCGTGGTTCTCCAGCTTGGTCTCCGGCAGGTGACGGAACTGCTTGGCGTAGATGTCCGGCACGCCGTTCACGTCGAAGGGCCGAGCCTCCAACATCTTCTTGAAGATGCCGGCCTTCTCTTGCATCTCGGGCGGCAGGGCGGCGACGTCGATCTCCTTCAGCTCCTCCTGCCACTCCTGGAGGATCTTCGCGTTGGCCTTCGCGTTCTCCGGCGGAGGCACGAACGTGTAGATGCTCACCACCTGGTCGATGGACTTGTACTTCTCCGGGTGGCCGGTGAGCTCGTCGTAGACCTCCTTCGCCTCCTCGAGCGTCTTCGTGTAGACGGCGATGGGATCGCTGGAGATCTGGAACCGGCGGGCAATCTCATCCTGGAGCTGCACGGAGGGCTGCTTGGCCGGCATCAGCGCGCGGGTGTTGTAGTTGAAGCGCACGCCATGCTGGATGCGCTCGTGCAGCGGCAGCTCCTTGCTGGCGGACACCTCCTGGCTGCTCCAAGGGATGGCGCACGCGCACACCACGGCGACGATGACGGAGCTGATGCCCAGCAGCAGCCCGGGGCGCGGGAAGCGGATCTCCTTGCCCGAGGCGTTGATGGTGGCCGGCGGCTTCATGGTGCCGATGAGCTTCTCGGGCAGCGCCGGGTTCATGCGGCCGATGAGCGCCAGCAGCGCCGGGCTCCAGGAGAACAGCGTCAGGCCGAGGATGAGCGTGCCGCTGCCGGCCAGGAAGCCGAACTGGCTGAAGCCGCGGAACTCGCTGACCATCAGCACGTAGAACGAGCCCGCCGTCACCACCGCGGACACCGCGGCGGGGCGGCCCGCGTTGATGATCGCGTCCCGGATGGCGATGTCGTACGGCTTGCCCGCGCCCAGCTCCAGCCTCGTGCGGAAGACGAAGTGGATGCCGAAGTCGATGCCGAAGCCCATCAGGATGCCACCGAGGATGCTGGTGATCATGTTGAGCTCACCCACGGTGGCGTAGGTGAAGCCCATGGTGATGATGGTGCCAATCACCATGCCGCTCACCACGATGACGGTGGGCGCCCACTTGCGGAAGAAGGCAATCGTGATGGCGAGGATGGCCAGGAACGCAATCACGGCCACCGGCTGCAGCGACTCCTCGATGGCGTACGAGTCATCCACCGCCGTCTTGTACGAGCCGGTGTAGCCGTAGGCGACCGTCTTCGCGTCGCCCATCGCGTCGTAGTCCTCGACCAGCTTCACGCCCTGCGGGTTCGTCTTCGAGTACTCGGCCAGGTCCTTGTTGAGCTTCTCGACGTACGCCTTCGTCTTGCCGAGCTCGTTGGTGTCCCACATCGGCTTGATGAGGATCATCATCATCTTGCGGTCAGGCGAGATGTAGTAGTCGTCGATGATGCTCTTCTTGCCCACGCTCGAGTACTTCGAGATGAGGTCCTGCAGGTCGAGCTTCACGGGCTCGGTCTTCTTCAGCTCGATGAAGAAGGGGTTGTTGCGCCGGAGCTGATCCTTCATGTACGCGCTGATGCGCTTCTTGCCCTCGGCCAGGTCCTCCGTCTTGATGAAGAGGGCCATGTTCTGCTGCACGAACTCGACCGGAATCTTGTAGGTGAAGAAACGGACGTTCTCCTTGTCCGCATCCAGCCGGGCCGCGATGTCATCCGCGACGCGCTTGAGCGTGGGCTCGTCCGAGGAGCGCAGCGCGAGCATGAAGTAGCCGCTGCCGCCCACCATGTCGATGATGCGCTTGACCTCCTTCACCTCGGGCAGCTCCTGAGAGATCAGGTCGAGCTGGTTCGAGTTGATGGTCAGCTTGGACGTGCCGTAGAGCGAGATGCCCAGCAGCGCGAGGATGACGAGGAGGACCGTTCCCGGCCTGCGGACCATCAGTCCGGCATAGGCGAGGGCAAAGCGGTTTGGGGGGTGGGACGAGGTGCTCATTGCGGGGGGACCCTACCGGCAAATGGCCCGTCTCGGAAGCAGCGCCTGCGCGCCCGGTTGCTGGGGCGGCGTCCGCGCTACAGGTTGAGCCCGGGAGGGAGGCGGCCGGGCGCCTACCCCTGATGCAGGACGGGCCTCCTCCCGAGGTAGGAAGAGGCCCAGCCGGATGCCACACAGACGGGTGGGGCTACTTGAGGACGACGGACTTCAGCTCCTGGTCCTTGTCGCGCATCGCCTTGAGCAGCGCGTCCCAGCCACCCTCCTTGAGGAGCGGGCGGACCTGATCATCGCGGATGCCGGTGAGCATGGAGTCTCCGAGCACCGCCACGTCGACCACCTTCCAGCCGGCCTTGTCCTTGGCCAGGGCGTACTTGAGCTTGAGCTCCTGCTTCTTCATCGGGTGGTCGATGACGACGGTGGAGGCGACCTTCGCCTCTTCGCCCGTTACTTCAGGGTCCTCGTAGGTGATGGAGGCCAGGTTCTTGAAGTTGTCGCGGACCTTGGGGAAGGCAATCTTCGCGAAGAGGTTGTGGAAGAGCTGGATGAACTCCTTGCGCTGGGCCTCGGAGGCCTTCTCCCACTCCTCGCCGACGAGGAACTTGGCCTGCTGCTCACCGCCAAAGTTCTTGAGGGCGGCCAGGTCCTTGCCATAGCGCACGGACTGGACGACGGTCTTCACGGGCTTGGAGACCGCCTCGTTCGGCGCGGCGAAAGCCGGCAGGGCGAGCACGAGGGCGGCCAGAAGGGGGACGCAGCGGAGGCGAGCGTTCATACGGATCCTTGTTCCTGTCGAAAGGAAGCGAGGGCTTCCTGTAGCCCAGGGGAACGTCTGGCGCTCTGGAAAATTCACTCAGCGTTCCGGGCCCCTTGCCTGCCGGGCAGGACACAGAAAATCGAATTCGAGGGCTGCTCACGGGGTTTGACTGGGGAAGGACCCCACGTCTAGTGTCCGGTGACGCGGGACTTCGCGCCTGCCTCAAAATCTCCCGAGAAGACATGCCTACCGACTTCCTGTTCACGTCTGAATCCGTCACTGAAGGGCACCCGGACAAGATCGCCGATCAGATCTCCGACGGGGTGCTCGATGCCATCCTCACCAAGGATCCGCAGGGCCGCGTGGCCGTGGAGACCCTGGTCAAGACAGGCCTCGCCATCGTCGCGGGAGAGGTGACGACCACCTGTTATGTGGACATCCCGAAGATTGTCCGGAGCACCATCTGCAAGATTGGCTACACGGACAGCTCGATGGGCTACGACGGCCACACCTGCGGCGTCATGGTGGCCATCGAGGGCCAGAGCCAGGACATCGCCCGGGGCGTGGACAACAAGAAGGAGCAGGGCGCCGGTGACCAGGGCATGATGTTCGGCTTCGCGTGCGACGAGACGCCCGAGCTGATGCCCGCTCCGCTGCACTACGCCCACGCGCTCACCAAGCGCCTGGCGGATGTGCGCCGCAAGCAGCACGCGTGGATTCGCCCGGACGGTAAGAGCCAGGTGACGGTGGAGTACAAGGACGGCCGTCCGGTGCGCATCGACACGGTGGTGGTCTCCACGCAGCACGCGGAGGACATCTCCAACAAGAAGATCCACGAGGCCATCCGCGAGGACGTCATCGCCAAGGCGCTCCCGGCGAAGCTGCTGGACAAGAAGACCAAGTACTTCATCAACCCCACGGGCCGGTTCGTGGTGGGTGGCCCCATGGGCGACTCGGGCGTGACGGGCCGGAAGATCATCGTGGACACCTACGGCGGCATGGGCCGTCACGGCGGCGGCGCCTTCTCGGGCAAGGACCCGTCGAAGGTGGACCGCTCGGCGGCGTACATGGGCCGCTACATCGCCAAGAACGTGGTGGCCGCCGGCCTGGCGAGCCGCTGCGAGGTGCAGGTCTCCTACGCCATCGGCGTGGCGGACCCGGTCAGCGTGATGGTGGAGACGTTCGGCACGGCGAAGGTGCCCGAGGAGAAGATCGCCCAGGCGGTGCGCCAGGTGTTCAGTCTGCGTCCCCGCGAGATCACCGAGCACCTCGACCTGCTGCGTCCCATCTACCAGAAGACCGCGGCGTACGGTCACTTCGGCCGGTCGGAGAAGGAGTTCACCTGGGAGCGCACGGACAAAAAGGACCTGCTGCGCGAGGCCCTGGGCGGCAGTTCGCGCCTGAAGGCCGTGGGCAGTCCGTAAGCGGCATTTCACACGAAAGCCCGGTGACTTGAGCGAGCGCGCGTGGCCCAATAGGGGTCACGCGCGTTTCTTTTTTCCCGAGGGGGTTTCCGCCATGGCCAAGAGTGCCAGCCTGAAGAGGCCGAAGAACAGCTTTGCTCCGGTGCACTGTGACATCAAAGACCCGAACCTGGCGGAGAAGGGGCGGGGGCGCATCGAGTGGGCCGGGCGGACGATGCCGGTGCTGCTCCAGATTCAGGAGCGCTTCCTGAAGCAACAGCCGCTCAAGGGGCTGCGCGTGACGGCGTGCCTGCACGTCACGGCGGAGACGGCGAACTTGATGGTGGCGCTCAAGGCGGGCGGGGCCGATGTTTCTCTGTGCGCGTCGAACCCGCTGTCCACGCAGGACGACGTGGCCGCCGCGCTGGTGGCGGACTACGGGATGCAGGTCTTCGCCATCAAGGGCGAGGACAACGACACCTACTACCGCCACATCGACATGGCGCTGGAAGGTGGGCCGCACATCACCATGGATGACGGCGCGGACGTGGTGGGCGTGCTGCACACGAAGCGCAAGGATCTGCTGAAGGACGTGCTCGGCGGCACGGAGGAGACGACCACGGGCGTCATCCGCCTGCGGGCGATGGCTCGGGAGGGCGTGCTCGGCTACCCCATCGTCGGGGTGAACGAGGCGAAGACGAAGCACATGTTCGACAATCGGTACGGCACGGGCCAGTCGACGATCGACGGCATCATCCGCGCGACGAACCGGTTGCTGGCGGGCAGCGTCTTCGTGGTGGCGGGCTATGGCTGGTGCGGCCGCGGCCTGGCGATGCGGGCTCGGGGCATGGGCGCGGACGTCGTGGTGACGGAGATCAACCCGACCACGGCGCTCGAGGCGGTGATGGATGGCTTCCGCGTCATGCCGATGAGCGAGGCGGCGAAGATCGGCGACTTCTTCTGCACGGTGACGGGGAACATCGATGTCATTCGCGCCGAGCACTTCGAGGCGATGAAGGACGGGGCGATCGTCTGCAACTCGGGTCACTTCAACGTGGAGCTGGACCTGAAGGCGCTGGGCAAGCTGGCCAAGAGCCGCAGCTTCATCCGCGAGTTCGTGGAGGAGTACACGCTCAAGGGCGGCAAGAAGATCGTCGTGCTGGGCGAGGGCCGGCTCATCAACCTGGCCTCCGCCGAGGGCCACCCGTCGAGCGTGATGGACATGTCCTTCGCCAACCAGGCGCTGTGCACCGAGTGGATGGTGAAGAACCACGACTCGCTGGAGAACAAGGTCTACGTGGTGCCCGAGCACATCGATCAGGAGATCGCCCGGCTCAAGCTGAAGAGCCTCGGCGTGAAGATCGACACGCTGACGAAGGCGCAGGCCAAGTACCTGGCGTCCTGGGACGAAGGCACCTGAGCCGCGGAAGAGAGAGGGGAAAGGTTGCTGCCCGAGTGGTGAAGCCACTTTTGGTTGGCTGACCAATTCAGGTCTGGAGCGGAGTTGAACCGCGTCGCTTATGAGGCGATTACCAGGAGCGTGTGGGGCCTCACCGGCCAGGCAGCTGAGGGGAAGGACGAAATTCCCCTTAAAATCCTGACAGCGCTCCTGTCACTCCGGGAAGGTCGCCAGCGTGAGGGCCTCGGGCGGGCCCTTCAGCTCGCGAGGAAGCTTCAGCACCCCGGAGTGGTAGCGCCAGCCCGTCCCGTCGTGGCGGAAGTCCGAGCGCTCCACGAACGAGCGGTCCTTTCCCTTCTCGAACACCTTGGCGAAGAAGAGCACCTGCGCCACGCCCTGCTCGTCCGGTGGCCGGCGGTCCATGACCACCAGCCCTGGGAACTGGTGGGTCTGCAGGTAGGTGCGCAGCTCACGTGACGCCTCGGCCTCCGGCCGTTTCCGGTCCGGGTGATCCGGGTGCAGGGACTTCCAGAGCCAGGCTACCTCGCGCATCGCAAAGGCGCTGTAGCGGGAGCGCATGAGCGCCTCGGCGTCGGGAGGCTCGGCCTGGCCACGGTGGTAGGGCGCGCAGCACTGGCTGTAGCGAAGGCCAGACGAACAGGGGCAGGGTGGGGCAGGGGGCATACCGGTCGCCTCAGAGCCTACCCTCAGGCGGGCCTTGCCTACCTCCCGACGTATTCACCGGTGGACAGCGCACCGGGAGGTCATGGCCCTTGCGGGCCAGGGGTGGAAGGCTTACATCCGGTCCTCTCCTTATGAGTCTCATCGAAGCCATCGTCCTCGGGCTGGTCCAGGGGCTCACTGAGTTCCTTCCCATCAGCTCCACCGCGCACCTGCGCATCGTCCCGGAGCTGCTCGGCTGGAAGGATCCCGGTGCGGCCTACTCTGCCGTCATCCAGCTGGGCACGGTGGCCGCCGTGCTCATCTACTTCCGCGGCGACCTGGTGAAGCTCACCGTCGCCTTCTTCCAGGGGCTCGCGCGCCGCCAGCCGTTCGCCACCCTGGAGTCCCGCCTGGCGTGGTTCGTGCTCGTGGGCACCCTGCCCATCGGCATCTGCGGGCTCGCGTTCAAGAAGCACATCGAGAGCTCCCTGCGCTCGCTCTACATCATCTCCACCAGCCTCATCGTCCTGGCCATCATCCTCTTCATCGTGGAGCGCGTGGCCTCGCACCAGCGGACCGTGGCTGACATGCGCTGGAAGGATGCCATCATCATCGGCGCGTGGCAGTCCGTGGCGCTCATCCCGGGCTCGTCGCGCTCGGGCACCACGCTCACGGGAGCGCTGTCGCTCGGGCTGCGGCGCGAGGATGCCGCCCGGTACTCCTTCTTGCTCTCCATTCCCGCCACGACGCTCGCGGGCGTCTTCGAGCTCAAGCATCTGCTGGAGGCGGAGACCCGGCCGTCCACCGTGGCTCTGGCCACGGGGACCCTCGTCGCGTTCGCCTCGGGCTGGGCCGCCATCGCGTGGCTGCTGCGCTACCTGCGCACGCGCTCGACGATGATCTTCGTCGTGTACCGCGTGGCGCTCGGGCTGGTGCTGATCGGCCTGCTCCAGGCCGGCGTGCTCAAGCCGCTCTCGGGCGTGGAGAACGTCGCAACGAATCCGTCGGAGCCTACGAAGCCCCCCGTGGAAAAGCAGGTCACCGACTGACGTGGACGCTCTCTTCGACAGACTGGAGGCGCAGCTCGCCTCCCACCCGCCCCGGCCCCTGAACCTGCCGGGATTGGTGCTGCGCGAGTCCGCGGTGCTCGTCCCGCTGTTCGAGCGCGACGGCGTGCCTCATGTCCTCTTCACGCGCCGTCCCGCTCACCTGCGCAACCACGCCAACCAGTTCTCCTTCCCCGGTGGAGGCCGCGACGCGGAGGACCTCACGCCTCTGCACACCGCACTCCGCGAGACCGAGGAGGAGCTCGGCATCGACCGCAACCGGGTGCGGGTGATCGGGATGCTGGATGAGCTTCCCACCGTCACCTCGTTCCGCATCCAGCCGTTCGTGGGCATCATCCCCAGCGACGGGCAGTACCGACCCAACGCCGATGAGGTGGCGTTCATCCTCGAGGTGCCTCTGGCGGGGTTGATGGACCCGTCCATTCGCCGCACCGAGCAGCGCACATGGGAGGGTGTGGAGTACGACGTGTACTTCTACACGTACGACTCGCACGTCATCTGGGGCGCCACGGCGCGCATCCTCTACAACCTGCTGGAGCACATCGCGCAGATGCCCTCGGGCAGCGCCACGCCCCTGGCGGGCAGCGGTACCGGGTGAGGGCGCCCGCGCCTCAGAACTGCAGGTAGACGTACGGCCGGGCCTCGACCGAGGCCAGGTGGCGGATGCCCAAGCCGATTCCCACCAGCACCACCGCGCGCACCGGAACGGGCAGACGTACGAAGAGCGTCCCCCCGAGCTCGTAGAGCTTCATCGGCAGCGCGTGGCTTACCACCGCAACGGCGAGCATGATCCACACCAGCATGCTCACGTTGGCCAGCCCCGGGATGAACAAGAGCATGCGCTCGTAGAACTCGGCCGCGTGCGTCATGTCCGGTGCCCGGAACACCACGCGCGTCAGCACCACCAGCGTGAACGTGAAGAGCATCCCCACGCCCGCGCGGAGCCAGCTCACCGACTCCTTCTCCGGCCGTCCGCCTCGGATCCACCACCACGTGCGGGTGATGCACAGGCCCACGCCGTGCACGGCACCCCACACCGCAAAGCGCCAGTCCGCCCCGTGCCACAGGCCGCCCAGCACCATCACCGTCATCAGGTTGAACAGCACCCGTGGCTTCGAGGCCCGGTTGCCGCCCAGCGGAATGTAGAGGTAGTCCCGCAGCCAGCTCGACAGGCTCATGTGCCAGCGGTTCCAGAACTCGAAGAGGTTCTTCGCCAGGTACGGCCGCGCGAAGTTCTCTGGGAACTCGAAGCCCAGCAGTGCCGCCGCGCCAATCGCGATGTCCGAGTACCCCGAGAAGTCGAAGTACAGCTCGAACGTGTAGGCCACTGCCGCCATCGCGCACTCGGCCGAGGTGTACGCCGCGGGGTCTCCGAAGACCGGGTCTACCAGCCCGCTCCCCAGCACGTCCGCGATCACCATCTTCTTCACCAGGCCCACCGCGATCCGGTACATCGCCCGGCCGCCCTGCTCGGTCGTCAGCGTGGGCACGTCGTTGAAGCGATCCAGCAGCGCCGAGGCCCTCACGATGGGCCCCGAGACGACGCGCGGGAAGAAGAGCAGGTAGAGCAGGTGCTCCAGGTAGCTGTGCTCCGCGCTCGCCTTGCCGCGGTACACGTCCACCACGTAGCTGATCGCCTGGAAGCACAGGAACGACAGACCGATGGGCAGGATCAGCCCGAAGGGCTCCTGGCGCACCTCGATGCCCCAGGGCGCCAGCAGCGACCGCGCCGTCTCGCGGAACAGCTCCGCGTACTTGAACGTGGCCAGCATGCCCAGGTTCGACACCACCGACGCCGTCACCAGCAGCTTGCGCAGCCGGGAAGACTGCGTCCGCGCCAGTCCCCGGACAATGAGGTGGTCCACCGCCGCGCCCCAGAAGAAGACCAGGACCGGCAGCGGTGTCCACACCGTATAGAAGTAGAGGCTCGAGACGAGCAGCACGCCCAGGCGCGCCACTCGGTGGCGGTGCACCGCCCAGTACAGCGCGAAGACCAGGGCCAGGAAGGCCAGATAGGAGATGCTGGTGGACGGCATGTCAGCCTCCCTCCGCGTTTCGCGCGACCGGCGCTGGCATCGAAGGGGCCGCGGAGGCGCGGGCCTGAGGCATCGGCGCGGACTCCGTCTCAGGGTGGAGTAGCTGCATCGGAGCCTGGCCCTGCGTCGGACCGGGGGCGGGAGGCGTAGGGCCGGTCTCCGGAGCGCCCTGCTTCGGCGTGGGCGCCTGGGTTGGCACCTGGCCCGGATCCGGCGCCTGCACCTGCTCGCGGGGCGCCAATTTGTAGGCCTCGTAGGCGGAGAGCAGGTCCTTCATGAAGGAGGCGGCCAGTTGCTCGTAGCCAGGCTGTGTCAGGTGCGTGCCGTCCTCGTGGCCCAGGGCCGGCTCAGCGCGCTGCCAGCGCAGCATGGAGCGCTCACCGCCCATCGCCGCCCGGGCGGACCAGTAGGCACAGCCCGCCTCGTGGGCCACCGCCGGGAGCGTGGTGAGCACCCGTCCCAGCGCGCTCGCCTCCGTCCAGCGCCCATTCGCGTCCTGCATCAGCCGGTCCGTTGGGCCGATGAGCAGGCACTCCGCGCCCGTGGAGGCGCGCAGCCGTGAGAGCAGGGCCACGTACTCTTTGTGCCATGCCTCCGGGTCGAGATCGGGCAGGCCCGCCTCGTTGGTTCCGTACCAGAGCACGAGCAACTGCGGCTTGCGCGACGTGAGCTGCTTCTCCAGCGCCGCTGGCTCTTCGCGGCTGAGCGTGAACGCCGTACTGCCAGGAAGGCCGGCGGAGTCGAAGGTGACGCCGGGCTGCTCGAAGTCCAGAGCTGCGCCGAGCACCGTGATGGGACCTCCTCCTGCGTTCGTGACTTCAATCGAGTGCGCCGGGCCCGTGACAGGGAAGTGGCGGATGCGCACCGTGGCGGCAGTGACAGCCTCGGGCGGTGGCTCCTCGGCGGGGACTGCCTCGCCGTCGACCTTCACCTCCAGCTTCCCGGCTCCCGGCGCGTCCAGCCAGTACAGGGACAGCTGCGCCTTGGGCACCTTCGCGTCCTGGCAACCCTCGCAGAACGTCATGCGCAGCGAGGCCCCAGGCGCTCCCACCGCTCGGATGCCCGTGAGTCCCCAAGCCTCGCCAGGCTGGGCCTCGGGCTGCATCGCGTCCAGCACCTGCCACTCGCCCGTCAGCTCGCGCGACACTTGCGCCGCCGCCAGCCGCTGGGAGGACTTGCCCGCCGCGATGAAGCCTCGCCCGCCGTCTCCGAACTTCTTGGTGAAGGTGCCACGGGCCGCGTCCGTGAAGAAGTGCGCCGCCGTGTGAGACGCGCCCAGCTGGACGATGCCCAGCCGCTCCGTGCTCTTCTTCTCCTCCAGCGCCCGCAGCCTCGCGAAGGTGCCCTTCAGCGCGGTGCTGCCCTCGATGAGCCCCGGCGGATCGTCCACCATGAGCAGCGGCTCGTGCTCCTTGGCATACGCACGCTGGAGCGCGAAGTCGAACAGGTGGCCCAGCAGGTCCGAGCCCCGGGCCCTCGGGTGCACCAGGTCCTCATTGAGCAGTCCCGTCGAAAGCCACTGGATCGAAGCGCCCTCGCCACCCATCGCCGTCAGCGCGTCCCAGAAGGCACAGCCGCCCTCGCGCGCCACCTCGCGGAAGATGTCTCCCACTTCCTTCGAGCCCCGGCGCGGCACGAGCTCGCCACCCATCGTTCGCACCGCCGCGTCGATCGGTGCCATCAACAGGCACGCCGCCTCCGGCACCGACTCGCGCACCTGCTTCACCAGCTCCGTCGCCTGGCTGCGGATCTCCTCGGGGGTGATGCGGTTGCGCGAGATGTAGAAGGCCTCGTTGCCGCCCACCATCAGCACCACCAGCGACGGCTTGCGGTGGCGCAGCTGCGACCGGAAGGCGCCCTTCTGCGCTCGGAGGAAGACCTCCGCCGTCGCGCCCGGCAGGCCGATGGTGTCGTACACCACGCCCGGCTTGCCCGTCTCCAGCGAGACACCGTGCAGCTCCACCTTCCCATACGTCTGCAGCGAGAGCGTCTTCGTGCCCTCGGGCAGCGCGAAGCGCGAGAACGCCACGCCCGGTAGCTCGAAGCGCGTCTGCAGGCGCTGCAGCGGCTTGCCGTCCGCGCTGAACTGCACCGAGCCGCCATCCGGCTTCGTCTGGAAGAACAGCTCCGCGAAGCGCGCGCCCTCGGCCGGGAAGCGCACGCTCGGATTGCCCGTGCCCGCAGACGCGAACGCCACGCCCGTGTAGCCCAGCTTGTCCTTGGGATAGTTCCGGTCGATGAGCCGGCTGATCTGCCAGCCCTCGCTCGCCGTGCCCGTGCGCACCGAGCGCCCCGCGCCCGTGGGCCGGTCCACCCAGAGGAACCCCTTGCCGCCCGAGCCGTGGCGCTCCTGCAGCCGCGCCCGGATCATGTCCGTGATGTGGTCCGAGGCAATCAGCGAGTCGCCCAGGTGCACCACCCTCACGGGTTGCTTCCGCCGGTCCTCGCGCAGCTCGTTCAAGGCCGTGAAGAACGGGGCCAGTCCGCTCTCCTCGCACCCGTTGGCCCCCATGCGCCGGCAGCCCAGCTCGATGTCCACGTGCTGCGAGCCCATCTTCTCGCGCAGCGTCTCCAGCGACAGCGCCCGGGCCCGCGTGAGCGTGGTCAGCCCCTCCAGGTCCGACGGCGGCGCCGTGGCCGCGGTGGGGGACTCCTCCTCAACGGTGGGCGTCTCCTCCTCGGGAACCGCGGGCTCCTCGGAAGGCGGCTGGGTGGGTACTCCCGCCAGCGCATCATCCTTGATAGGACCTGACGAGCCCTTTCCCATCAGGGACTTGGGCAGCAACAGCTCCGCCAACCGTGGCGCCAGCGGTGCGTCCTTGCGCAAGGTAGGGATGGGACGAAAGGCCTCCGGCAGCGGCGCGAGGGAGAGTCCGAGCGCGAGCGCCGCCGTGAGGACGATTGTCCATCCCGTGGTTTTGGCCTTGGGGTCCAACTTGCCGAGCATGAGACTGGCTTTTTAGGGCCGGGTCAAAACTCTGATCACGGGTGTCCCGGTTGGGGGGCAGACAGGCACACAGGCGGTGAAGCTGCCGCCCGCATCTCCAAGAGGCTATGGTGCGCCGCCTCATGGCTCTCTACCCCGTCATCATGGCCGGCGGCTCTGGCACCCGGTTCTGGCCCCTGTCCCGCCAAGCCCGTCCCAAGCAGTTCCTTCCTTTGGCCTCGAAGTATCCCCTGATCACCGACACGGCGGCCCGCCTCAAGGGGTTGGCCTCGATGAAGAACCTCTTCATCGTCTGCGGCCCCCTCCATGCCAAGGCCGCCTCCAAGCTCGTGAAAGGCCTGCCGAAGCAGAACCTCCTGGTAGAGCCGGTGGCCCGCAACACCGCCCCGGCCATCGCGCTCGCCACGGTGCAGGTGGCCGCCCGGGACCCGAAGGGAATCCTCATCGTCCTGCCATCGGACCACCACGTGGCCAACCCGGAGGGGTTCCGGCAGACGCTCGCGGAGGCTGCCCGGGTCGCCGAGGCCGGCCACATCGTCACCCTGGGCATCAAGCCCCACCGCCCCGAGACGGGCTACGGCTACATCCAGCTCGGCGAGCCCCTGGAGGGCGGCGGCCGCAAGGTGAAGGCCTTCAAGGAGAAGCCGGACCTGGAGACGGCCCGGGGCTACGTGGACTCCGGTGAGTTTCTCTGGAATGGCGGCATCTTCGTCTTCCGCGCGGACGTGATGCTGGAGGCCTTCGCCAAGCACATGCCCGAGATGAAGAAGGGCCTGGAGGCCCTGCGGGCGGCGGCGGGCAAGCGCACCTTCTCCTCGGTGCTCAAGCGCGTCTTCCCGAAGCTGCCCTCCATCTCCATCGACTACGGCGTCATGGAGAAGGCCGAGAACATCGCCGTGCTGCCCGGGGACTTCGGCTGGTCGGACGTGGGCTCCTTCTCCGCCATCCCCGAGGTGCGCCCCGCGGACGCGCGCGGCAACGTCATCTCTGGCCCCGAGTCCATCGTCGTGGACTGCGATGGGTGCGTGGTCCTCGGGGACAAGCGCCCGCTGGCCGTGGTGGGCATGAAGGATGTGGTGGTGGTGGACGCGGGTGATGCGGTGCTCGTGGTCCCCAAGGACAAGAGCCAGGACGTGCGCAAGGTCGTCGAGGCCCTCAAGGCGGGCAAGCGCCAGAAGTTCCTGTAGGCGCTTGCCCGAAGCTCGTCGTCCGGCGCTCCCGGTCCGGAGCGCGGCTCACGGCTGCAAGTCGGTGCCCTGCTCCGTGCCGACCAGCAGCCGCCACACGTCCAGCCGCTCCGGGCCGGAGAGCGGGAGGGCCTCTCCGATGAACACGTGGTGGTAGTCCGCGAAGGCGCCGCGGAACTTCTCCTGGATGCCATCCATGGACAGGGCGCCGTTGCGGCCGTAGTGGTTCTCTCGCATGACGAGCCCCGGGCGGTACGACTCGCGCCCGAGCCGCAGGAGCACCGGCTGCAGGATGCTGGGCTTCACGCGGTTGTGGCGGACCGTCAGCCCATTCACCACGATGCCATCGGCCGCCAGCATCAGCCCGTAGCTGGCCGTGCGCTCCACCACGTTGTCGACCACCTGTACGTTCTGGCCGCCCGCCACGCGGATGCCCTGGCCGTTGTGCAGCGGGAAGTTGCGAATGTCCTGGATGGTGTTGCCCTCCAGCCGGATGTTCCGCGGGGCCGCCTCCTGGCTCAGCACCGAGATGCCTCGGCCCGCCCGGGAGATGTCATTGCCCTGGATGAGCACGTCCCGAGCGCCCCGCGAGATGAGCACCGCCTCGCCGGCCGACGAGCCCACGGCGCGGATGCTCACGTTGGGGAAGCCGTACATCTGGTTATCGCGCACGGTGACGCCGTAGCACTGCTTGATGTCCACCCCGTTCTCGCCGTTGTCGTGCAGCTCGTTGCCCTGGACGAGCAGGGTCTCCGCCGGAGCCGAGCCCGCCTGGCACTGCACCGAGTCCCCCGAGTTGTGGTGGATGTTGTTGTTCTGGATGGTGATGTTGCGCGACGGGCCCACCACGACGATGCCGTGCGAGTCATCCGCCGGCTTGATGAAGTGGTGGATGAGGTTGTCCTCGATGGTCACGTTCCGGGCGCCCTGGACGATGATGCCCGCTCCGGCTCGACCATCGCGCAGCTCGCTGTGGGCCAGGCGCGAGCCGTCCGCGCCCACGTGGAAGACGATGGCGGCCATGGGCGCCTCGTCCACGTCCAGGTGCAGGTTCTCCAGGTTCCAGTTCCCGCGCACGAAGATGAGCGAGCCTGGGGCCCGGTTGGCGGGCTTGAGGGTGGGTCGTGCCGTGCCCTCGCCGCGAATGGTGACGGGAGCGGCGCCCGAGCCCCGGG
The DNA here is from genome assembly GCF_000737315.1 of Hyalangium minutum. GTDB lineage: Bacteria > Myxococcota > Myxococcia > Myxococcales > Myxococcaceae > Hyalangium > Hyalangium minutum. The sequence goes on from NZ_JMCB01000005.1 coordinate 207,764, forward strand.
ACTCCAGGACCAGCGTCTCCGAGTACGTCCCCGCCATGACGCGAATGACATCGCCCGCCCGCGCGAGCGAGGTCGCCCGTGCGATGGTGCGCAGCGGCAGCGCCTGCGTGCCCAAGCCCACGTCCGAGCCCTTCATGCTCACGTACCAGCTGCGCGAGGTATTCTGCGAACCCCCTGAGCCGCCGTTCGCCGGAGGAGCTTCATCGGACGGGGCCTGCGGAGACTGGCTCTGCGGCGGCGGCGGGCTCTCCTGAGCGGGGGGGCTCGTGGGAGACTGCACCCCGGAGCCGGCCTGCGCCCCCAGGTCCGACGGATCCTGGGTGAACCGTTGCTCCATCAACAGCGAAGGCTCACAGGCACTGAGGAGCAACCCCGTGAGTACGCCGCATGCCCCCTGGAAGGTGCGTCCGCTGCTTTCCCTACGTTTCATGCTTGTCCCCTCGCCCCCCAGCCCTATTGAGGCGGGCCGAAAATCGACACGACCCGCTTGGTCAACAAGGGGACTGCCCTGGGGAGAAGTGGGATCAGGTGCCCGCGCACTGTCTGCGGCGGGACAGCCAGAGCGCCACGGCCACCCACGCGGCGGGGGCAAGCAAGGGAGCAGCCGAGCACCCCTTGGATTCATCACCTGGGCCGGAGCACTCGGGCACATTGGTCACCTGGACCTGGAGGGTCTCGGTGGCAGGGCCCAGGTTTCCGGCGGCGTCACGGGCTCTGAGGCGGACGTTGAAGCGCCCCGTGCCGTGGGAGGGCAGGGCCGCGACACAGATGCCACCGGGAGCGAGGGAGACCTGGAGCTTGCCGTTGGTGAGGATGGCGCTCGGTGCTCCCATCATGGTGGGCTTGCTGTTCAGGTCCGGCTCGGTATCCGCCGAGCTGATCCAGATGTCGTAGCCGAGCTCGCCGCGCGGCGTGCGGTCATCCGTGGGCGAGGGGAACTCGATGGAGACGTCTCCGATGGAATCCTTGCCGGTGCGCGCCACCATCACGGTGGGCTCGGAGATGGCGGAGGGCGGCGTGGTGTCGGGTCCACCCGCGACAGACACCGTATACGACTCGGAATCTGTAGCGAGCGTGTAGCTCCCTTCGGGCAGCGGGGCCGAGGGCGTGACCAGAACGCCTCCTCTCTCGTCGGCGTCCGCAGTGATGGTGCTGGGGATCTCCTGGCCCATGGAGCCGCGCAGCGCGACCTGGGTGGCGTCGATCCGATAGCCCTGGCTTGCGTGCGCGACGATGGCCGGGTTGGAGGGGAGAGGTGGGGCTTGGTACTTCGGGTAGATGCGCACGATGGGGAGAGGGGACTCGGCGGACGCGGCTTGTGCGGCCAGCAGCACGGCGAGGCACGGCAGGCGAAGGGCAGGGGCGAGCTTTCTTAGGAGCATGCCCAACGCGGTAGCAGGGGCTGTGCCACCTTCACGGCTCGCGGGCTGGCAGAGGCGCTCATGTGGATGCGCGCTGGGGAGCGCCCCTGCCACCTGTGTCGGAGGCTCGCGGATTTCTGAGTCAGCGAGTCCTCCAGAGCAGCCTCACTCCTCCTCGGGCGGGGCCTCCATGTAGTCCGGCGCGTGGATGCCCAGCAGTGCGAACGCGCTCTTCAGCGTCTGCTTCAGCGCCGCCACCAGCGCCAGACGGCCCTGCGTCTTCTCCACATCCGTGCTGATGATCGGGTCCGACTTGTAGCGCGTGTAGTAGCTGTGGAAGTCGGTGATGAGCTCCTGGCAGAAGTACAGCACGTGGTGCGGCTCCAGCCGCTCCGCCGCGCTCGCCACCACGTCCGGCAGCTGGCTCATCTTCTTCAGCATCGCCAGCTCCTCAGGCAGCGTCAGCCGCGCCAGCTGCGCCTCCGTCACCTGAGCCACCCCGACGAACGGCTGACCCTTCTCCGCCGCCTTCTTCAGGATGCTCGCGCACCGCGCGTGGCCGTACTGGAAGTAGAAGACCGGGTTCTCCTTCGATTGCTCCTTCACCTTGTCCAGGTCGAAGTCGAAGCGCGAGTTCGCCGTCTTCATGAGGAACAGGAACCGGCACACGTCCGGCCCCGCCTCGTCGATGAGGTCCTCCAGCTCGAACACCGTGCCCTTGCGCTTGCTGACCTTCACCTCCTCGCCGCCCCGGGTGATGCGGACGATCTGCACCAGCAGGAACTCGAGCTTCTTCGGATCCAGCCCCAGCAGCGTGACACCCGCCTTGATGCGCGGCGTGTGGCCCGCATGGTCCGCGCCGAGCACGTCGATGATCCGGTCGAAGCCGCGCTCGTACTTCTCCTTGTGGTACGCGAGGTCCGCCGTCAGGTACACCGGCGTGCCGTCGTGCCGCAGGATGACCCGGTCCTCGTCATCCCCGTGCTGGCTCGTCTGCAGGAACAGGCCGCCCTTCTGCCGATCCGCGTAGTGGGCCGCCTTGCTCTCCTCGTTCCGGACCTTCTCGGTGTCGCGCCGGGCCTCGGTCGCCTCGTACGTCACCCCGCGCTGCTTGTACTCCTCAGCGACGGCCTTCACCTTGCCCGCCGCGTGCAGCGAGGCCTCGCTGAAGAACACGTCGTGCCGGATGTTCGCTTTCTCCAGGCTCACCTTGATGTTCTTCAGGTTCTCCCGCACCGCCACCGCGATGGCCGGTGCCAGCCACTCGGACTCCGACGCCTTCAGGTACTTGTCCCCCACCTCGTCCCGCCACGTCTTCGCGATGTCGATGACGTACTCGGCCGGGTACTCGCCCTCGACCAGCTGCACCTGCTCGCCAAAGAGCTGCCGGTAGCGCTTGTGCACCGTCCGCCCCAGCGTCTCCACCTGCTTGCCGTAGTCATTGATGTAGAACTCGCGCGTCACGTCGTGCCCGGCCGCGTCCAGCAGCCGCGACACCGCGTCGCCCATGAAGGCTCCGCGCGCATGGCCGATGTGCACCGGCCCCGTCGGGTTCGCCGAGACGAACTCCACCATCACCCGCTTGCCCGTCGACTTGGCCACCCGGCGCCCGAACGTGTCCCCGGCTTGCAGCACCTCGCGCGCCACGTCCTGGATGACCTTCTGCTTCAGCGTGAAGTTCAGGAAGCCCGGGCCCGCCACCTCCACCTTCTCGACGATGCCCTCCTGGTCCACCAGCCCCTTCACGAGGGCGTTGGCGATGTCGCGGGGCGGCTTGCCCTCTGGCTTGTTGAGCAACAGGGCCACGTTCACCGCCCAGTCGCCGTGGGCCGGGTTCTTGGGCGGCTCCACCGTGTAGTGGGGCGCCTGCTCCAGCTTGAGCGTGCCGGCCGCCTTCAGCGCCGCGAGCGTTGCATCGATGAGTGCGAAGACCTTCTGCCGCATGGGGATTTCTTCTCCGAGAACAAGCCTAAAGACGGTGCAATGTAGGCAGTTTTGACACGGGGTTCACGGCTTCCGTGAAGCTTCTGGCGCCTGCCGTACTCCAGGTACCTTGACGGAGGCATTCGCCCTCCTCATTCTGCCGCGCCTCATGCCCGTCCTGCGTGGAGCTGTCACCTTCTCCCGCTTCCTCGTCGAGCCCGACAAGGAAGCCCCCGCGGACCTCAAGCGCTCGCTCTCCCGCGCGCTCAAGGCCCGTGCCTTCGCCCCCATTGATCGCCGCGCCGAGGAAGAGCGCGCCACCGGCTTCGTGGAGCTCGAGAACTCCGACGGTACCGAGTTCGCCGCTGGCAGCATCTTCTATGGTGAGTACGCCCTGTTCGCCTGGCGCGTCGACACCATCAAGATCCCCGGCCCCGTCCTCAAGGCCGAGGTGGAGAAGTGGGCCGCCGCCTTCGAGAAGGAGAAGGGCCGTCCCCCCAGCCGCGGCGAGAAGAACGAGAACAAGTCCTCCGTGCGCCAGCTGCTCCGCAACCGCGCCGTGCCCCTCACCAAGGTGCACGACATCAGCTGGAACCTGAAGACCCAGCAGCTGCAGATCTGGGCCGCCTCGCGCAAGGCCGTGGAGGAGGCGATGGCCGGTGTGGAGACCGCCTTCAAGGTGAAGCTCATCCCGCTCGTGCCGGCCGCCGTGGCGCAGCGCACGGGCATCGACGATTCGGCCTTGGGGCCCACCGCCGAGCTGATCGGCATGGAGCTGAAGGCGGAGGAGGTGAGCCATGGGGAAGCGTGAGCAGGCCCGGGAGGAGGCCGCCTTCATGCGCGGCGATGTCGGCGTCGACGGAGGCGCCACCGAGGAGAAGAAGGACACCGCCGAGGTGGAGCGCGACAAGGCCCGCGAGGCGCTTCTGCGCGGCAAGGCGTACCTGGGCCGCGAGTTCCTCACCTGGCTGCTGTGGCGCTCGGAGTCCGGCGACCCCATCACCGAGTTTGAGAAGTTGGGACTCACCGTCCTCTTCACCGGCCGCGTGGTGCTCAAAGGCGTCAGTGGCGATGTGACGGAGCTGTCCGCCCGTGGCGCCATGGCCCCGTACTCGGAGCAGGTGCGGCATTCGCTGGACCGGGGACTGCTCGTCCACCAGGCCCGGATGCTCCTCACCCACGGCGAGAAGGCCTATGAGGTGACGCTGGATGCCGAGTTCCTCGACGTCCGCGCCGCCAAGCTCCCGGAGCTGATGAGCGAGGAGGATGACTCGCGCACCTCCGAGCGCCTCTTCCTGGCCGAGCAGCTCTCCGCGCTGATCCACGCCCTGGTCGAGGCCTTCATCGCCGTGCGCGCGGGCAAGGCCTGGAGCAAGCAGATCGTCCCCGCCATGAAGGAGTGGATGCGCGGCGAGGAGGGCACCCGGAAGCAGACCACCCTCCAGCGCGCCGCCAACGTCCGGAAGCGGTAGCTCTTCTCGCCCCACGGGGCTGAATCGTGGCGGGCGGGTGATCACCGCTGATCATCCACCCTGCCCCAGCCACCTGGGAAAAGCCGTAAGTCCTGGAGTCTCTTTTCAGGGCGCCCCCGTAAGAATGACAGCCGCCGCGCCCCGGTTTCGCGGGCGCACTCGCTGCTTCGCGGGGTTCGAACGTCCGCCAGCCCACGCCTGGGCTCTGCACGAAGGTTGCAACACTCCCCGGTGCAGAAGTCCCGAGGGGCCCACGTGGGGGTGGCGTCGATGGGGTGCGTTCGAGCCCGAGAAGAGGTGGAGTCCATGGTTGGCCAGCGTCACGGTCCCCTCATTCTGGAGCGCATGCTGGGTGTCGGCGCCATCGGCTCCGTGTACCTCGCCATGCATCCGGCGACCGGTAAGCGGTTCGCCCTGAGGCTCCTCCATCCGCATCTGGCGGCCAATCCCGTGGTGCGCTCGCGCTTTCTCGTCGAGGCCCAGGCCGCCAGCCGCGTCATCCACCGCAACGTCGCGCGCGTGCTGGATGTGCGCGTGGGGCCCGCGGACCTGCCCACGCTCCTCATGGAGTACGTGGAGGGAGAGCGCCTGTCCTTCATGCCCGTGCCGTTCTCGCCCACCGAAGTGATGAGCCTGCTCATCCAGGTGCTCGAGGGGCTCGAGGCCGCGCACGCCCGCGGCGTGGTGCACTGCGATCTCAAGCCGGACAACCTCATCCTCACGCGCGACACGCACGGCGAGCGGCAGGTGCAGGTGCTCGACTTCGGCATGGCCAGTGTCCTGGCCTCGTGCTTCTCGCAGGAGGAGATTGCCTCGGGCGTCGTCCTGGGCTCGCCCGCGTACATGGCGCCCGAGCAGTGGGTGACCACCGCCGCGGACACCCGGATGGATGTGTATGCGCTGGGCGTCATCGGCTACCGGTTGCTCACCGGGCGCCTGCCCTTCGGCCGTGGCCGCCTGGGCGAGGTGCGCCTCCAGGAGCAGGAGGCCCGGCCGCCCGCGCCGCACACCCTGGACTCGCGCATCTCCAAGGTGCTCTCGCTGGTCATCATGCAGGCGATTGCCTGGCGCCCGGAGGACCGCTTCCCGAGCTCCCGTGACTTCCAGCTCGCGCTCATCCAGGCCCAGCGCCACATTCCCAAGCCGACGCTCACGCTGCAGCCCGTCGCGCCGCGCACCCAGGAGCCCGCGGGCCTGCAGGTGCGCGTGGCGGGCCTCGGGAGCTCCGAGCCCCGCGCCGTGCAGGCCAGCGACGTCACCAGCGAGGGCCTCTTCATCGCCTACGAGGGGGCGCCGCCTCCGCTCGCGGCGCGGCTGGCCCTGGAGCTGTCCTTCCACGGGAAGACGCTGCCGGCTGCCGGGGACGTGGTGCGCCATGTGTCCCAGGACGAGGCCCGCGCCTGGAGCGTCTCCGCGGGCTTCTTCCTCCACTTCGTCGAGCCCTCACCGGAGCTGAGCGCCCTGGTGGCCCAGGTGCGCGCCAACAACGGCGAGCCGCCCCCGGATCCCGAGCTGGCTCAGCTGCTCTCGCGCACCGCGGCGCTCGGCAAGGATCCCTACATCTTCCTGGGGCTGCCGGACTCGGCCAGCTTCGATGAGGTGCGTCAGCGCGCGGAGACGGCGCTGCGCCGCGTGGAAGTCTTCTGGAGCCGTCCGCTTCCGGCGAACCAGCGGCGGGATCTGGAGATGCTGCGCGCCCGGGTGGATGCGGCCCGGCGCACGCTGGGAGATCCGCTCACGCGCGCCAGCTACGACGCCACCAAGGGCAACGCGCACGGCATCGCCCGCTGCATCCTCGCAGGGCTCTCGGACGAGGCGGTGGGACCCATCCGCCGGGCGTTCCTCGACGCGCGGCCGGGCTCCGAGGCTCGCGCGCGCTCGCTCTTCATCCAGGCCCGGAGCCTGGAGGCGCAGCACGCCCTGCAGCAGGCGGTGGATTGCTACGGCCAGGCGCTGGCGCTGGATCCGTTGCACCTGGCCGCCCAGCGCCACTACTGGGCGCTGCGCCGGCATCTGCGCCCCATGACCATCTCGGTCCCTACAATCAACCCCGGGAGGAGCCCCGAGGCGGTGCCGCGCTAGCCCCACGTCACCTCGTACTCGCTGTCCAGAGGTCCAATCGAGCGGGAGCGCACCTGCGGGTGCTTTCCCGTGCTGACCTCCATCACCGCGAGGATGACGCCCTCGGTGTGGGGCAGGGGGAGGAAGTCGCGCTTGAAGGTGAGCAGGGCGCTCTTGTCCCCGGTCACCGTCATCTTCCGCTCGCCGAAGTTCACCGAGGCGCGGTAGGCGGCGGGGATGTTGCCCAGCAGCCGGTGAGGAGCACCTCCTGACAGCGAGACCAGCGTCTTGCCCGCCATGGAGTGCACGAAGTCCTGCACCGTGGCCATGCCCAGCCGGCGCGAGCACTTCTCCACGTTGTTGCCGAGCAGGGGCGCCAGCACGAGGGTCGCCGCATGGGCCAGCCGGAGGAAGTCCGTGGCCGGGTAGGTGGCGAAGCTGATGAAGCCCCGCTGGAAGCGTTTGTCCATCAACAGCTGCTGGCAGTGCTTCAGGCCTGACTCGCCGGCCTCCCTCTTCACGAGGTTGAAGAGGCTGGTGAAGAACAACCCCCGGAAGTTGTCCTCGGGAGAGGGCAAGGAGAGGTAGCGCGTGTAGAGGGACTCCCCTCCTTCAGAGGAGGGAGGTTTCACCGAAACGGGGGGCGTGTTCATGTGAGGGCGGGGAAGCTCGGGGCTTCAGTATAGCTTCCAACCTGCTGGGTTGGATAGTGGACTCGAGATACACCCTGAGGGCCCCGTGTTCCAGGGGCAGGTAAAGTGTTTCCCTGTGCGGTGCTGTCGGCTTCCTCGAAACCATGCGAAGCCCGCGCCAACACGGTGGCTCAGTGTTTGCTCTGGGCCCTCGGTATGAGAAAGCCGTTGCTGGTATGGGGGGCATTGCTCCTGGGGGCATGTGGGGGCGCCACGGGGAAGCCATCGTCTGCCCCGCAGACCGTTCTGCAAGAGAAGCCCGCAGGCACTCCCGGTGTGGGCCCGACGCAGCCGCCCGAGGCGGGAGGTCCCGACACAGGGACACCTCCGCTGGATCCCGGGCCTCCGGATGCAGGCCCTCTGGAGCCGCTGCCCGCGCCGGACGGGGGCACACTGGCGTCGCCTGCCTGGCCAGCGCTGCAGACTTCGATTCCGACCTTGGCGCTCACCGTCACGCCCGAGCACCTGCAGGCGCTCGAAGCGAACGTGGAGGCTCGGGACTACGGGGTGCCCGCCCAGTTCACCTACCAGGGCCGTACGTGGGCGGTGGAGCTGCGCTACCGGGGCCGCTCGACGCGCGCCGAGCCGAAGAAGCCGTACTCGGTGCGCTTCCCCAAGGACGATCGCTTCCTCAACGGCGTGAAGCGGCTGGAACTGCTCGCGGCATATAAGGATGCGGGCTACTTGACGGAGAAGCTCTGGTACGACGTGGCGGCCAGCGTGGGGTTGAAGGTGCCGCGCACCCACTACGTGCACCTCTCGCTCAATGGCCAGTACCAGGGCATCTACACGGAGATTGAAGACCTGGAGAAGGCCTTCCTCCGCGCGCATGACCTGGATGACGACAGCGACATCTACCGCTGCGGCATGCAGGACTGCGAGCTGCGCCCGCCGCCTCGCGAGGCGTATATGGAGGACTGGGACAAGCGCACCAACGAGGATCAGCCGTGGGATGGGTTGTGGAACTTCATCGACGGCATCAACCGCACGCCTCCCCACGCGTTCCGCGCCTTCGCCGAGAAGGAGGTGGCGCTGGACGACTACCTCACGTGGATGGTGCTCGACACCTTCATCTCCAATGATTACCAGGTCGACTCGCGCAGCTTCCTCGTCTACGAGCGCGAGCAGCGGCAGTGGATCTACGTCCCGTGGGACTTGAACAACGCCCTGTCGCTCTACAGCCGCAAGCACGACGTGCGGCAGGGCGTCTCGGATCGCGTCTCTCGGCCGCTGTTCGGGTTCACCGCGTATGACCCGTACGTGTACGACCTGGCGGAGTGGCGCCGGAGCTGGGGCGAGTTGGACATGAAGCCGGCGTGGAGCACGCTCACCACGCGCATCCTGGATGATGAGGTGCTGCGTGCCCGCTACGTCGCTCGCCTGAGGATGCTGCTGGACACCTGGCTCACCGAGGAGAACCTGTCCCGGCGCATCCACGCGATGCACCAGCTGCTGAGGCCCTTCATTCTCCCCAGCGCGCAGGGGCAGACGCTGGACCCCTTCGTGAGCCCGGAGCACGCGGCCCGGAGCCCCGAGTTCCTCCGCAACTTCGTGCGCGAGCGCCGCAAGTGGCTGCTGGCCCACATCGCCGACATCGAATCCCTGGGCAGCGGGCCGCTCGTCATCGACCGCGTGGGACGGGAGGCCTCGGGCGCGTGGTGGGTGCAGCTCTACAACCGCGGGAACACGCCCGTGTCACTCGACGGTCTGTACCTGTCCGGCTTCACCCGCGTGCCCACGCAGTCGCTCTTGCCTGCCACCACCGTGGCGCCGCAGGGCTTCGTGACGCTGCGGCAGGGGAGCGCGGACGCCGCGGGGCGGCTCAGTGCGGAGATCAACGCGCAGCGGCCCGAGCTGTCCCTGTTCGCAGCGGATGGGCGCACGCCCGTGGATCTGCTCTGGCTGGCGCCGCTCGCTCCGGGCGAGGCCTACGGACGGCAGCCTCGCGGCGCGGAGACGTTCGGTCCTCAAGCGGGACCATGAGTTGAAACCCTCGCCAGCCCTGGAGGAGGCAGTGGCCCGCCGTCTCGCCCCGGCGGGCCACTGCTTTTGGAGGCGGGCTCAGGGCTCCGCGTGGCAGTGGTGCTCGCGGAAACCTTCCGCGGCGCTCAGGTCCTTGAGCTTGCACGGCAGCTTCACGCGCACGGGCCGCAGGTGCACGGACAACTCGCCATTGCCGATGTTGCCGAGGCTGTTGCTTCCCCAGGCCATCAGCCTGCCATTCTCGCGCAGTGCGTACACGGTGAAGGAATCGGCGGCCAGCGCCACCCCGCCGCTCAGCCCCGGCACTTGTGCCAGCTCATACGAGGTGGCCTCCTCGGTGGGGAAGCCTCGCTCGCTGTAGAGGTTGCTGCCGAAGTTCCAGACCGTGCCGTCGGCGCGGAGGATCTGGATCGAAGAGGCGCTGGCCACCAGGTCCACCGCGCCCGTGATGGCCTCGAAGGCTTCATCAGGGTACACCGCGAAAAACGGGCTGACGTTCCACTGGCGCGCGGTGCCGTCCGCGCGCAGTGCGATGAGGCCCGTGTACATCACGACCACCTTCACCGCGTTGGACAGCCCCGGCGCCGGCTCGGGTGGGCGCGGCATCATGTCGCCGGAGTACCAGGCGAGCATGGTACTGCCCCACTGCCACACGGTGCCGTCGCTCGTGATGGCCGCCGAGAAGTCCAGTCCGGCGGCGATGGAGGAGACGCCCTGGAGCCCTTGCACCTGCACGGGCACGGGCGAGTCGTACAGCTCCAGCGCCACGTTTCCGAGCTGGCCGAAGTAGTTGGCGCCCCAGGCCCAGACGGTGCCGTCACGCTTGAGCGCCAGCGAGTGGAAGTCCCCCGCGGCCACCGCGACCACGTCGCTCAGGCCCTGCACCTGCACGGGCGTGTCCTGGCCGGCGTCAAACGTCCCCTGGCCCAACTGCCCCCGGAAGTTATCGCCCCAGGCCCAGACGGTGCCGTCCTGGAGCGCCACCACCGAGTGGAACGCGCCCGCCGCGATGGCCACGGCGTGCGAGAGCCCCTGCACCCGCTCGGGGGTTGCGCGGGTGATGAGGGTCCCGTCCGTGATCTCCTGGCCCCACCGCCACACCGAGCCGTCCTGGCGGATCGCCACCGCATGGGCGGAGTTGCTGGCCATGGCGCGCACGTCCCTCAGGTCCACCCGGGTGGGTGTTGCTTGGCGGTCCGAGCCCGTGCCCATGGCGCCCAGTTGGTTGTGGCCCCAGGTGTACACCGAGCCATCCCTGCGCAGCGCCAGGCTGTGGACGGAATCCGCGGCGGCCGCGATCACCCCCTCCAGGCCCGGCACCGGCTCGGGCAGGCCTGTGGGGCTCTCGGTGCCCCGGCCGAGCTGTCCCGAGTGGTTGGTGCCCCAGGCCCAGAGGCTGCCATCCCGGCGCAGCGCCAGGGCGTGGCTATGCCCTGCCGCCACGGACACTACCTGCGTCAGCCCCGGCACCGGCGCGGGCGTGGCCCGGTAGGTGCTCTGGGTCCCATCCCCGAGCTGGCCGGAGAAGTTGGCGCCCCAGGCCCAGACGGAGCCGTCGGTGCGCACCGCGTACGAGGTGGCGAATCGCGTGTCGATGGCCACCACGTCCGTCAGCCCCGGCACCTGGACGGGCGACAGCCGCTGCGTCCGCGTCCCATCCCCGAGCTGGCCGTAGCTGTTGGTGCCCCAGGCCCAGACGGTGCCGTCAGCGCGCAGCGCCAGCGAGTGGCTGCTTCCCGCCGCCACCGCCACGATCTGGCTGAGCCCTGGGATGGGCGTGGCCAGGAGGCGCCGCGTGGTGGTCCCATCTCCGAGCTGGCCATAGCTGTTGGAGCCCCAGGCCCAGACGGAGCCATCGCGGCGGGCCGCCAGGGAGTGGGTGTCCCCCGCGACGATCGCCACCACCTCCGTGAGACCCTTCACCTTGACGCGCTCAAACCCGGTGAGCGTCGTGCCATCCCCGAGCTGGCCCACGTTATTGATCCCCCAGGCCATCACGGTGCCGTCCTCGAGGAGGATCAGCGAGTGCCCGCCCCCAGACGCCGAGGAGGCCGAGACGGCCTCTGTCATTCTCGGCATCCGGACAGGGAGGCCGGTTCCCAGTTGGATCTCCGGCCACGTGCCGAGATCCCGCCCGAGGCCGTTACCCCAGACCCAGACATCCCCGCTCGGGCTCACGGCCACGGAACGATAGCTGTTTGTCGCAAGGAGCCGCCGCGCGGCCCGGTGCTGCCGCTCCGCCAGCGTGCCCTGCTCCAGCGGCTCTGGCTCCAGTGGCGCCTCGGCTCGGGCGCTCCAGCCCAGCACGAGGCTGAGCCCCAGCATCAACTGCCACAGCAACTCCCGTTTGAATCTCAGGGTGTGTCTCATGTGTGAACGGCCTCCGGGTGAAGGGGGACTTGCGGCAACACGCCTCCCGCGCGAGGCGGACGCCTCGGGAGGAAGGGGTGGAACGGGGTGGGAAGGGGACAGGAGGAAGTGGCCCGCCGTCTCGCCACGGCGGGCCACTTCCTCGGGTGCTGGCTCGGGCCTCAGCGCGGTGGAGCGCGAACACCCTCGCCAGTGCTCAGGCCCTAGTACCTGCGCGGCAGTAGGACGCGCTCGGGCCGGAGGTGCATGGGCGACGTGCCGTCACCCAGGGTGCCGTAACGGTTGCTCCCCCAGGCCATCAGCGTGCCGTTCGCGCGCAGCGCGTACACGGTGGCCGACTCAGAGGACAGCGACACCACGTTCCTCAGCCCCGGCACCTGTTTCACCTCGAGGGAGTAGAGGTCCGTGGAGGGGAACCCGCGCTCACCGTAGGTATTCCCGCCGATGTTCCACACGGAGCCATCCGCGCGGAGGATCTGCGTCGTGTTGGAGCTGGCCACCACATCCACCGCGTCCGTGAGGCCTTCGAGGGCCATCGGGGGGAACACCCAGTCCGGAGGGCCCAGGTACCACTGCCACACGGTGCCGTCCGTGCTCAGCGCGGTGATGCCGGAGAAGAACACGCTCACCTTGATCACATCGGAGAACCCCTCCACCGGCGCGGCCGGGTGCGGCAGCATGTCGGTCCAGAACCAGGTGCCCATGTCACTGCCCCACTGCCACACGGTGCCGTCGTTCCTCACCGCCACCGAGAGGTCCATGTGGGCGTGGATGGACGCCACGCCGTCCAGCCGCTGCACCTTCGCGGGCTGCGGCTGGTCGTCCAGCGTCAGGTCTCCGAGCTGGCTGTAGTGGTTGGCGCCCCAGGCCCACACGGTGCCGTCGCGCTTGAGCGCCAACGAGTGGAACTCGCCCGCGGCCACGGCCACCACGTTCTCCAGGCCCGGCACCCGCGCGGGGGTGTCCCGGCGTCCGCCCAGCGTGCCGTCCCCGAGCTGGCCGCGGGAGTTGTCACCCCAGGCCCACACGCGGCCGTCCTGGCCCAGCACCAGCGAGTGCCAGGTGCCCGCCGCGATGCCCACGGCCCGCGACAGCTCGCGCACCCGGGCGGGCTTGGGCTGAATGCTGCCGCCCCAGCCCTGCTCGCTGCCCCACGTCCACACCGAGCCATCTGCCCGGAGCGCCAGCGTGTGGAAGAAGGAGGAGGAGAGGGTGCGCACGTCCTTCAGCTCCACCGGCGCGGGCGAGGGCCGGGCGTGGGTGCCCGTGCCCATGGCGCCCTCGGTGTTGTGCCCCCAGGCGAACACGGAGCCATCCTTGCGCAGCGCCAGCGAGTGGTAGGTGGCTGCGGCCAGCGCCACCGCGTTCAGCCCGCGCACCGGCTGGGGCAGGCCCGTGCCGCCCTGCTCCCCGTTGCCCAGCTGGCCGAAGGAGTTGTCACCCCAGGCCCACACGCTGCCATCCCGACGCAGCGCCAGCGCATGCTGGTAGCCCGCCGCCACGGATACCACCTGCGTTAGCCCCGGCACCGGCCCGGGCGTGGCCCGGAAGGAGTCCTCCGAGCCGCCCCCGAGCTCTCCGGACTGGTTGTTGCCCCAGGCCCACACGGAGCCGTCCGCGCGCACGGCGTACGAGGTGGCGTGGTGCGTCGCGATGGCTACCACGTTCGTCAGCCCCACCACCGGCACGGGCCGGAGCTGCTGCTGCTGCGTCCCATCCCCCAGCTGGCCAAAGAAGTTATGGCCCCAGGCCCACACGGTGCCGTCGGCGCGCAGCGCCAGCGAGTGCAGGTTGCCGGCCGCCACGGCCACGAACTGGGTCAGCCCGTCTACCTGCCAGGGCTTGGGGCGCCGGCTGTCATAGCCCCGGCTCCCATCCCCAATCTGGCCGTAGTAGTTGCCACCCCACGTCCAGACGGAGCCGTCCCGCAACACGGCCATGGAGTGCATGTTGCCCGCGGAGACACTCACCGCGTTCGCCAGCCCCGTCACCGCGACGCGCCCGTCCCGGTTGCTCGTCGTGCCGTCTCCAAGCTCGCCATAGGAGTTGCTCCCCCAGGACACCACTCCGCCGTTCTGCAGCAGGGCCAGCGAGTGGCCGCCCGAGGAGTCCGCGGCGACGGAGACGGCCCCCGTCAGGCCGGGGATCCGCGCCGGCAGTCCGTTGCCGAGCTGTTGCTCCGGCCACGTGCCCAGCCGCTGCGCCGGGCCCGTGCCCCAGGCCCAGACTTCACCGTCCTCGCTCACCACCAGGCCGTGCTGAGTGGACGCGGCGAGCCGCTGCCGCGCGGCCCGTTGCTGCCGCTCCAGCCGTGTGCCCTGCGCCAGCTGCTCCGGCTCCAGCAGCGCCTCGGCCCGGGCGCTCCAGCCCAGGAGGAGGCTGAGCCCCATCATCAGCTTCCACAACGTCTCCAGCGCGAACCACGTCGAGCGTGTCATGCCCGAAGCCCTTTCTTGCGAGTGGCGGACTTGCGGCAACACGAAGCCCCTGCGAGACGAGCGCCTCGCTGAGAAACCTTCCGTGACTGCCATGTGCCGTGTGGGCAGCGCACAAAGCAGCCGACGTGCCAGCGGCCCGGTTCGCGCCGGATTCCCGGATTCCGGTGACTTGGCGGGGGAGCGCACTCCGGGAGTGACAAAACGCTGTGTCACCGGTGACCAAACGCGGCCAGCGGTGGCGCTTACCCCTCTGCCTCCGCTTGTGTAGAGTCCGCCGCCTTTCGGTAGGGCACCTCTCCCACCTGGGGGGAGGGCAAGGACGCACCTGTGAATACCCACATCTTCCGCGAGTACGACATTCGGGGCCTGGTCGATAAGGATCTCACCGTCGAGGTGGTGGAGCTGCTCGGCAAGGGCCTGGGCACCATCATCCGCCGCCAGCACGGGCGCTCCATTGTCGTCGGCCGCGACTGCCGCGAGTCGTCCACCCGCTTCCGCGATGCGCTCGCTCAGGGCCTCACCTCCACCGGCCTCAACGTGCTGGATGTGGGCGTGGTGCCTACTCCGCTGACGTACTTCGCGGCGAACACGCTGCCGGTGGACGGGCTGGCGATGATTACGGGCAGCCACAACCCGCCGGAGTACAACGGGTTCAAGATTGGGGCGGGGAAGACGACCTTCCACAGCCACGAGATTCAGGCGCTGCGGAAGCTCATCGAGGCGCGCGACTTCGAGAAGAGCGACAAGCCGGGCACCGTCACCCCGTTCGACATCATCACCCCGTACAACCACTTCGTGTTGCAGACGGTCAAAGTGGGGCGCACGGGGATGCGCATCGTCATTGATGCGGGCAACGGCACGGGCGGCGCGGTGGCGGTGCCGCTGTTCCGGGCCATGGGCTTCGACGTGGTGCCGCTGTTCTGCGAGATGGACGCCACGTTCCCCAACCACCACCCGGACCCCACGGTGGTGGAGAACCTCGAGGACCTCATCGAGGCGGTGAAGCGCGAGAAGGCCGAGGTGGGCATCGCCTACGACGGCGACAGCGACCGCATCGGCGTCATCGACGACCAGGGGAACATCCTCTGGGGCGACCAGCTGATGGTCCTCTTCAGCCGGTACGTGCTGAAGGAGAGCCCGGGGGCGGCCATCGTCGGCGAGGTGAAGTGCAGCTACACCTTATATGACGACATCGCCAAGCACGGCGGCAAGCCGGTGATGTGGAAGGCGGGGCACTCGCTCATCAAGGCGAAGATGAAGGAGACGCACGCGGAGCTGGCCGGGGAGATGAGCGGCCACATCTTCTTCAAGAACCGCTACTTCGGCTTTGATGACGCGGTGTACTCGTCCGCGCGCCTGCTGGAGATCCTCACGCACGAGCCCAAGAAGCTCAGCGAGCTGCTGTCGGACGTGCCGAAGACGTACGCCTCGCCCGAGCTGCGCGTGGACACCAAGGAGGAGAAGAAGTTCGAGCTCGTGCGCCGCTGCACGGAGACGCTGCGGGCCGCGGGCCACCAGATCATCGACGTGGACGGCGTGCGCGTGACGTTCCCGGACGGGTGGGGCCTCATCCGCGCGTCCAACACCCAGCCCATCCTGGTGCTGCGCTTCGAGGCCAACACCCCCGAGCGCCTCAAGGAGATCCAGCACCTCATCGAGGGCACGGTCGAGCAGATGAAGCGTGAGGTGGGAGGCTAGTCATGAGCGCGCCCCGGATCATCGCCATCTCCGGTAGCCTCCGCACCGGCTCCTTCAACCGCAAGCTGCTGGCGCTGCTGGTGGAGCAGGCCCGCGCGAAGGGCGCCGAGGTGGATGTGGTGGACCTCAAGGTGCTGGTGCTGCCCATCTATGACGGAGACATCGAGGCCCAGGGCTTGCCGCCCCCTGCGGTGGAGCTGCGCGAGCGCATCTCCAAGGCCCAGGGGCTGCTCATCTCCAGCCCGGAGTACAACGCCTCCATCCCTGGGAGCCTGAAGAACGCCATCGACTGGGCGTCGCGTGGCGGGCCCAACGTGTTCAAGGGCAAGTGGGCGGCGCTTGCGGGGGCCTCGCCTGGCATGTTCGGGACGGTGCGGATGCAGGCCCACCTGCGCCAGTCGCTGACGCACTTGGGCATGAACCTGCTGCCGGACCAGTTCCTCGTCTCCCACGCCGACCAGGCCTTCACCGAGGAAGGCCGGCTCAAGGACGAGTCCCGGCTCAAGAGCCTCGAGGGGCTCGTCACCGGATTGATTGCCCGCATCCAGGGCTGAGGTGTAAGGGGCGCCCGCCGCCCATGTCTCCTATATATATAAGGAGCAGAGGAGAGCCTGATGCCGACGCTGGGAATCGATCTGGGAGGGACCAACGCTCGCGCCGCCGTGGTGGACGAGAAGGGGAACATCCTCACCTCGTCGAAGCTGTCCCTCACCGAGCGCAGCCCTGCAGCCGTGGTGGAGGTCATCGCTCAGGCCGCCGCCGGGGCCCTGGCCGCCGCGGGAGGGTTAGAGGTGCGAGGCTGTGGAGTGGGGGCTGCCGGGCAGATCCACCGGGACTCGGGGATCATCGCCGTGGCGCCCAACCTGGGCTGGCGCAACGTACCGCTGGGGGCCATGTTGACGGAGCGGCTCGGGCGGCCGGCGCGCATCGTGAATGACTTGGCGGCCGCCGCGTATGGCGAGCTGCACGCGGGCGCGGGCCGGGGCGCCACGGATGTGTACACGGTCTTCGTGGGCTCGGGCGTGGGCAGCTGCATCATCGCCAACGGCCAGCTGGTGCGCGGCGGTGGCGGCGTGGCTGGCGAGCTGGGCCATACCAAGGTGATTCCCGGGGGCCGGCGGTGCGGCTGTGGCGAGCTGGGGTGCCTGGAGGCCTACGCGGGCGGGCACAACCTCATCGCCCAGGCGCGCGAGCTGATGGTGGCCGGGCGCTCCACGGTGCTGTCGGACCTGACGGGGGGCGAGCCCTCGCACCTCACGCCGTTGACCCTCGAGAAGGCGGCGGAGGCGGGGGATCCGGGCGCTCGGGAGATCCACGAGCGGGCCGGGCAGATGCTGGGCATCGCCATTGCCAACATGGTGACGGTGCTGAACCCGGCGCGGCTGATTCTGGGCGGCGGGGTGCTGATGAACTGCCCGGGCATCCGCCGCTACGTGGTGGAGGCGGTGCAGACGCTGTCCTCCAACAGCTCCCGCGAGGGGCTGCTCATCGCCGAGGCGGAGTTGGGCGACGACAGTGGTCTCATTGGAGCGGCGATGCTGGCAGCCTGACCTGCTACGCTGGGCGGAGCGTTGTTCCTCCGCCCCGTAGCGAGGTCATTCATGCCCTTCGAATGGAAGCTGGCCAGTCTCGATGAGCTCAAGGAACTGCTCCTGGACACGTCCCTCCAGGACTCGCAGGTCCGCGTCAACCTGGCCACGGCCAAGGTAGAGCAGCCGATCAGCCTGGGGCTCGAGGCGCTCTCATTCGTGTTGGACGGCGGCACGGAGGCCAACATCGAGGCCTTCAACGCGCCGGGGGACGTGGACGCGGACGGCGTCGTCGGTGACAAGCCCGCGCAGGAGGACATGACGAAGCTGAGCCCGCCGCTGCTGCTGGGGCAGGACGCGTGGCTGAAGTACGCGGTGCGGGTGCGCGCCAAGGCGCAGGCCGGGGTGGCGCTGCCGTTCCTGTCGGGCTCGGGCAGCGGCGAGGTGGCGATTCAGGTCGCGGACTACCACGTGCACTCGCTGACCGACCGGCTGCGCGACGCCATCAACACGGACACGCGCAACCTCCGGCTGCCGCTGGTGCTCGAGCACGTGCTGAAGATCCAGCCGAAGGAGGCGCTGAGCTTCCAGGCGCGCACGCGGCTGGAGACGTCCGTCACGCTCGCGTGGGGAGACGTCTTCAGCACCAACCTGAACCCGCTGAGCCGGCTGCTGCCGGTGGGGACGCTGCTGGCCATCAAGGCCACGGCGGGTGCGACTGTCACAGGCAGCGTGAGTGTGACGGATGACTTCATGGTCACCTTCTCGCGCGAGAAGGCGGGGGCGATGGTGGTCTCCGTGCAGAAGGGCGCGGTGCGCGAGGCGAAGCGGGCGGCGCAGATTGGCGTCACCGTGGAGGCGGCGGTGGATCCGGCGGTGGTGGACGCGGCGCTGAACGCGCTGGTGGGGCTGCCGGGGCTCTCGCACTTCGAGCAGCTGGTGGACAAGCTCTCCACCACGCAGCTGTCCGAGGAGGAGAAGAAGCTGCTGAGGCTGGCGTTGGACCGGCTGGGGATGACGGACTACGAGGCCGACGCGACGGCGCTGAAGCGGGCCTGGGAGGACCAGAAGGCGAAGGCGAAGCAGGCGCTGGTGACGATGGCGGCGGAGAAGATCTCCTCCGGGTTCCAGTACGAGTACGCGCGGGTGTCCGAGCAGCAGACGCTGCTGCGGCTGGAGGTGGCGGATGCGCAGCTGGCGAAGCTGCACCTGCCGCTGGTGATGGGGCGGCTGACGCAGGTGCTGAAGCAGGTGGAGCCGGGGGCGCTGCGCAGCTACTTCCAGCAGAACACGCGGACGCTGAGTGAGGCGTGGGGCTTCACGCTGGGGTTCTCGAAGTGGCAGGTGCTGAAGAGCCAGACGCAGAGGAAGCTGCAGCGGGTGGCGCAGTACGGCTCGCCGGATCCGGTGCATGGGCCTCGGCGGTACGCGTTCATGGGGATGCGCAGCTATGAGGGCGGGCTGTTCCAGGGGACGGGGCGCTGGTCCGTGGACTTCAAGGCGGACATGGGCGAGTTCCGGGCGCAGCCGACGGTGCGGGACTTCAGCTACGGGCTGTATCTGCAACTGCAGCGGAAGGGGAAGCTGTCGGAGACGGCGGTGCGGCAGGCCATCGACGAGGCGATCGTCTGGCACGTGTTGGACGACGCGGACGAGGAGCAGGTGCTGAAGCAGATCCAGGAGGCGGCGAAGGGCGAGGCGGTGGAGCTGCGGCTGGAGGTGAAGCTGGCGGACACGGTGTTCCGGGAGCTGACGGCGCTGGCGGCGATGGGAGTGCCGGAGCTGTACGCGAAGGCGCTGGCGCGGTCGATGCCGTGGGACAAGAGCCCGGCGCGTGCGAACCCCGAGTTCCGGCAGAGCGTGTACGCGCCGCTGTGGATGACGTACCTGACGGAGAAGGGGAAGGACTGGACGCCGCCGAGGGCGGCGCAGCGTGCGGCGGCGTGGCTGAAGCAGAACAAGATCGCGAAGGGGAGTGCGGGGGAGGTGGCGTACTGGGAGGGGCAGGGGACGGCATACCCGAACACGTTCGCGGACGTGCTGGACAAGAACTCGCGGTTGGCGGACGTGGGCAGCCAGTACGGGGGGACGTACGTGCGGTGGCAGCGGCTGGTGGCGGGGATGGCGTTGCTGCGGGATGGGCTGCAGCAGGGGGCGGATCCGGCGGTCATCGAGAAGGTGTTCGAGGAGCTGGAGGAGCTCTGGCGCGTGTCGTTCCACGTGAAGGCGTTCGGCGCGATGTTGCTGGAGCTGTCGGCGAAGAGCGTCCA
Source organism: Hyalangium minutum (assembly GCF_000737315.1). Taxonomy (GTDB): domain Bacteria; phylum Myxococcota; class Myxococcia; order Myxococcales; family Myxococcaceae; genus Hyalangium; species Hyalangium minutum. The sequence continues at coordinate 227,561 of NZ_JMCB01000005.1, forward strand.
GGGCATGGCGGCGGTGGAGCGCACGTTCACGGTGGTGACGGGGACGGGGGACAAGCAGTCCCAGCTCGTCTTCACCGCCTCCCGCGAGGGGTAACGAAGAACCGTGAGCGCCTCACGCCCATGGTGGCTGCTGGTGGCTATAGCGCTAGCAGCCTGTGCGACGACACCCCGGGGAAGTGAGAGGCTGGGCTGCGAGGAGTCGGCTGAGCTCGTTTCTTACGAGGAAGCATGCTCGCACGAGAACAGCCTGGTGGCGCTGTGCGCAGGTGAGCAATGCGGGCTGTACCGATGCTGGCAGGTGCAGGAGCAGGGGGACGAAACGCGCGTGGTGCTTGCGCGGCACCCGGTGGGGGCATTGCCCAATCCTCAGCGGGGCGCGCAGAGGAACTGGGGGAGCGCACAAGAGTTGCCGCGGGATGCGCGGCCGGTGTTCATCATCCCGTGGCAGCACAAGCCGCCGCTGTTGCCCAGTCAGCAGCAGATGCTGGAGGAGGCAGCCAAGGAGCGGGCCAAGCCGCATGAGCAGCACCACATCTTCCCGCGAATGTTCAAGGAGTGGTTTACCCAGCAAGGCATCGACATCGACAAGTATGTGCTCCTGCTGGAGTTGGAGAAGCACAGGAGCATCCATCGCGGAGCCAACGGAGGCCCGTGGAATGCCGCATGGGCTCGTTTCATCCAAGAAAACCTGGCGGGGGCCCCGAAAGAGAAGATCCACAGATACGCCGGACAACTCATCTACGAGTTCGAGCTGTTCGGCCCTGTCATTCCGTATTCGAGACAGCCGCCCCCGCTGCCTCCAGGGTACTAGCGCCGATGCGATTCTATTGGCTCAGCACCCCTCCATCGCCGCGTGACTCAGGCGGGTATACGTACGGGCATACATGGAGCCTGCCTGGAGTGGCCTGCCCGGTGTGCAATCTCTCTGGGGGCACGGCTGCGAATGCCTACCCTTCTGTAGACCTGTCTCACCTGCCGGCTCAGGAGCAGCGGAAGTACTTCGCGCGGTTCGAGGAAGACTTCGTGGAGTTCGAGCGGCTGCGCGAACAGGTGCGCCCGTTGGTGCCTTCCGGAATCCCCCTCTGGCCAGGGACTGCTTTCGGTCCCCTGCATGGCTCGGCCTGGGGAGAGTTTGGCCCGCTGAGCCTGATTCACGCGTGGGAGCTGTTGATCAGGCGTGAGCCATTCGAGCGTCTGCAGGCTGAGGGCTTGAGGGGCTTGAAGGGCTGTCGCACGGCCCTGCGCTTTCGCAAGAAGAACCCACCCGAGTTGCTGGAGATGGAATTGGTGCCCCGGGGCGAGTTCCACTCGGATTGCCTGCCGGAACGTCCCCTGCCCTGTCCGAAGTGCGAGAGGAGAGAACTCAAGTGTCCAGACGAGCCCATTCTGGATGCGGCCTCTCTGCCTGAAGACCAGGATTTGTTCCGACTGGCTGGGTTTCTGTCGATGATCATCGCCACCGAGCGCTTTGTAGATGCAGTGCGGCGTCTGAGCTACGAGCAGGATATCGCCTTCCGCGAACTGCCGGTGCGCGGCGCGTAGCACAGGCTGGTTCAACTGATCGCGCCATGAAGCGGCGTCATGGCTGCTCGGAGGTGGGCGGCGGGCGGCTGTCGAAGACGGGCATGTAGCATTGGCCCTCTCGTTCGTAGGCTGCACCGCACGGCGGATCAATCCGGAGGATGGACCAGCAAGCTCCTATGACCACGACCTCCGAGCGTGGATTGCAGGGGGGCTTCTTCTGCCCAGGAAGAGGAGTCTTGGGCATGGCCAAACCGATGGCAGAGACAGGCAGTCCCGTTCGCGGACCCTCCTGCACGGAGGCCATGGCGGCATCCGCGACGCCAGCATCAGGCGTCTCTATGGGGGGTGTCGGAACCTCTTTGGCCATCAGCGGGGGGCCGGAAGGGGCCGATTCTTCTCGGGGCGCTGGGCCTGATGGGAGCTTGGAACCGATGAGCACGACGAACCCCCCCACCATGGCGGCTGCAGCCCATGAGAGCAGCGCCAGGGTGGCGTGGTGCGTGGCGTCTGCTGAGGAGCGCTGACGGCTCGGAGGGGGAGGGGACCCGCTTGAGGACGCAGAACGGGACGGTGCCTCTAACTCAGAAGGAACTCCTACCCGAAGCAGGCGGATGGGATTGTCCGCCACATGCCGAGTATGGAGCGCAGCGTGCTCTAACGCCTCTACCGTCTGAGGAGTGGTACCGCGGTTCGCTTTATCCTCGGAGAGCAGGCGCAGGATGATGCTGTCCAATTCTGGAGTGACCGTGGCGAGCTCTCTTGGGGGGCGCAGTTCCCGCTGCTCCTCATGCTGGGTCTCGCTGATGGGCGGGGGGTAGGTGCCCGTCACGAGCCGGTAGGCGGTGACGCCCAGCGCGTACAGGTCATCGCAGGGGCTCGCTTTCCAGCGCGCCTGGTCATCCCTGTAGAAGCGCCACGTGAAGCGTAGCAGCTCCGGCGAGCGGTAGACGCTGGTGCCCGGAGGCGCACAGGTGTCCGTCAGCGGGCGCGCTCCCGGGAACCATCCGGCGCCGAAGTCCACCAGCACCGCGCGGCCTTCAGGAGTGACGCGGATGTTGTCCCCCTTGACGTCCCGGTGAACGGCGCCCGAGGCATGAACCGCCGCCAGTCCTTGTGCCACCTGGGCGAGCACTTCGAGCACGTCCCGGGAGGAGCGCTCTTCCTCGTGGCCCCACTCATAGAGGATGGAGCCCGCCACGTACTCCATGACTAGGTAAGGGTGGTCGTCACCCCGGGCCGAGATCCAGATCCCAAAGTCCTCAAAGCGAGGCAGCGCGGGGTGTTGAGTGCGCCGGAGCAGCTCGGCTTCCCGCTCGAAGCGCGGATCACCGGCTTGCTTGGCCATCTTCATGGCGAAGGGGCCTGCTTCCGGCTTCGAAGCGCGCTCCACCAGGAACACCACTCCGTAGCTGCCGGAGTCGATGCGTTCGAGGACACGCCAGGGGCCTACGAGCGAGCCGGGGCGCAGATCGCGAGGGTCAACAGGGGTCTCCAGGTCATCGCTCAAGGGGCTTCTCCCGCAGGGGCGCGGAGCTGAACCCGAGCCTACCGAAGAGGTGGCCCAGAAGATACCCGCTCTCTTGGGTTGTGTCCGCCTGCCTCACGGGCATGACTGTTCGGAAATGTCGGGACTTTTGCGTCCAAAACCCCCGACATTTCCGAACAGGCGTCCGCGAGAACTCTTCGTAGCTGTGCCGGCCGCTGTGGACCCGGAAGGGAAGCCGATGTCAACCAGGAGGTAGGTTCTGCGCCCACCTCTGAAAGCGCATGCAAAGTCTTGCGGGCGTTACGAACCGGCGACAGGATGCGCCGCCGTTTTCCCTACAACTGCCACAACTCACCAGAGGGAGGGACGAGTGGACACCCGTTCTTCGATGACTCGTATCGGCGCCGCATCGGTGCTGGCTGCTGTGATGCTGCTGAGCCCCGCCTGCAAGAAGGAGGAGAAGCCTGCCGGTGATACCACCGGGACGGCGACGGGGACGCCTCCCGCGGCCGAGAAGAAGCCGGCCGGCGGGAAGATCGCCCTGCTGCTGCCCGAGACGAAGACGGCTCGTTACGAGTCCCACGACCGCCCTCACTTCGAGCGCAAGGTGAAGGAGCTGTGTTCCGAGTGCGAGGTCATCTACAGCAACGCGGATCAGGACGCGTCCAAGCAGCAGAACCAGGCCGAGGCCGCGCTGACCAACGGCGCCCAGGTGCTGGTGCTGGATCCGGTGGACTCCGCCTCGGCGGCCGCCATCGTCACGCGCGCCAAGCAGTCGAAGATCCCCGTCGTCAGCTATGACCGCCTCATCACCGGCGCGGACGTGGACTACTACATCTCGTTCGACAACGAGAAGGTCGGCAAGCTCCAGGCCACCGCGCTCGTGGACAAGCTCAAGGCGGACGGGAAGACGGGCGGCACCATCGTGATGATCAACGGTGCGCCCACCGACAACAACGCCAAGCTCTTCAAGGCCGGCGCGCACAGCATCATCGACGGCAGCGGCCTGAAGATCGGCGCCGAGTACGACACCCCGGACTGGAGCCCGGACAAGGCCCAGCAGCAGATGGAGCAGGCCATCACCTCCATCGGCAAGGACAAGATCGCCGGCGTGTACTGCGCCAATGACGGCACGGCGGGCGGCGCCATCGCGGCCATGAAGGCCGCGGGCGTCAAGCCGCTGCCCCCCGTCACGGGCCAGGACGCGGAGCTGGCGGGTATCCAGCGCATCATCGCGGGCGAGCAGTTCATGACCGTCTACAAGGCCATCAAGCCCGAGGCCGAGGTCGCCGCGGAGCTGGCGGTGGCGCTGGTGCGCGGCCAGCAGGCCCCGGCGGGCAAGGTCAACGCCAAGGTGAACAACGGCAAGCTGGACGTGCCCTCCATCCTCCTGGAGCCCGTGGCCGTCACCAAGGACAACGTGAAGACCACGGTCGTCGCGGACGGGTTCTGGAAGCCGGACGAGCTCTGCGCCGGCTCCTACAAGGACGCCTGCACCGCGGCCCAGATCCAGTAACGCCTGGAGGGTGGAATGACCGCTACATCGTTGCTGGAGCTGAAAGGGGTCTCCAAGCGCTTCGGGGCCGTCCAGGCCCTCACCACGGTGGACTTCGAGGTCCGCCCCGGTGAGGTCGTGGCCCTGGTGGGCGACAACGGGGCCGGGAAGTCCACCCTCATCAAGATCATCTCAGGAATCATCCCCATCGACGAAGGGCAGGTCCTCTTCGAGGGCCGGCCCGTCTCCCTGAACGGGCCTCAGGCCTCGTCGTCGCTGGGAATTGCCACCGTGTACCAGGACCTCGCGCTGTGCGACAACCTGGACGTCGTGGGCAACCTGTTCCTCGGGCGCGAAGTGCGCTCGGGGGCCGCGGGCAAGCTCACGGGGTGGCTGGACGAGACCGCCATGGAGCAGCAGGCGAGCGCGCTGCTCCAGCGGCTCAGTGTGAGCATCCCCAGCGTGCGCACGCAGGTGGCCGCGCTGTCGGGTGGCCAGCGGCAGTCCATCGCGGTGGCTCGCGCGATGATGGGCTCGCCGAAGATGGTGCTGCTGGACGAGCCCACCGCGGCGCTCGGTGTGGCGCAGACGCGCCAGGTGCTGGACCTCATCCGCCGCCTGCGCGAGCAGGGCCTGGGCGTGGTGGTCATCAGCCATAACCTGATGGATGTGTTCTCCGTGTCCGACCGCATCATCGTGATGCGGCTGGGCAAGCGGGTGGCGACCTTCGACACCCAGGCGGCCAAGGAAGTCGAGGTCGTCTCCGCCATCACCGGAGCCAAGAAGCAGGAAGTCGTCGAGACGCTCAAGACGGAGGCCCAATGAGCTCCCCCCGTGAAGTCGTGGCCTATGTCGATCCGCGCTTGATTCAGGATGCCCCGGGTCTGAAGGGTGCGTGGCAGGGCTTCCGCCGCCGCGTGTCCCAGGGCGAGCTGGGCAGCCTGCCCGTCATCGTCGGACTGAGCCTCATCTGGCTCATCTTCTATGTGGCCAACGAGCGCTTCCTCTCCGCCGTCAACCTCACCAACCTGATGCTGCAGATCGCCGCCATGGGGACGATCTCCGCGGGCATCGTGCTGGTGCTGCTGCTGGGAGAGATTGACCTGTCGGCGGGCGCCGTGAGCGGCCTGTCCGCCGCGGTGATGGCCATCCTCAACGTGAAGCACGGGTGGGGGGCTGTTCCGGCGCTCCTGGCGGGCCTGGCCGCCGGCGCGGGCATCGGCCTGTTCCACGGCCTGTGGATTACGCGGTTCCGCGTGCCCTCGTTCGTGGTGACGCTGGCCGGACTGCTGGGCTGGCAGGGTGCGCTGCTTTTCGTGCTGGGCAACACCGGCACGGTGAACCTGAATGACCCGGTCATCAACGGGCTGACCGGCACCTTCTTCGAGCCGGCCATTGCCTGGCCCATCGCCATCCTCATCATCGCCCTCTACGTGGCCACGGTGCTGGTCGAGCGGATGCGCCGGGGGGCGGCGGGGCTGCCCCAGGCGCACCTGCGCTCCACCGTGGCGCGCATGGTGGTCATCTCCGGCGCGGTGGTGGCCTCGGTGGCCGTGTTCACCCAGGACCGCGGCTTGCCGCTGGCGGCCATCATCTTCGCGGGCTTCGTGGTGGGCATTGAACTGCTCATCAAGCGCACCCGCTTCGGCCGGCACGTCTTCGCGGTGGGTGGCAACGCCGAGGCGGCTCGCCGCGCGGGCATCCGCGTGGAGACCATCCGCGTGGCCATCTTCACCCTGGCCTCCACCATGGCGGCTGCGGGTGGTATCCTTGCCTCCTCGCGCTTGCTGGCGGTGAACCAGTCCTCTGGCAGCGGCGACGTGCTGCTCAACGCCATCGCCGCGGCGGTGATTGGCGGCACCAGCCTCTTCGGCGGGCGCGGTTCGGCCTGGTCGGCCATCCTGGGAGCGCTGGTGATTGGCTCTATCTCCAACGGAATGGACCTGCTCGCGCTATCCTCGTCCGTGAAGTTCATGGTCACGGGCGCGGTGCTGCTGGTGGCGGCCTCCATCGACGCGCTCTCACGGAGAGGCCGGCAGGCGGCGGGCAGGGCGTGAACCGGGCGCCGGGGCGCAGGTCCCCGGCCCTCAGGGAGACGCGATGACGACGGGAGCACCCGCCCTTCGAGTGGGCATCATCGGCACAGGCTTCGCGCGCTCCACGCAGATCCCCGCATTTCAGTCGCTCCCGGGCGTGGAGGTGGTCTCCATCGCCAGCGCCCGGCTCGAGCGCGCCGAGCAGGTGGCGCGCGAGTGTGGCATCCCTCGCGCCACCCAGGACTGGCGCGAGGTGGTGCGGGACCCGGGGGTGGACCTCGTCAGCATCGTCACCCCGCCGCACCTGCACCGCGAGATGGCCATCGCCGCGGTGCACGCGGGCAAGGCCGTGCTCTGCGAGAAGCCCACCTCGCTGGAGGCCGCCGAGGCGGAGATCATGTGGCTGGCGGCCGAGCAGCGGGGCGTGCTCGCGCTGATGGACCATGAGCTGCGCTTCCTGCCCTCGCGCCAGCGGATGCGGGAGATCATCCTCTCCGGAGAGCTGGGGACGATTCATCACGCCCGCGTGCGCTACCGCAGCGACAACCGCGCCGGACCCGGGCGGCCGTGGGACTGGTGGTCGGACGTGGCGCGCGGCGGAGGACTGCTGGGGGCGCTGGGCTCGCATGCGGTGGACGCGCTGCGCTTCCTGCTGGGCCGCGAGCCGACGGAAGTCTTGGGCGTCCTGGCCACGCACATCCCCTCGCGGCCGGATGCGCAGAGCGGCACAGCGCGGATGGTGACGTCCGATGACGAGGTGCAGGCGCTGCTGGGCTTCGGCGGAGGCCTCACGGCCGCGATGAGCCTCTCCGCGGTGGAGCCCGGCAAGCCGATGCACGTGGTGGAGGTGTTCGGTACGCGCGGCGGCCTGCGCGTGGAGGGCTCGGAGTTGCTGCGGGCCGAGGTGGGCGGCCGGCGGTGGGCGCCGGTGGAGCTGCCTTCGCTGCAGCCGCTGCCCGCGGGCATGCCGGAGACCGAGTGGGCGCTCGGCTTCGTGCAGTACGCGCGCGCCATCGTCGAGGCACTGCGGGCGGGCGCCCGGACGCTGCCTGGGGCGGCCTCCTTCGAGGAGGGGTGGCGCAACCAGCGTGTGCTGGATGCCATTCGCCGCTCCCACTCCGAGCGCCGCTGGATTCCTCTCAGCAAGGTGTAGCAGGGCGAGAAGCTGCCTGCCGGGCGGGCCTGTGTCTGCGGCTCGGGGCTCCCCACCTTTCAAGGTGGAGCCACGAATGGATTCGATAAAGACACCCCAGACGAGCAGCCCTGCGGCCGCCTCCTGGCACTCGCTCGCCGCCGAAGATGTGCTGAAGCGCCTGCAGACCACCGCCGAAGGACTCTCCCACCAGGAGGGCCAACAGCGGCTGGCACGCCACGGCCCCAACGTCCTGGAGCGCCAGAGCCAGAGCGGCCCGCTCCGGGTGCTCTTCCGGCAGATCAACAACCCGCTCATCTGGGTGCTGCTCGGCTCCGCGGTGCTGGCCATCGCGCTGGGGAAGGTGACGGACGGGCTGGTGGTGCTCGCGGTGGTGGTGCTCAACACCGTCATCGGCTTCGTGCAGGAGTTCCGGGCTGGCCGCGCCATCGAGGCGCTGTCGCGCATGGTGCCGGAGCTCACCGCCGTGCTGCGCGGCGGGCACAAGGTGACGGTTCCCGCAGCGGAGCTGGTGCTGGGGGACGTGGTGATGCTGGCCTCGGGAGACAAGGTGCCGGCGGACCTGCGGCTGATCTCCGTGCGCAACCTCCAGGTGGAGGAGGCCGCGCTCACGGGCGAGTCCGTGCCCGTCATGAAGCAGCTCCGGCCCGTGGCCGAGGACGCGGCCCTGGGCGACCGCTCCAACCTCGCCTTTGGTGGCACGCTCGTGACGTCTGGCACGGGCACCGCCGTGGTGGTGGCCACCGGAGGGCATACGGAGCTGGGGCGCATCTCGAAGATGCTGGGCGAGACGGTGGATTTGCAGACACCGTTGACGAAAGCGCTGGCGACCATTGGCCGCTTCCTCACCATCGGCATCCTGGCGGTCTCGGTGGTGCTGCTGGCCGTGGGGCTGCTGCGTGGCTACGCGGTGGGCGAAGCCCTGCTCGTGGCCATCACCCTGGCCGTCGCCGCCATCCCCGAGGGCCTTCCCGCCATCGTCACCATCGCCCTGGCCATCGGCGTGCAGCGCATGGCGGCGCGCCGGGCCGTCATCCGGAAGCTGCCTGCGGTGGAGACGCTCGGGAGCACCACCGTCATCTGCTCGGACAAGACGGGCACGCTCACGCGCAATGAGATGACAGTGCAGGCGCTGTGGACGCCTGCGGGTGGCTGGACCATGTCGGGTGTGGGGTATGCGCCGGAGGGGCGCCTCCATCAGAAGGGCGTGCCCGTGGACGGAGTGCCCGAGGCCGCGCGGGAGCTGCTGCGGGCCGGAGCGCTCTGCAACGACGCCGCGCTCCAGTCCAAAGGGGGGAAGTGGGAGCTGACGGGAGACCCCACCGAGGGCGCGCTCCTGGTGGCGGCGGAGAAGGCAGGACTGCCCGTGGAGGAACTCTGTGAGCGTTTCCCCCGGGTGGATGCCATCCCCTTCGAATCGGAGAGCCAGTTCATGGCGACCCTGCATGAGGACGGAGAGGACCGCCGGTCTATCTTCCTCAAGGGCGCTCCGGAGGTCATCCTGCGGCGCTGCGCGCTCCCCGAGGGCCTACGCCCAGAAGGAGTGCTCGCCGAGGTGGAGCGGATGGCCGAGGGGGGCATGCGTGTGCTGGCGGTGGCCTCGAAGGCGGTACCCGCCACGCACGAGCGGATGGAGCCGGAGCACGTGGCCGGAGGCTTCTCACTGTTGGGCCTGCAGGGGATGATCGATCCGCCGCGCCAGGAGGCCATCGCCGCGGTGCGGGCGTGCCACGAGGCAGGCATCGTCGTGAAGATGATCACCGGCGATCACCAGAAGACGGCGGAGAGCATCGGCCGGGAGCTGGGGCTGCACGGGACGGGACCCGCGCTGACGGGGCGGCAGCTCGCGGAGCTGAACGACCACCAGCTGGCGGAGGCCGGGGCCACCACGAACGTGTTCGCGCGCGTCGCTCCCGAGCACAAGCTGCGGCTGGTGCGCGCGCTCCAGGCCCGGCACCAGGTGGTGGCGATGACGGGCGATGGTGTCAACGACGCGCCCGCGCTCAAGCAGGCCAACATCGGTGTGGCCATGGGCATCACCGGCACGGCCGTGTCGAAGGAGGCGGCGGACATCGTCCTCATGGACGACAACTTCGCGTCGATCGCGGCGGCGGTGGAGGAGGGCCGGCGCGTCTATGACAACCTCATCAAGTCCCTGGCGTTCGTGCTGCCCACCAACCTGGGGCTGGCGCTCATCCTGGCCTTCGGCGTGGCCTTCTTCCCCATCCAAGAGGTGGGCGGAGCGCTGGCGCCGCTGATGCCCATGCTCCCGACGCAGCTCCTGTGGATCAACCTGGTGGCCACCGTGGCGCTGGCCCTGCCGCTGGCCTTCGAGGCCAAGGAGCCCAACGTCATGCAGCGGCCGCCGCGCAGTCCCAGCGGGCCCGTGCTGAGCCGCTTCGTGGTGGTGCGCACCCTGGTGGCGGCGGTGCTGATGGCCGCGGGCGCCATCGGGCTGTTCCTCTGGGAGTACACCTCCGAGGTGGGACGCTCCGGGCACGCGGTGGCGCTGCGCGAGGCCCAGACCATGGCCGTCACCACCGTCATCCTCTTCCAGATCTTCTACATGCTCATGTGCCGCAGCCTGAAAGGCTCGATCTTCCGGCTGGGCTGGCTCAGCAACCCCACTGTCTTCGTGGGCATCGGCGTGCTGGTGCTGCTGCAGCTGGGCTTCATCTACCTGCCCTTCATGCAGAAGGTGTTCGGCACCTCCGCGCTGGATTGGAAGGCGCTCGGGATGTCCACCCTGGTGGCGGTCGTCATCCTCCCCGTCATTGGCGCGGAGAAGCTCTGGCGCTCGCGGCGGGAGCGGACCTCCCTGGATCGCCGCGAGCCACCTCGGGGCTTGCGTGTGGGGCCTCGGCTCCCGGCGTAGGCGAGGGACACTCAGGGCGTGACGGCCCGGACGTCGCGGGCGGCGGCATCCGGGAGCGCGCGGTCCTCGGGCTCGAAGACGAGCTGGCACTTGTCCAGCTTCGTCCCACACACCCGGTCGAGATCGCTCCGGGTGTCGCAGCCATACCGCTCCGTGCAGGTGTCCGGCAGGAAGGCCCAGACGAACTGGAGCACGGTGCTCCGGCGGCCCTCCGGCAGCGCGGCGAGGAAGTCCTCGCGGTAGGTGTCGAAGACCTGAGCCAGGTGGACGGTGTCCTTCTCCAGCCGCACGTGGCGGCGGTCGCCGACGAAGCGGCGGGCCGCGTCGTTGAGCTGCGAGTCGAGGAAGGAAGGGTCAAAGGGCGCGCCATCCAACAGGGGCCCACCGCGTGTGCCGTGGAAGAGCGCGAGGTGGATGCGCGGATCGGCGTACTCCCGGTCGAGGATGCGGTGCTCCAGGGCCCAGAGCGTCAGGCGCTGGCCGCCCACCGGCCACGAGCGGCCCCAGAAGAAGTGCCCGAAGGCCTTGTCATGCACGCTCTCGAGGTAGGGGTACTCGTCCACCAGGGACTGCAGCACGAGCGCGTGGTAGGCGTTGAGCCAGTAGGCCAGCGCGTCCTCGGGCTTGGGGAAGAGGTCCGGCCGCGAGCGCGGTGAGAAGGTGGCCAGCGAGCGGACGAAGGTGTCCAGCTCCTGGCGGTCCCGGCCGATGGCGGAGAAGTCCACGTCCCCATCCGGCTTCACGTTGCGCAGCACGTGGGCGTAGCCGTTGTAGTGGAAGGGGAAGTCCCCGCTGGGGACCGAGGCGGGCAGCAGCCCGTAGAAGAAGAGCACGCTGCCCACGGCGAGCACCGCGGGCAGCACGAAGGCCCCCAGGACGAGCAGGAGACGGCGGCGGCTGGGCGAGGGAGTCTCCAAGGCTGCCACAGTGTAGCCCAGCGGGGCTTGGCTCGCAGGAACGCGCAAGGGCGGGGGCGGTTCAACGCGCCGAGGCGGGCTGTCCGCAGCGCTCCGCGTATTCGGCGAGCCTGCGCTGCATCGCCTCTTGCGTGGCCTGGGCCATGGAACGCAGGGCCGCGGTGACGTGGCCTCCGAGCACGCCGATGGCCCGTTGCTGCGCGGTGAGGCTCTCCTCGCAACGGCCCGCCTGGAAGAGCAGCGCCGCGTAGGCCTCCAGCGTGGAGGCGCGGCCAGGGGCCAGCTGAACGGCGCGGGCGGCCCTCGCGAGTCCCTCTTCGGTCTGCCCCTGCTCCGTGTGCAGCCACGCCATGGACACCAGCGCATCCACGTCGTCGGGGTCCAGAGCGAGGGCCCGCTGCAGGGCCTGCTCCTGCTCGGACGCCGGGGCGTTCGCGTCCTGGAGCGCCTGGCCCAGCAGGCTCCACGCGGGCCCACTGTCCGGCCGGGCCTGCACCAGCGCCCGGGCCAGCGCCAGCCGCTGCTCTGGATCCACCGTGAAGCTCGCCTGGAGCAGCACCGCGCTCACATTCGCTGGATCCTCCCGGAGCGCTTCTTCGAGTTCCTGGCGGCCCAGGCGCAGCCGCTCGCGCAGGGAGCGCGGCCCGGGGCTGCGCAGGAACAGCCGCGCCCGGATGGCGTGGATCTCCGCGCAGTCCAGCGTCCTCACGTCGAACTCGGGCTTGATGAACGGCAGCTCCACCGTGAGCTGCTTCTCGTCCTGGGGCTCGTACTTCTCGAGGTCCTCCTCCAGGCCCGTCACGCCCTGGAAGGCTGCCTCCCACGCGCGGCGAGGTTCCTCGGCCCGCGCCAGCCGCGAGGTGAAGTCCCGGAAGCGCTGGGGGTGCCGCTCCCTCAGGTACGTCACCCACAGCCACGAGGAAGCGTAGTACGGCAGGATCTCCGCCGAGGAGAGGAACGGATACCGTTCCCAGGCCCACAGCTTCTCCATCGACAGGGGCCGGTGGTTGCGCACGTACTGCGCGAAGCCTGGGTGGATCTCCCCGAAGGAGGCCTTCCTCCGCAGCGAGGAGAACTGCACCGTCTGGAGCCACGTGGCCAGGCCCTCGGTGAGCCACCGGGGCTGCCGCACCATCACGAAGCGGGTGATGTGGTGGGCCAGCTCGTGGGCCTGGACCTGGAGGGACTCAGGCTCCTGCAACAGGAACTCTCCCTCGCCGGCCATCACCATGAGCGGGCTGCGCCCGGACGAGTCCAGGAAGGCCTCCAGGGGCGCGCCTTGGGTGAACTCCTCCAGCTCCGTGTCGCTGCTCACGACGATGACCTCCACCTGTCCTGGCGGATCCACTGGGCCCCCCCAGGCAAGCAGGAGAGCGGTGCGCAGCTGCTCCAGCTCCAGCGCCGTGAAGCGAGCCACGCGCTGGCCCAGGTCCGTGAAGACACGGAAGTGGGGACTGTTCACTTCGCGCCACTCCTTGCCTCCCTTGTCCGGACATGTGGCGACCGGACGTTTGACGCAGCCTGTCCCCAGGGTCAGCAGCATCCCTCCGAGCAGTGCGAGTATGTTGAGGCGTATGGAACCCATGCCGGATGTCACCCGTTTCTTCCACCCCGTGCTGTCCGCCCGTGAGCTGCGCAAGAAGCCGCTGCGCATCGAGCTGGCAGGCAGAGCATACGCGCTGTTCCGGGATGGGACGGGAAAGGCGGCCGCGCTCGCGGACGCTTGCCCCCATCGCTTCGCCCCGCTCTCGGCGGGCCGGGTGAGCAAGGAGGGACGGCTGACGTGCCCGTACCACGGCTGGAACTTCGACGCGGAAGGCCATGGCCGCAGCCCCAGCCAGCCGGACCTGAAGAAGTGCGACGCGCGCGCGCTGCAAGTGGTGGAGCGCCACGGCTACCTCTGGGTGGCCTCCCGGGACACGCCGCTGTCGGCCTTCCCGGACTTCGCGCCCGAGGGCCATGAGGCCACGGGCAGCTTCTCCATGCTCTTCCGCGCGCCGCTCCACGTGGCGCTCGACAACTTCAGCGAGGACGAGCACACCCCGTTCGTCCACACCCGCCTGGGCTGGGACGACCACGACACGAGCGCCATCGAGTTCTCGGCGGAGAACCACGAGGACCACACCGAGGTGCACTACCGCGCGCCTCAGCGGGAGAGCTGGCTCATCCAGCTGCTGCTGCTCAAGAAGGGGGACGTCTTCCACAATGACTGGGTGACGCGCTTCGATCCCGTGCGTACGAGCTACTCCATCCACTGGAGATCGCCGTCGGGAGAGCCCCGCCCGTTCCTCTACCACTTCGCCATCTTCATGGTGCCGGAGACGGAGAAGACCACCCGCTTCCACGTCTTCTCGTTCGTGAAGGTGTTGGATCCGCGCTTCCAGCCGCTGCTGCCCGTGGTGCGCCTGGCTCAGCCCGTGCTGGCCTGGTTCGAGATCCGCGATGACGCACTCTTCATCCCCACCGTGGCCGACACGCCGTACAGCCTGAAGGGCATGCGCCTGGGCAAGTACGACAAGCCGCTCATCTACCAGCGCAAGCTGCTCGAGCGCATCTACTACGGCCAGAGCCCCGAGGAGCATGTCCCTCCCGTCTCGCTCGTGCAGAGCTCCGGGAGCTGAGGCCCGGAGCCCGGCTTCACGGCGTCAGCGGGGCTCGGGCTTCCTGCCGGAGATGACGCACATGCCGCCCAGCGTCTTCAGGCGAGGCACCGAGAGCAGCGCCTGATCCACCCTCCCGAGCATGTCCACCGCCAGCTTCCTCGCCAGCGGCGCGTGCTCGTAGGTCTGGCACGTCGGCAGGATGAGCGAGCTGAGCCGTCCCAGCAGGTGGAACCACTTCAGCTCCAGGTCCGGCAGGTGGCGCAGGATGGTGGACAGCTCGGCCTTCTCCAGCGGCCGCTCGTCCGGCGTGGCATTCGTGTGGATGGGCACGCCCTTGCGCAGCTTCCGCAGCCACGGTGTGAGGCTCACCGGCTCGGAGAAGACGAGGAGAGCGCCCGGCTTGGCCCACTTCACCAGCTGCCGCATCACCGCATCCAGCTCCGGGATGAGGTGGTGCAGGATGCCGTCGCCCCAGATGATGTCGAAGTGCCCCGCGGGCAGCTCCACGGTCTCCAGGGGCGAGCAGAAGAACTCGGCGCGCGCCTCGACACCCTCCAGCTGCGCCCGTTGCTTGCACAGCTCGACGAAGCCCGGAGAGATGTCCACGCCCGTGACGTGCGCGCCGAACTTGGCCATCAGCGTGGCGTTGATACCGTCGCCGCACCCGACGTCGAGCACGCGCTTGCCGCGCAGGTTGCCCAGCAGCTGGAAGCGGAACTCCTTGTGGAACCAAGGGTGCTGCGGCTCGCGGTAGCGCGCCACCGTGAGCGGATCCAGCGGCTTCAGCTCTGCGGCCATCTGCTGGGCGATCTCATCGAAGAAGCGCGCCTCGGACGTCCAACGCGAGAAGAAGTCCGCACGGGCCCTGGCAGGAGACAGCTCCTCCGGCAGGGCCACTGCGTTCCTCTCCGTACATGCTGGATCCGGCCTCAGCAGCCCCGTCAGCGTGTTGGCCAGCGGCTTCCCCGTAGGCCCCAGAGGTGTTTCGAGGGTTGGTTCGTTGCCGATCTCCATGCCGCCCCCTTCCAGCCTTCTCCGCCGGGCATGGCGGAGTGTCTGGGAGGGTGAGCCCGGTCCTTCAGCGAGGGAAGAGGCCCTGCCGGACGATAGACAGGGGGCGGAGCGGCTGTTCTACGGAGTGGGAGCCGGAGTGGGAGCCGGGGCCGCGCTGCCCTCCGAGAGGCTGGGGGGCGGAAACGCGCCCACCGTCTTCAGCAGCCGCAGCGCCGCGAGCGAGGCCTGGAGCCGCTCGGCCACCAGTCCCACCTCGGCCTGGGTGAGCGTGGTGTTGGTGTCGGCGACTTCCAGGTAGGTGGCCACGCCCGCGCGGAAGCTGACGTCCGTCAGGCGCTGACCCTCGCGAGCCAGCTCCACCGCCTCCTGGGCCTTGGCGCGGTTGGCCAGGGCGCTCTGCAGCTCCAGCTGGTAGCGCGCCACCTCCTCGCGGGCCCGGGCCTCGGCCGCGTCTCGCAGCGCCTCGGCCTCGGCCACCTTCGCCGACTGCTCCTTGAGGTTGGCCTCGCGCAGGCCGCCATCCCAGATCGTCCACGAGGCGGCCAGGGTGATGAGCCACGAGGTGTTCTGCCCGGTGAAGCCCCCGGCGTTGCTCACGCGGTACGCGCCGGACACGCCCAGCGAGGGCAGGTAGGCGAGCCATGCGCCTCGGCGGTTCGTCTGCGCCAGGTCCACGCCCACGCGCGAGGCCTCCACGTCCGGGCGGTACGTGAGCGCGGCCTCCTCCAGGTTCGCGTTCTGTGCAGGCAGCTGGGGCTCGGGCGGGGGCTCCAGCTCGAAGTCCGGCGAGCGCTGCAGCAGCGTGGCCAGCGCCAGCTTCGCGGCGGCCAGCGAGTTGCGCGAGCGCAGCAGATCCTGCTCGGCGCGCGTCCGGTCCAGCTGGGCGCGCAGCACCGCCACCTTCGTCACCGTGCCGGCCTCGAAGCGCGCCTGGGTGTCCTTCTCGCGTGCCTGGTTGAGCTCCAGCAGCCGCGTCTGCGCCATGAGCGCCGCCTGCGAGGCCGCCGCGCCGTAGTACGCCTGCGCAACGATGAAGAGGATCTCCCGCCGCTGCGCCTCGGTGCTCAGCGCGGCCAGGTGCTCGGCCTTGCTGGCGGCGGAGATGGCCGCCCACAGCGTGGGGACGATGAGGGCCTGGCGCGCCTCGAGCTGCGCGTTGAGCATGTTGAACGGCTGGATCGTCACATCCAGCACCTGCTCGGGGACGACCACCAGGTTGGTGGGGGCGCCCGGGCCGGCACCGGGATCGCTCGTGGGGGCGCCCACGTCGCGCACGAGGTTGCCCACGGGGAACGCGATGCGGGCCTCGTCCGAGTTGCGCGTATAGGCGCCGCTGGCGGTGATGGTGGGGAGGTACCCCGACCAGGCCTTCCGCGAGGCCTGCTCTGCTTGCTCGAGCCGGGCGCGCGCGGCCTTCAGGTCCAGGTTCTTGGCCTGGGCCTCCGTGAGCGCCTCGTCCAGCGTGAGCACCGGACCTGCCGTCATGACCGCGAGGGAGAGCGCCAGCAGGGGCGTCATACGAACTTTCCTCCTAAGGCCCGCCGGAGCGGGCGTTCACAGCAGCCAATGTTGCATGGACCACACTCACGTGGCTGAAGCCAGTGAGAACTGCACCGCTCAGGGCGAGGGCTCCGCGCGGCGAGCCGGCGGCGCGGTGTGAGCCAGCGCCTCCGGGGTGACATGGGAGACGGTGGCCACGCCCTTGGCCATGGTGTGCGGGGGCTCCGCGTAGGCCAGGAGCACGTCGGCCTGGCCCGTCTCCTCGGGGGTGCGTGGGGAGAACACGGAGTTGAAGAACCGCTTCGCGCGCTCCGCGAGGCTGTCCAGCAGCGAGTAGGCCACCGGCGTCACTAGCAGCGTGAGCACCAGGGAGAGCGTCTGTCCGCCCACCACCACGCCCGCGGTGGCGCGGTTGAAGCCGGCGCCGATGCCCGTGGAGGTAACGAGCGGCAGCATGCCCGCCACGAACGAGAGCGTCGTCATGAGGATGGGGCGCAACCGGTCGCGGCTGCCCACGACGATGGCCTCGGTCTTCTCCAGGCCCGCGGCGCGCAGCTGGTTGGCGTGGTCGATCTGAAGGATGGAGTTCTTCTTCACCACGCCGAAGAGCACCATCAGGCCGAGCATCGAGTAGATGTCCAGGGACTGGCGGAACACGAGCAGCGAGATGAGGGCGAACGGGACGGTGAGCGGCAGCGAGAGGAGGATGGTGAGGGGGTGGAGCCAGCTCTCGAACTGCGCCGCCAGGATGAGGTACATGAAGACGAAGGCCAGGCCGAAGGCGATGGCGAAGTTCGTCATCGTGCGGCCAATCTCGCGCGACTGGCCCAGGGGCTTGGCCGAGTAGCCCGGCGGCAGCTTCAGGTCCTTCACGGCCTGCTCCAGCTGGGTCAGCACCGTGCCCGAGCCAGTGCCCGGCGCCGTGTTGGCGGTGAGCAGCACCTGGCGCTGGCGGTTGAGGCGGTTGATGGTGGCGGCGCCCTCCTCGTGCTCCACGTGGAGCACGTCCATCAGCGGCACGCTGCCCGCCCGGGCCGAGGGCACGGTGAGCTGCGAGAGCGCCTCCACGCTGTCACGGGCGGTGGGCTCGGCGCGCAGGCGCACGTCGTAGATGTTGCCGTTCTCCACATAGGAGGAGACCTCCACGCCGCCCACGAAGAGCTGAAGCGTGGCGGCCACGTCCGACACCTGCACGCCCAGGTCCGCGGCGCGCGAGCGGTTGATGAAGGCGCTCACCTCGGGCTTGCCGAGGATGAGGTTGGTGTCCGCGTCCACCGCGCCGGGGATGGCCTTGAGCTTCTCCTTGAGGGTGTTGGCGTACCGGGTCAGCTCCTTGAAGTCCGGACCGGTGACCACCATCATCACCGCGGCCTGGGTGCCGCCGCCGCTGAAGGCGGAGACCTCGGACACGTTCACGCGCCACTCCGGCGGCAGCTTGGAGGTGAAGTCGCGGCGCACGCGCGCCATCACCTGGTCCTGGCTCTCCTTGCGCGTGCTCGGGTGCGTCATCTGCACGAAAATCTTCGCCAAGTTGGGGGCGCGCTCGTTGTTGTCGCCAATGGTGACGAGCGTGGAGCGCACCTCGGGCAGCTCGCGCAGCTGGCGGCCCAGGCGCTCGGAGACGAGCTGAGTGGAGGCCAGGCTGGTGCCCTCGGGCATGCGCATGTTCACCTCGAACTGGGCCTCGTCGCTCTTGGGGAGGAAGCCCTTGGGCACCGCCTGCATCAGCGGCACGCACGAGCCCAGGGTGGCGAACGCCATCACCACCGCCACCCACCGGTGCCGCAGCATCCACCGCAGCGACCGGTCATAGGCGCGCTCGATGGGCAGGTAGAAGGTGTCGGTGACGCGCTCCAGGAAGGGCTTCTGGTGGGCCCCGCCCTTGGGCGCGCTCAGCCACCGCGCCGACAGCATGGGCGTCAGCGAGAAGGACACCAGCAGGGACACGGCGATGGAGAACGCCATGGTCCACCCGAAGCTGCTGAGGAAGCGGCCGGGGATGCCGCCCATGAAGGCCATGGGCAGGAACACGGCGATGAGCGACAGCGTGGTGGCGAGCACCGCCAGGCCAATCTCCTTCGTCGCGAGGATGGCGGCGGGGAAGGGCTTCTCTCCCTTCTCGTGGATGTGGCGGAAGATGTTCTCCAGCACGACGATGGCGTCGTCGATGACGATGCCCACCGCCAGCGCCAGGGCCAGCAGGGTGATGGTGTTGAGGGTGAAGCCCTGGGCCTTCATCAGCGCGAAGGTGGAGACGATGGAGGTGGGGATGGCGAGCGCGGCGATGAGGGTGGAGCGCCAGCTTCCCAAGAAGAGCAGCACCACCAGCGAGGCGAACAGGCCGCCCAGCACGAGGTGCTCGCGCACGGCCTCCACGCTGGTGCGGGTGGTGGCCGAGTTGTCGCGCACCACCTCGAGCGTGTAGCCCGAGGGGAGGTTCGGGCGCAGCTGCGCCACGCGCTCGTTGATGGCGTCTACCACCGCCACGGTGTTCTCACCGGACTGCTTGCGGATGGAGAGCATGACGGACGGCTTGCCGTCCTGGCTCGCGGCGGTGACGGCCTCCTGCTCGCCGTCCTCCACGCGCGCCACGTCCGAGACGCGCAGGATGTGGCCATCGCGCTCGCGCAGCACCAGTTGGCCCAGCTCCTCCACCTTCTCCACACGGCCGCGCAGACGCAGCGACAAGCGCGTGGGGCCCGTCTCGATGGCACCGCCGGGCACCATGAGGTTCTGTCCGGAGATGGCGCGCTGCAGCTCCGCCGCGCTCACTCCGGCCGCCCGCATCTTCGCCGGGTCCAACCACACGTTCACCTGGCGCTTGCGGCCACCGATGAGGGTGACCTGGCCCACGCCGGGCACCGTCTCCAGGCTGGGGCGCACCTTGCGATCCGCCAGCTCGGTGATCTCCCGGATGGGCCGATCCGCGTTGAGCGACAGGAAGAGCACCGGCGAGGCATCCGGATCCAGCTTCTGGACGATGGGCGTCTCCGCGTCGCGCGGCAGCTCGGGGATGATCTGGCTGACGCGGTCGCGCACCTCCTGCACGGCGGTGTCCACGTCCTTCTCCAGGACGAAGCCGATCTGCACCACGCTCACGCCCTCGGAGGTGGTGGAGATGAGGTCGTCAATGCCGCTGACGGTGTTGACGGCCTCTTCGATTTTCTCGGTCACCTCCGTCTCCACCTCCGGCGGCGCGGCGCCGGGCAGGCGGGTGACGACGGTGACGAACGGCAAGTCCACCTTGGGGAAGCGGTCCACGCCGAGCTGCATGTAGCCAGCCACGCCGAGGACGCAGAAGAAGAGGATGAGCACCGTCGCGAGGACGGGCTTGCGGACGCACAAGCTCGCGAGCCACTGCATGACTGGACCTGAGCCTTTCGACTACTGCAGCTTCACGCCGTCGCGGAGCTCCGCGCTGGCAGTGGCCACCACGCGCTCACCCGGGCGCACTCCGGACAGCACTCCCACCGTCGTCCCCACCGCCTCGCCGAGCTGCACCAGCCGCTCCTCGAGCTTGCCCTCGCTCGCCACGAAGACGCGCGACTCGCTGCCCTCGACGCGCACCGCCGTGCGAGGCACCACCGGCAGCGCCACGTCTCCCAGCCGCAGCTTCACGGTGGCGAACTGGCCCGGAATCAGCTTGTGGCCGGGGTTGGGCACCAGCGCCTCGACGACCAAGTCACGCGTGCCGCGGCGCAGCGCCGGGCCCACGTAGGTGACGGTGGAGCGGTGCACGGTGCCCGGGTCAGCGGTGAGGGTGAACTCTACCTCCTGGTTCTTCTGTACGCCGGTGGCCTGCGCCTCCGGCACGGTGATCTCCAAGCGGAGCGGGTCGGTGGCCAGCAGGGTGACGACGCGCGAGTCCTGGCGGACGTACTCGCCCACGCCCACGGCGCGCTCGGCCACCAGCCCGTCGAAGGGTGCGCGGATGGTGGTGTCCGCGAGGTTGTTCTCGATGAGGCTCAGGCGGGCCTCGGCGGCGGCGGCCTGAGCAGCGGCGTTGCGGCACTGCGCCTGCATCCGCTGGTGGTCCGCGGCGGAGACGGAGCCGCCCTCGAAGAGCTTGTCGTTGCGGGCGCAGTCGGCCTCGGCGAGCTCCTTCTGCGTGCGGGCCAGCTCCACCTGGGCGCGGGCCTCGGCGGCGCTGGCGCTGGCGGCGCGCGCATCCAGCCGGACGAGCACATCGCCCTTCTTTACCAGCGCGCCGCGCTCCACGTGCACGGAGAGCACTTTGCCTGCGGCGCCCGCAGCCACGTCCGAGTCCTCGAACGCGGTGAGCGAGCCGGTCAGCGTGAGGAAGCGGGGCACGGCGGCCTCTCCCACCACCACCGTGGAGGCCTGGACCGTGGGCATCGGCGCGGGGGCCACCTTCGCGGGAGCTGCGGCCTCATGGGAACCACAGCCTGCGCCCAGCACCGCCATCAGCCCACTCAGCCCCAGGGCCCACAGGCCAGACCGAGAGAAGGCGCCGCCCCCTCGAAGAAACCGCTGCCGCATGACTGCTCTCCTGCGCCCTGTCCGGAAATGGCCAGGTTCCATGGTGCACTGCACAACGAATGGGGCGAGCTTGTAGCCCTCAATAGTTGAGCATGTCAATTGTCGACCTGTAACGAGTGAATTACGATGGAGCCATGAGCAGGACGCACGGGGACAGGACGGAGGCACGCGCACGTCGAGGCGCGGAGGCAGCGGAGCCCGCGCAGCTTCAGGAGGAGCTGGCGCGCGAGGCGTGGGCACCGCTTTTCGAGCTCATCCAGGATCGGATGCGGCACTTTCCACTGCTGGCGGCGGAGTTCGAGCTGTCGCCGGTGCAGGCGCACGTGTTGAGGACGCTGGGGTACGGCCCGCAGCCGATGAGCATGTTGGCCGACTACCTCTCGTGTGACGCGTCGAACGTGACGGGGCTGGTGGACCGGCTGGAGACGCGGGGCCTGGTGGAGCGGCGCAACGCGGAGCACGACCGGCGGGTGAAGATGCTGTGCCTGACGGCGGCGGGCGCGGAGGTGCGACGCCGGCTGATGGAGCGGCTGAGCGAGCCGCCGGTGGCCATCGCCGCGCTCAGCGCGGAGGACCTGCGCGTGCTGCGGGACGTGATGCTGCGCGCGGTGGACAAGCTGAAGGAGCAGTCCCAGGAGGGGCGCGGCGTATTTGGTCCGCCGCCTCTGCGCGGCGAGAAGACGGGCCCTTAGCGGCGCACGGTCCAGCCGCTCGCTCTGACAGCGGTCCTCCTTGGGAGCTCACGCATCGCCGCTCCAATCCGAGCCCTGGGTCCTGCTGGAGCTGGAACAGAGGCGCCGCATCCAGCGGCGCAGGTTGTCACCACCGGGAGGCCACCAAGCGAACCAGTCGAAGCGCTCTTCGTAGAAGAAGGGTTCCAGCAGATGTGCCAGGGCCCGGTACTTCGGCACTGTCAGGCGCGCAGCCCCCCTCAGCGCGGAGTGACGCGCCCGCCGATCTCCGGGAAGCGCTCGTAGGCCCTCTTCAGGGCGTCCAGGTGGGCGGAGGTGCCGAGTTCCAGCGGTGCCTCCGTGAGCTGGACCACCCACCCGCCCGACGCCGTGCGCCGCGCCCGAGAGAGCAATTCGGCGTCGCGCGAGGGGTCTGGGAATCCGATGGCGCGTGCGGCAGCGGCCGACCAATAGTTCAGCCACCCGAGGTGAGCGGGAATCTCAGGCGAGCGCAGGTGCTCGAAGAGTTGCAGGGCGGGCAGCCCCCGGCGTGGGGACGGCGGCCCCTCTGGCGTGGGCGCTGTCTGATACGCGATGTCGAGCGCAGCGTCATCTGGCGTCGCGCGCCCCCACAGAGCGCACGCCCCCTCCGCCACGCCCTCCAGCAAAGCCGCCGCCGACGCGCTCACGCGCTCGTCCAGTGGCAGTTCCGCATACACTTCGAACAAGGGCTGACCGCCTGGGCTGAAAAGTCCATCTCTTCCCCTCCCGTTCACCGTCACGGGGTAGCTCTCGTCCCCGTTGCACAGGATGGGGAATTTCCCGCCCCGCGTCTTGTCTGCGAGCCACGCATCGCGTTGCGGCAATGCGATGGGGCGCCCGCTGTCGGAGAGCCTCCACTCCAGACGCAAACCGGGGAGCGCCTTTTCCATCCCATGGACAATATCGAGCGTCCGACGGTCGTTGCCCACCAGCGCAGGCGCGAAGACCCTGACGATGAGGGTTCGATGCTGGGTCATCGTTGGCACCCCGTGACGACGATATGGAGGGTGTCATCCCGTTGCAGCAGCGCGTCTTTGTGCGCTTGGGTGCTCACCCCAATCATGTAGTCATATCCGCATGCCGCCGCAGCTCTTCGCTCCTCTACTATCTGCTCCATTTCCTTCTCAATCTCCTGCCTTCGAATGAAGGCAGGGTATGTGTCGAATTGATGGGTCTTGATCTCCCACAGCCTGCGCACGCCCACTTGCAGCGCATCGAAGCGCACACCGCCCACGAGCACGTCCATTCCGGGATAACGGTTGGGCGGAAACGTGTCAGCGCATGCGTTATGCGGGACATCCCCTCCCGCGTGCGGCACTGGGATGGGCGCGCACTCCGGGCGGCGCTCCAGCGTCACTGGGGCAGGCGGGGCCTTCTTGTTCTCTCTGGACCTCTTCGGTGTGGGGTTCGCCTCCGGTTCCTGCGAGGCCCGAGGAGCGTCTCCGGCCCAAAGGCCCGGCTCCCGAGTGGGCGGCAACACGCGCGTGTGCGGGCTTCGCGGCAGGGGCTCGGGGCGGACCTGCCCTTTAGTCCAGCAGGAAGGTGTAGGCGTACTTCATCTCGGTGGAGACGGCCTCGCCGCCCTTGATGGCGGGCTTGAAGCGGAAGCGCTTGATGGCGTCTCGCGCGGCCTCGTTCAGCCCGTAGCCCGGCCCGGAGATGATCTTGGCGGCCACCACCTTGCCCTCGGGATCAATGGTGATGGAGAGGGTAACGGTGCCCTCGATGCCGGCGCGCCGGGCCTCCTCCGGGTAGGGAATCTTCACCTCGGAGGCGACCTTGGGCTCGGAGTCCACCTGGTAGATGGGCGTGTACTTGGGCGCCGCGTACTCCTTCACCTCGCTGGGCGCCTTGGCGGTGCCGTCCACCTTGCCATAGGCGGTGTTGCCCACGGGCGCGGCGAAGCCTCCGGCGCTGGTGGTAGAGGACATGGAGATGCCGACCACGAGCGGCACCGGCTTGGTGGGCTGCGGGGGCGGATCATTTGGAGGAGGCGGGGCCTGCTCCGGCGGCGGCGGAGGCGGCTTCTCGGCCACGGCCACCTTCACAGGGGGCGGCTTGGGCGGAGGCTTGGCCTTGGGTGGCTCGGGAGGCTTGGGCTCCTCCTTGGGCGGAGGAGGCGGCGGTGGGGGCTTCTGCACCTCCACCATGACGAGTTCCACGGGCTTCTGGACCACGGCAGCCGGGCGCTCCTTCATGCGGCTGAGCGCGAACAGGCCCACGCCGTGCGCCGTCAGCGAGACGATCACGAACACCAGCGTCGCCACGGAGGAGCGTCGAGGAGGGAGAGGGCTGTCGAGTGCCGCCTGGCTCATCGGCGCCGGTCCTCAGGGAGCTGCGGGGACGGCGGCCGGAACGGGCGCGGCGTCCTTCTGGATGTTGAGGGCGAACTTCGCGATGCCCTGGCCCTTCACCACGTCGATGAGCCGCATCACCCGGCCATAGGGCAGGGCCTGATCCGCGCTGATGATGGCGCGGGTGTCCTTGTCCTTGGCCACGGCCTCGGTGACTTTGCGGGACAGCTCGTCCTCGGCGACCTCGGTGCCGTCGAAGTAGAGCTTGCCGTCCTTGTCGATGACGACGTTGACGAGCCCCTGCACCGTCTCACCGCCATTGGCGGCGCGGGGCAGGTCCACCTCGACCGTCTCGCGGACGATGAAGTTGGCCGTCACCATGAAGATGATGAGGAGCACCAGCACGATGTCCACCAACGGGGTGACGTTGATGCCGGTGATCTCTTCGTCGTTGTCCTGCTGAGCGCCGCCGGCCATGACTCAACGGCCCTCGCTGGGAGAGGAGTCCTTGCGGCCCTCGGCGCGCAGGCTGCCCACCAGGGCGAAGCCCAGGGCGTTGGTGCGGCTGGTGAGCGTCTTGAGCTGGCGGCTGAAGGCGTTGAAGGCGACCACGGCGGGGATGGCGACGGCCAGGCCCACGGCGGTGGCGACGAGCGCCTCGGAGATGCCGGCCATGACGGTCTGCTGGATGGCGGCGCCCTTCACGCTGGCGGAGCCCAAGTCATGGAAGGCCTTGATGATGCCGAGCACCGTGCCGAACAAGCCGATGAAGGGGGCGTTGTTGCCCAGGGTGCCGAGGAAGGAGAGGTAGCGCTCGTACTGGGGGCGCTCGCGGGAGATGGTGGAGGCGATGACTTGCTCGACGGTGTCGGCGCCCTGAGCGGTGGAGGCGAGGCCCTCGCGGATGACGGCGGCCTCCATGCCCTTCTTGCCCTGGATGGCGGTGCGAACGGCGTCGAACTCGCCGCGGGCCAGCTTGAGGGCGAGGGCCTCGGAGTCGGGCAGCCGGTGGGTGGCGAAGTAGACGGCGCGCTCCAGCATGAGGGCGATGGAGAGCACGGAGAGGACGACGAGGAGCCAGAGCACCCACTCGGCGCTGGTGAGGGTGACGCCGAGCAGCTTGCGGCTCAGCCAGCCGACCTCGGGAGTGGTGGCGGCCTGGGCGAGAAGGAGGAGGGACGTCATGGAAGCCTGGAAGAGAGAGGGCACCGGCAGAACACCGGCCTTGCGTGAAAATTCACCTGCCGGGTGGGACGAAGCGCCGCATCCATTCTTCTCCGGGGCCGAAAAGTCAAATGATTCGGCAGGTTGGCACGTGTTTCCCCAGGCGAGGAACCGGCCTCTGTCTTGGAGCGTGAGAATCAGCAGGCCTATGGCTCGGAGTGAAGGCTGAGGAGGAAGTAGGCGAACGTGCGCCTGCCGACGCGCCGTGAAACGAACCTGTGACGGGCGGATCAGCTCACGCGCCGAGCGGTGACGAGGGGTTGGTAGAAGCCGCTCTCCTGCGGCATGTGCCAGCGCACCTCGCGGAACCCGGCGGCCGTGAGTGCGCGGCTCAGTTCCTCGCGTTTGAGTGCGCGGTAGCGGGTGCGAACGCTCGTGGTGCTCCAGCCTTCGCCTTGGGGTTGGAGGATGAACAGCTCCACTTCGTAGCTGCGGCCATCGGCGGCCCAGGTCCACACCTGGAACGTGATGCGCCGAGACTCGCCTTCTCCGAGGACTCGCATCTCCGTAGGTACCGACGCGCCGGGCTTGGACTCCACCGCGTCGTAGTCGCGGATGGTGGCGATGAGCAGGCCTCCCGGATTCAGCACGGTGTGAAGGTGGTGAGCTGCGGCGGCAAGCTCCGTGTCCTCGAGCAAATGGGGCAGGGCGTTGTCACAGCTCAGCACCACGTCGAAGCGCTGGTGGATCTGCTCGCTCAGCGTGCGCATGTCCGCCACGGCGAACCCCGTCAGCTTCAGGCCTGCGGCAGTGGCTTCTTGCTCGGCGCGTGCAATGGACACGGGGCTGATGTCCGAGGCGAAGACACGATGCCCCCGTGCCGCGAGCCCCAGTGCCTGAGTGCCGATCCCGCAGCTCGCGTCCATTACTTCCTTCTGGCCATCTCCGAGCGCCGCCCGAATCAGGCCGTCCAGGATCGCTCCCTGGCGCTCGCGCGAGGCGGCCCAGTCCATGAAGATGAGGTGGTATCGCTCGGCGAGCCCATCATAGAAGCCGGTCGGATCCATCCCGGGAGTATGGACAATGTAGGGGGCCGGGTGGGAGAGGGTGCTCCAGATGGCTTGTGGAAGCCCCTCCGGGTGACCGACACTCTGGTCCCAGCCATGGCCGTCAGTGAAGAACGCCGTTTCGAGGCTCTCGTGCTCGCGCCCGTCCGGCGCGTGCAGCGGCGCCTCAATGCGGTGGCCTGGGCTGAGGCGGGCATCATCCCCATGTGGGCCGCCGTCACGGTCTGTGTCGTCGCCCGCCTGCTGCTGCGCGACTCCGCCCTATGGACCGCCCCCGCGTTTCTCCTGGCCGGTGGCGCGTGGTGGGGCTACCGGGCTCGGCACCGGGGCATCTCGCTGGAGCACGCAGCCGTGCTCGCGGATCGCTCAGCCAATGCCGGCGGCCTGTTGCTGACCCGCCTGGAGCGCCCCGTCGGAGATTGGGAGCTCTCCGTCAACCAGCTCGCCCGCGCCGTGAAGCCCCCCGAAGTCCAGTGGCGGCGCCCCGTGGGAGCCCTGGCCGGTGCGCTCCTGTTCCTCGTCGTGGGCTTCCTGCTCCCGCTGCCTCCGCCTTCCTTGCGCCCCATCAATGCAGCCGCAGCGGCCAAGGTCGCCGCCGTCCAGGCCAAGGCCGAGACGCTCGCCAAGGAGGAGCCTCTGGGCGCTCCAATGGAGGAGGAACTGCGCCGGCTGGCCGAAGAGGTCGCCGAGGGCCGCTTCGACGCGGGCGACTGGGAAGCTGCTGACGGTCTGGAGAAGCGCCTCGCCGAGCGCGCTGCCGAGGCCGCCGCAGAACTGGCGGGAGCCTCCGAGGCCGCTCGCGAATTGGAGGAGGCGCTGGGAGCCTCGGGGGATGCGGAGCGCGCGGCCCGCGAGCGCGAGGAACTGGAGCGAGCGCTCATGGCGCTCAATGGGAACGCGACCGAGGGAGAGAACGGGCAGGGCGGGCAGGACGGCAAGGAACAGCAGGGCCAGCAGGGCGAGCAGAATGGCCAGGGTGAACAGAATGGCCAGAGTGGGCAGGAAGGGCAGGAAGGGCAGAGCGGCTCCGTGAAGGACGGCAACACGGGGCAGGACGGTCAGCAGGGTTCGCAGGGCTCGCGCCGTACCGCGTCCGCGCAGGCCGGTGGCAACCTCGATCAGATCTCCAATCTCCGGCGGACGTTGGAGCGGCGGCAGCAGCAGCTCGAAGAGCGCTTCGGCCAGGGCAACTCGGCGCAGGCGAACAACCGCCGCCAGTCCGGAACCGGGCGCCGAGGCTCCCGGCAGATGCAGGGCCAGGGGCAGGGCGAGGGGGAAAACGGCGAAGGCGAGGGTGAGGGCGAGGGTGAGGGCGAGGGCGAGGGCAGCAGCGATCACGTCAGCCGCCAGGTCCGGCAGGGCGAGGGCTCGGGCGCCTCGCGTGGCGGAGGGAGCAACCCGCTCGTCTTCGGAGGCGAGGCGGAGATGGACCCCAACCGCCTCGAGTTCCAGCCGCTGCCCGAGGGCCAGGGCGGAGAGGCGAACGAGCTGTGGGGCCTGAAGGCCGCCGATCCGCAACGGGAAGGCGTCACGGTGACGCCGTCGGCGGCGAAGGGGCAGGGCGTGCAGGGGGACGCGACGCCGGGGTACTCCTCGGGGCCGCTGTTGCCGCGCAACCGGGACCTCGTGAAGCGATATTTTGGTGATCAGTGACAGAGAGGAGCCGACGTGTCTGAGCTTCTGAGCCCCGCCGAAGTCCAGGGGGCGGCGGAGGTTGCGGCCCAGCTGAAGAAGGGCCTCAACCAGGTGCTGCTCGATCAAGAGTCCGTGGTCGAGCAGGTCGTGGTCGCGGTGCTCGCGCGAGGCCACGTGCTGCTCGAGGGCCTGCCGGGTCTCGGCAAGACAGAGCTGTGCAAGGCGATGGCGCGGCTGCTGGCGCTGCCCTTCCGCCGCATCCAGTTCACCCCGGACCTGCTGCCCGGCGACATCACCGGCACCTACGTGCTGGAGGGAGAGGGCCGCCGCGAGTTCACCTTCCGCGAGGGCCCCCTGTTCGCCAGCGTTGTCCTCGCGGACGAGATCAACCGCTCCAGCCCCAAGACGCAGTCCGCGCTGCTGGAGGCGATGCAGGAGCGGAGCGTGACGGTGCTCGGGCAGACGCGCGCGCTGCCGGATCCGTTCTTCGTGCTGGCCACGCAGAACCCCATCGAGCTGGAGGGCACCTACCCGCTGCCCGAGGCGCAGCTCGATCGCTTCCTCTTCCGCGTCCAGGTGCCGCCCGTAGGGGCCAAGACGCTGAGCACCCTGCTCACCACCCGCGTGCGCGGCGCGCCTCCCGCGCTCCCGTCCGTGCTCGACGGCGAGAGCCTGGGGCGCCTCTTCGCCGCGACGGACCGGGTGCACCTGCCCGGGCCCGTGGCCGACTTCATCGGCCGCCTGGTGGAGGCCAGCGACCCGCGTCAGGCCCACGCTCCGGACTCGGTGCGCCGGTTCGTTCGCTATGGGGCCTCGCCTCGTGCCGCGCTGGGACTCGCCGCTGCTGGCCGGGCGCTGGCGCTGCTCCGGGGCAAGCCCAACGTGGGCTTCGACGAGGTGACGACTGTGGCGCCCGCCATCCTCAACCACCGGCTCGTGCTCGCCTACGAGGCCTCGCTGGAGAAGGTGTCCTCCACCGAGGTCATCCGCGCGCTGCTCCAGGCTGTGCCCGAGGTGCCACGTGCGTAGCTCCGTGCAGGCCTGGCTTCTATGCGCCACGCTGCTGGCTGGGAGCGCCGGATTCGCGCAGCCCCTGGCCGCGAGTGTGTCTGGGCCTGTGGAACTCGTGCTGAGGACCTCGCCGCCGCCACCACCACCGCCGGTGGTTCCCGCTCCGGCGGAGGAAACAGACGCGGCACCCGAGGAGGCGGCTCCCGCGGATGACTCGGAGGCCACGGAGGACGCCACCGCCAAGGAGGCCGCTGTCGCCGAGGACGTCGAGCATGAAGTGGTGCGCTCCGGCTACGCGGACACAACGGGCAACCTGCAGAACCTGGAGGACATGGACGGGCTGCGCGTCTCGGTTCGCTCGGGCGCGCTGCGCGCGAAGCGCGGGTACACGCCCGTGGAGGTGACGCTGTACAACACTGAGAACGTGCCCAGGCCGGTGCGCCTCCGCTTCCAGGGGTACAGCTCGGGCTCCTCCACCACGGAGCGTGTGGTGGAGCTGGGCGCGCGACAGCGGCTCACCACGCACCTGCTCGTTCCCGCGCCCGTCGCGTCCGGCATGTTCACCGTGGATGGGCCTGGCATCCGTTCCCGCAACACGGGCGTGTACCTGGATGAGGGCAACACGCCCACGGCCCTGGTGCTCGGCTCCTCCAAGGCCTTCGAGGCGGTGACCGGGATTCACCGCGTTGAGGACCCCAAGCCCGCCGAGGTGGATGTCCGCTTCGTGCCCGTGCAGGACGCGCCCCGGGAGCTGGCCGCCTACGTGGGCTTCCCCGTGGTGCTGGTGACCGAGGAAGTGGCCTCGGTGCCCTCGGATGTGTGGGCGGCGCTGGAGAGCTACGCCGCGGCGGGGGGCTCTCTGCTGATAGCCCTGCCTCCGCGCGACCTGCCGCAGCGCCTGCCGCTGCTCAACCTGGAACCCCAGCGCGACACGTGGAACGACTACGGCTTCGGCCAGGTGTACCTGTGCCAGTCCGGAGCGAGGGACTGCGGCAACGCGGCGCTATTGGTGGATCAGGACAGCAAGCCTCCGGTGGACCCGATAGGGCCGCCGCCGCGCTGGGAGAACAACCGCTTCGCGCTGAACGGCGGTGAGACGCCGCTGCTGCCCAATGCCCTGGTGCCGCTGGGCCGCTTCCTCTTCTTCATCTTCCTGTTCTCACTGGCGGTGGGGCCGGGCGGGCTCATCCTTGCGCGACGCAAGGGCCCCGTGGCGCTGCTGATCGGCGTGCCCGCCGTGTCGCTGGTCACCTGCCTGGTCATCGTCGGCAACTCGTTGCTGGTGGACGGCTTCGTCACCCACGCCTCGCGCTACAGCTACACCTGGCTGGACCGGCCGAGAGACCGGGCCGTGACGGCGGTGGTGGGGGGCTACTACGCCAACCTCGCGGCCAGAACGGTGCGGCTCCCGTCCCACAGCGTGTTGATGGCGCCCGCGGAGATGGACGACTGGCTCGTCGACGTGAACTGGACGGGCGGAGGCATGGAGGCGGAGGGCTTCCTCCCGGCGCGCACCTATGTGGAGTGGGGCGAGGTGGCGGTGGCTCCTTCGCGGGCTCGGCTCGCGGTGCGCCGCGAGGGGAACACCGTGAAGGTGCAGAACGCGCTGGGGGCTCCCATCCAGCGGGGCTACCTCCGGTACGGGCAGCAGAGCTACTGGGTGCCCGAGCTCGCCGATGGCGCCGAGGCCGTGGCCATCGAGGTCACCTCGGAGAGCGGGAGCGAGAAGGAACGGCGCGAGGCGCAGGAGCGAAACATCCTGGAGATCGTGGACGCACCCACCCCGGTGAAGCGCCGGGTGACGAAGGTCGGCGTGGAGTTCTACGCGCCGCTCGGGGAGAGGGGCTTCGTGGTGCGGCTCAAGGGCATGGGCTACGGGCCGCTGGCGGGCATGAAGGTGGAGCTGCACGAAGGGCTCCACTACGTGCGCGGGCAGGTGGATGCGCCATGAGGAGCGCGAGACAGCAGGAGGTGCGGCGATGAGCCTGTTGCAGGTGAAGGGGCTGCGGCGCGACTTTGGCTCGCTGCGCGCGGTAGATGACGTGACGTTCGAGCTGGCGGCGGGCACCATCCTGGGCTTCATCGGGCCCAACGGCGCGGGCAAGAGCACCACCATGCGCATCATCGCCACGCTGGACACGCCCAGTGCGGGCGAGGTGCTGCTGGATGGGCAGTCCGTGGTGGACACGCCGGACAAGGCCCGGCCGCTGATCGGCTACATGCCGGACCGCTACGGCACTTATGACGACGTCACCGTGTGGGAGTTCCTCGACTTCTTCGCCCGGGCATACGGCCTGAAGGGTGCGGCGCGGAAGAAGCGGGTGGATTCGGTGATGGAGTTCACGGGGCTGGTTCCACTGAAGGACAAGCTCACCAGCGCGCTGTCCAAGGGCATGCGGCAGCGCGTGGCGCTCGGGCGGACGCTGCTGCATGACCCCAAGCTGCTCATCCTGGACGAGCCGGCGGACGGCCTGGATCCGCGCGCCCGCATCGAGCTGCGCGAGCTGCTGCGGGCCCTGGCGGATCAGGGCAAGGCGGTCCTCATCTCCAGCCACATCCTCACGGAGCTGGCGGAGATCTGCGATACGTGCGCCATCATCGAGCAGGGCAAGCTGCTGGCCACGGGCAAGGTGGCGGACCTGCTGGCGCAGAGCCAGACGGGGGCCGGCACGGAGCTGACGATCCGGCTGGCGGTGGGCGCGGAGGGCGAGGCGGCCTACGAGCGCGCCGAGCGGGTGGTGCTGGAGCAGCCTCGGGTGGGGCAGGTGTCGCGAGAGCCTGGGCAGCTGCGCGTGCGGCTGGAACTGGAGGCGGGCGCGACGCGGACCCAAATGGATGAGGCGGCTGCGCGGCTGCTGGCGGCGCTGGTGACGGCGGGGGTGCCGGTCTGCGCCTTCAGCCACCGGGAGCTGAACCTCGAGGATGCCTTCATGACGGTGACGAAGGGGAGGGTCGCGTGAGCGCGCCCGTGGAGACCGTGGGGGCCAAGGGCTCGCTCAGCGAGCGGCTGGGAGACCGCATCAACCCCCTGGTGGTGAAGGAGATCCGCCAGGGCCTGCGCACCCGCATGTTCTGGGTGTGCTTCGGGCTGATGTTGCTGGCGTGCGTGCTGCTGTCGCTGATGGCGTACGCGGACGTGAAGGACGGTGGGTACCGGGCGCGCGGGAACACGTACTTCTTCACCTACTTCGTGTGCCTGGGGCTGGTGCACTTCTTCGTCATTCCGTACAGCGCGTACCGCTCGCTGGCGCGCGAGCGCGAGGACGAGACGTGGGTGTTGCTGGCGCTCACGGGGCTGGGGCCCCGGCGCATCCTGCGGGGCAAGGTGACATCCTTCCTGGCGCAGGCGGCGCTGTACGCCTCGGCAGTGGGGCCCTTCCTGCTGTTCAGCTACTACCTCAACGGCATCGACCTGCCGACCATCCTCCTGGTGCTGGTGCTAGGGGCAGCGTGGCTGGTGTTCCTCACGGTGCTCGGGGTGTGCGCGGCGACGCTGGCGGACGCGCGGCTGGGGCGGGCGTTCGTGCACTTCCTGGTGCTGGGCCTGCTGGCCAGCGGCGTGGCGCAGGGGCTGGGCGGGGCGTTCGCGCTCAGCGAGGGCGGCTCGCGGCTGATGCGCGAGCGCGAGTTCTTCTCCGTCATCGGCGTCGCGCTGTGGCTGATGCTCAGCTATGGGTGGCTGCTGTTCGAGGCGGCGGCGGCGCGGCTGTCGCTGGTGACGGAGGACTACTCCCGAGGGCCTCGGCGGGCGCTCATCATTCAGGTGCTGGTGAGCGCGGCGATCGTGGTGGGACTGTGGGCGAATCAGTCACATGAGCGCGAGGTCGCGGTGATAGCTGGCGTGGCCGGGTGCATGCACCTGACGCTGTGCGGGCTCTTCGTGGTCTCGGACGTGGATGGACAGGCGCGGGCGCTGCGGTCGTCGACGCGGCCCTGGAGTCTGCTGCGGCCTGGGGCGGTGCGCGGCTTCCGGCTCATGGTGTTGCTGATCGCGGGCTGGTCCATCTTCTGCGCGCTCTTGGGGCTGAGCTCGGATGACGTGCAGAGCAACTGGCGCTCGTTGATCTACGTCACCCTGGCGGCGGCTGCATACCCCGTCCTCTACTTCGCGGTGGCCATCCTGGTGGCGAAGATGCCGCGCTCGGATCGGTTGAGCTCTCCGGCGGCGGTGCGGGTGCTGTTCATATCGCTGGCGGGCCTGGGCGCGGTGCTGCCGCCGCTGTTGGCGCTGCTGGTGGACGAGCCTGCGGACAACGGCCTCATCAACCTGCTCAACCCCATCGTGGGCCTGGTGAACTTCGGGCAGCACGACTACGGGACAGATCTGCCGAAGATGACGGTGGAGTTGCTGTGCTTCGTCTGCGGGGTGGCCGCGCTCGCCGCCTTCGCTGCGGATCGCACCCTGATCGAGCGAGAGCAGCGGGTCCACACCTCGTGAGCGCGGCGGACGAGAGCGAGGTGGCTCGGCTGGCGCCGGGGTTGGCGCTGGCGCTGCCTCGGGTGCCTCACCGGGGGCGGGTAGGCGAGGTGCGCGCCTCGTCCGCGGGCTCCTCGTTGGAACTGCACGACTTCCGGGTGTACCAGCCTGGGGATGACCTGCGGCAGGTGGACTGGAACGCGGTGGCGCGGACGGGGGAGATCATCCTCCGGGTGCGGCAGGACGAGGTGTCTCCGCGAGTAGAGGTGCTGGTGGATGCGTCGCGCTCCATGGCGTTGAGCCCGGCGAAGGAGGCGCGAGCGCGGGAGGTGGCGCTGCTGGCGGTGGAGGTGGCGGCGCTGCAGGGACTGACGCCCACGCTGCTCACCACGAGCGCCCGGCCGGAGCGGACACAGGGGCAGGTGTGCCGCTCGGCGCTGCGGGCGTCGGCGTTCGATGCGAAGGATGATCTGGGAGCCGCACTCGGGAGGATGCCGCCGCTGCGGCCGTGTGGCCTGCGGGTGGTGGTGAGCGACTTCCTCTTCGAGGCGGACTTGTCTGGGCTGATGGCTCGGCTGGCGCGAGGGGCCTCGGCGCTGTTCGTGGTGCAGGTGCTGGACGCGGAGGACCTGGATCCCACGGGAGGCGAGGGGGCGCGGCTGGTGGACGCGGAGAGCGGCGCGGCGTTGGAGGAACTGCTGACCGAGGACGTGCTGGCCGCCTACGCACGCCGCTTCGCCGAGCACCAGCGCGCGCTGCGGGCTGCAGCGGCTCGGGCGAGGGCGACCCTGGTGACAGCGCCCGCACCGGAGCGGCTGAGCACGCTGGTGCGAGGCCCGCTGCGGCCGCTCTTCGTATCGGGAGGAGCGGCGTGAGCTTTGGCTTCCCATGGGGGCTGCTGGCGCTGGGGGCGTTGGTGCCACTGGCGGCGGCGTACTTCCTGCGGCGGCGGCAGAAGCCGGTGACGGTGAGCGCGCTGTTCCTGTGGCGCACGCCTCGGCCACGCGCGGAGGCGGGTCCGCGCTTCGAGCGCTTCACGCGGGAGTCCTCGCTGCTGCTGGAGGCGCTGGCGGTGGTGGCGGCGGCGCTGTTCCTGGCGGACGTGCGCTTCAGCGAGGACACGCGGGCGCGGCACGTGGTGCTGGTGGTGGATGGGAGCCTCTCGTTGTCGGCGCGAGGGGCGGATGGGGTGACGGTGCTGGAGCGGGTACGCCGGGAGGCGGCCAGGCGGGTGGAGGAGGAGCGCGCCACGCGGGTGACGGTGCTGGCGAGCGGCTCGGTGCCTCGGGCGATCGCGGGCCCGGAGGCGGAGCCCTCGCGGGCGCTGGGAGCGTTGGAGTCCTTTCAGGCGCTGGGGGCGGACCACGACGTGACGGCCACGCTGCTGTGGGCGCAGGAACTGGCGGGGCCGGGACGTCGGGTGCACTTCTTCACGGACGTGCTGCCAGCCGAGGGTGCGGTGGTGCCTCCGGCGGTGCGGTGGACGGCGCTGGGGACGGTTCGGGACAACGTGGCGCTCGTGTCGGCGCAGCGGCGGGACGAGGGCACGAAGGCGACGGTGACGCTGCGGGTGGCACGGTTTGGCGGGCCGGACTCGGTGGAGGTGCGGGTACGCGCGCAGCCGGGGCCGGGAGCGAAGGAGGGGACCGAGCAGCGCGAGGTGGTGCGGCTGCCCACGGAAGGTGCGGCGACTGTGCGCTTCACCTTTGAGAACGCGGGCGATGTGGAGGTGATGTTGCCGGACGACGCGCTGCCGGAGGATGGGCAGGCTCGGCTGGTGCCCTCGGCGGTGCGTCGGGTGCGTGTGGCGCTGGCGGAGGGACTGGAGCCGCGGACGAAGCAGGCGCTGGAGCGCTTCCTATCGGTGGCACCCGATGTGGAGACGGCGGCCGGGGAGGGCGCGCTGATCGTGGGGCCGAGGGGCACGACCGCGAGAGTGACGGTGGGGGCGGGGGGCACGCTGCGGACATTCCTGGGGCCGTTCTTCTCGGAGAAGGGGCACCCGCTGCTGGACGACGTGCAGCTCGCGGGTGTGCGGTGGACGGCGGGAGACAATCCACCGGGCCGGGCGCTCATCACGGCGGGGGACGCGGTGCTGCTGGCCGAGGAGGACGGGCGGGTGCACGTCAACCTGGAACTGTCGCGTTCGAATCTGCAGCGCACGCCCGCGTGGCCCGTGCTGCTGGGCAACCTGCTGCGCGAGGCCCAGCGCACGCGGGAGGGATTCCCGCGCAGGCATCTGACGCTGGGAGAGCCCCTGCCGGTGGTGACGCAGCCAGGGGCGCGCTACACGCTGGAGGGCCCGCTGGGAGAGAAGCCAGTCTTCGGAGCGGGCTCGTTGACCCTGCCTGCGCCGCCCGTGCCGGGCCGCTACACGCTGGAGCGGGATGGAGAGCCGGTGGACGCGACGGAGGTGCTGGCGCTGGACGCACGCGAGTCGGATCTGCGCGCGAGGAGCAGCGGCGAGCGGGAGGCCACTGCGGCGGAGAAAGAGGAGAGCAGCACGGGCTCATCGAGCCGGGCGCGCTGGCCCCTGCTGGTGTTGCTGGGAGCGCTGTTGGCGGACTTCTACGTCACACGGCGGAAGTAGCGAGGAGTGCGCGGATAAGCCTGCGCCTCGAGAACCGCCTACCCGGGCTCCAGCACGAACAGATGGCCCTCACTGGTCACTCACGAGAGAAGCTCCGGCGGGTTGCAATGCGTCTTGTGGGGGAACTGCCGCTGTTGCCGGGCGCTGGTCTCAAGAACCTGTCTGACAAGTAGACCACCTCGCTTCAGGCTCTTGGGAAAGGGAGTCAACTGGAGCCCTGCAGCGGTCTGGTAGCACTCTGGACCTGGGGGATCGTGTGTGCGGCAGCCGACCCATGAGGTAGGTTCTATCCCTGCAGAGGAAGCTCAGCCTGCAGGGAGCGAAAGATGGACGTGCCGCTGCTCGATGCGGATGCGGACGTGAGGAGCCTTCCGCATGGGACGAGGGTTGGACCCTGGCGGCTGAAGGGGGGACGGGGTATCGGGGCTTACGGCGCCGTGTACCGCGCTGAGCGGGTGGGCCACGAGGAAGCGGGAGATGCTGCCCTCAAGATGGCCCTCCACCCCAGGGATCCTCGCTTCAAGAGGGAAGCAGAGATGCTGAGGCGGACGCGTCATCCGAATGTACCGCGCCTGCTCGACAGCGGAGAGTGGCGGCATCCGAACGGCTTCCACCATCCGTTCATCGTGATGGAGCGCATCGATGGTGAGCCACTCTACGCGTGGGCCGAGCGCCGCAACCCGGACACGAGGCAGGTGCTGCGGTTGTTGGCTCAGGCCGCTCGGGCCCTGCAAGCTACGCATGAGGCGGGGGGAGTGCACCGGGACGTCAAGGGCGACAATGTCCTGGTTCGGCCCGTGGATGAATGGCTCTTCCTGATGGACTTCGGAGCGGGGGATTACGTGGGAGCAGAGCGGTTGACCGCCTCCCGCCTGCCGCCAGGAACTCCGCCCTACCGCAGCCCTGAGGCGTGGGCCGCCAGCAGAAACCCCTGGAGGAAGCCGCACGAGCGATATGTTGCCGGGCCCGCCGATGATGTGTTCGCCTTGGGTGTCATGGCCTACCGGTTGGTGACAGACGAGTATCCGCCCTTCACGGATGCGAGCAGCGAAGAGGGCCAGTGCTGGCAACCTGGGGGCAGTGGGCCTCGGCCGCCAAGCGAGGTGAATTCCCGAGTGGGCCCCGAACTGGATGCCGTCATCCAACGCATGCTGTCGCTGAACCCGAAGAAGCGGGGAACCGCCCAGGAGTTGGCGGAGGTAATGGAGCAGAGCGCCGCGCAGGTCCGTTCCGTGTCGGGCGAAGGCTTGTTCCAGTGGGAGACGCCGCAGTCCTCTGCATGGTCCCACGGGGAGGCGACCGACGTCGAGCGGCTCGGGCATCGCTTGCGGCGAAGAAACAGGAAGGCGGTGCTCGCGGCGGTGGACGCGGACGCCACCAAGAGAGCAACGGTCCATCGTCAGCAGGCAGTGGCAGGCGCCAAGACCGCGCTGCGTGGTGAGCGCGAGGTGTTGAGGGCACAGGGCCTGTCTGGGTTCGCCTTGATGGCGGCGACGGCCCTGGCGGTCCTGTTGTTATGGCTGCAGCAGCGGGAGTCCCTGAGTTCCCAGGAGGGAGTACCTGTTGCTCGCGGCACGCGCTCGGGGGAGCAGCGCGATGGAGGAGTCACCCACGTAGGGGACACCGCAGTGTCCGCTGTCTCCTCTGGTGAGCAGTCTCCGATGGGCAAGGGTGTTGCGGTCGAAGCGCCGCCCAAGCCTTTCCCAGGCCAGCTCAGGCCTGATCTCAACGGCCGCTGCCGGAAGGGGCAGTATTCGATCAACGGAGGGTGTTGGCTGAGAGTGGAGGTGAGTGACTTGGAGGACTGCAAAGGCGTCAAAAACGGCGT
Organism: Hyalangium minutum; assembly: GCF_000737315.1. Lineage (GTDB taxonomy): Bacteria > Myxococcota > Myxococcia > Myxococcales > Myxococcaceae > Hyalangium > Hyalangium minutum. The sequence goes on from NZ_JMCB01000005.1 coordinate 265,383, forward strand.
TGAGTTCGAGCAGTCCTGCTACACGCCGATTTTCCCTTCCAAACGAGAGCCGACCTCTGCTCCCGTGAGTCCCGTAGAACCGGAGCGTTGAAGCTCAGTCTCATCAGGCCGTTCACTTCTGGGGCTCCAGCACGAACAACTGGCCCTCAGTGTCGAGGAACTTCGTCTCCCTGCCGCGCGGCAGTCGGAGCTTCACGTGGCGGCCGTTCCACTCCGCCGTGTGCCCGTCCGAGAAGCTCCGCCCGGACGTCCGCAGATAATCCAGCAGGCCGGAGAACATCCCGAACGTCTCTTCTCCCTCGGCGTGGCTCCGCGCGTGCCAGGCCAGCTCCGGCAGCCCCAGCATCGGCGCTCCATATGTCCGCATCCACACCCCCGCCTCCCCCTCCACTTCCAGCTTTACGAAGCCTACGTAGAGCGCCGTGAGCGGCATCGTCCGCAGCAGTTCCAGCAGGTCCTCTCCCTCCTCTGGAATCAACGCCTGCGCCGGGAACGAGGTGTGCGCGCTCTCGTTCAGCACCACCAGCGCCCCCTCCTTCGCCAGCGCCACCGCCACCAGCCCCAGTGCCACGAACTGTTCCAGCCGGTCCGGCTCCTCCCCCGCGTAGAACAGCAGCGCGTGCGCCGCATGCGCCCGGGCCTGTTCCTTCAAGTCGGCCCCGAAGTGCGCTGGCCCCACGCACAGCTCCACCACCGCCCCCGGCATCGGCTTGCTGAACACCACCACCTGCACCCCGTGCTTGCCCCACCGCGCCACGCCGACCTCGGCGCCCATCGTGGTGCTCGCCTGCCGGTCGAACTCGAAGCGCGCGCCGGAGAGCGAGGGGTGAAACCCCTGGAGCGTCCGCGACAGCACATTCACGTCCAGCCGCAGCGGGCGGGGAAGCAGGAGCTGGAGGCTCAACGGCGTCTCACGACGCGGAGCCGCTTCCGTCTTCTGCCTTCCCAAGATTCGATCGAAGAAGCCCATGCCCCGGCGGCTTACCACACCCTCCCGAGGCATAGGCTCCGGTCTCAGTGGCTCCGACTACTGGATGTAGCCGACGGTCTCGCCGCGGTCGAGGAACTCACCCTTGGAGGTGTAGCTGGAGTACCAGGAGGTGTTGTTCGTGCCGTAGCGGTCGTACTGCATGTGGGTGTGGGGGCCGGTGACGTTGCCCGTGCCGCCCTCGTCGCCAATCTGGCAGCGGTCGCAGGTCTTGTCGACCGAGGTGGGCTCCTTGAGGAAGTGCCACTGGCGGATGACGTAGTCATTCGCGAAGGTGTGCTTCACCTCGTTCTGGTTGCCGCTGCCGTTGCCGTAGCACACGACGGCGGTGGTGCGGATGGTGACGTTCCAGGACATCGAACCCACCACGCCCGTCTCGACACCCCAGTAGCCGCAAGCGTTGCGGCTGGAGATGTCCACCGCGCCGTGGAACGTGCCGCTCGAGTAATAGGTGGTGGCCGTCACATCGCCCGGGAAGGGCGAGCCCACCCGGTACGACGCGATCGCGACCGCGGGGATGAACGCCAGGGAGGCCAGCACTGCCATCGTTGTCTTCATCGTCTTGCGCATCGTTGTTCCTCTCGGGCCGGAAGTCCGGCCCCCGGGGGGAGGGGTACTACCGAGCCTGCTGCAACCGCTGCTTCTCCCTCTGGATCAGGCTCCAATCCTGAAGGTTCATGTTGAGGACTCGAATCCAGGAGTCGATCTCCGGCGCGAGGCTCGGGTCGACGCCGCGCAACCGCTGGAGCTCGGGCACCGCGCCGGCGAAGCCGAGCTGGGCGATGCTCTGGAGGATGGACTTGCGCACGGCCGTGTCCTGCTCGCCGCGGTACATGCCGAGCAGCGCCTGCCGGGCGTTGGTCATCTCCGCCACGGGCACGCCTCCGAGCGCGGTGGAGGCCGCCGCGCGAATCTCCGCGGAGTCGCTGCGCAGCAACTGCTCGAGCGTGCGGGCGGACCCGGCGCTGATCTCCCCCGTCATGAGCTGACCGAGGATCTGCGTCGTCACCTTCGGGTCCGAGGAGGCCACCGCCGCCGCCGCGGCCACGGCGGTGTCCGCCGCCCGGGCGTCGCGCCCGCCGTAGACATGCCGGTTGTCCTCGACGAGGTTGGTCGCGGCCTCTTGGCGCACCTCGGGCGAGGGATCTCTCACCAGCCGCTCGTACATGTCCCCCGTGCGCTCCAGGGCGCCGGTGCGCCGCAGCGCGCGGATCGTGGCGGCGCGAAGGCTCGGGTCCCTGTCCTCCAGGGCGCGCTTCGCGACGGCCTGCATCGCCTCGTCCTCCAGGCCCCGTTCGGTGCGCGCCACCAGGGCCGCCGCGAGGTGCTCGACCATGACGGGGTCGTACTCGCGCTCGAAGGCGGCCTGGAGCTCGGGGAGGGGCAGGTTGACGGCGGACTCGCGCAGGAGCGTGCGCAGGTAGAGCTTGTAGGCCTCGGACTTCGAGCCGAGCCCACGGCGGATGGAGCCCATCAATCCCTCGACCGAGCAGGTGCCGGCCTTGAGGGTGGGAGCCTCGGACGAGGAGGCCGGCGGCTCGGCCAGGGCCAGCGCCGGAGCGAGGAGGCCGACGGTGAGGGCCAGGGTGGGGAGCACATTCATGCGAGGGAAGAGGCGGGTCATGGGGAGAGCTCCGGACGCTATTCCTCGTGGCGGTCGAGGCAGCCGAAGGGATCGTCCGTCGGCAGGGAGAACCAGATCCGGCCGAAGTCGACGATGCCGCTGGCGTAGAGCCGCTCGAAGTCCCGGTAGTTGCCCTGGAAGCGCGGGTCGATGATCGCCATGTTCGCCATGGCCGGGAGCGCATCCTTGCCGGCGGTGCGGGCGGCGAAGCGGAAGAGGGCCCAGCGGACACAGATGTCCTTCTCGGTCTCGAAGTTCTGGGTGAAGAGCTCCAGCACCCGGGTCTTGTCCTCGGACAGGGACAGGTCGTGCGCGGCCACCTGGCGGACGTCCTCGCTGCCCTCGGTGGCCAGCAACTTCGCCAGCCGGTCCGTGTCCTGCTTGTTGAGCGGCACCTCGGCGTGCATCTCCATCTCGAGCGCGAGGTAGCGGACCTGCTCATCCAGCGACTCGGTGCCGATGGTGAGGAGCTTGTCGAGGTAGGGCCTGGCGTTGCCGGTTCGCTTGAAGTCCTCCTGCATCACTCGGCCGATGGCGCGCGTGGTGACCCAGCCGGCTTCGGCCGAGGAGGCGTCCTTGGCGAAGTGGGCCAGCTTGTCGAGTGCCGCTGGCTCGAGCCGGGGCATGTGCTGCAACTCATCCAGGAACCCCGCGCGCCGCCCGAGGTCGAGCTTCTCGTCAAGACCCAGGTCCGTAAGCTGCGCGGTGAGCTTGGGCAGGGCCTGGGACTGGCGCAGGCCGCCCATGAGCAGCTTGAACTCCGCGGGCGAGGCCTCGCGCGCCCAGCCCAGCACTTCCGTTGCGCGGCCCGCGTCATCGCCGATGATCTCGGCCAGACGCCCCTTGAGGTACTCGAGGACGAGCGGATCCTTCGAGGCCAGCAGGGGGGCGGCCCACTCGCGGAACGTCCCGAGGGTGACGTTGTCGTTGAAGCGCTCCAGGTCCTCCCAGCAGGTGGTGCCGTTGAAGCGGGGAGCCTTCTCCTGGGACTGGCCGACGCCGCCCTGGCGGGTGTGCCCGGCGCCGCCCGTCTGAGACGCGCCCCCGGACTGGGAGCCGGAGACTGCGGCCAGGTGCTGCTCGCTCTGGCTCTCGGCTGCGGAGGGGCCACTGAAGATCACCCCCACGCCGAGGAGCAAGGCCGCGGCTCCCAATGCGACGAGCACGCCCCCGAGTGATCGGAGGCGGTCGGACGAGACTGCGTTGGAAGGGTGCGAAGGGTCGGCTCTCATCGCTCATTATGAGGGGCCGACTTCCCAGCCATCCCAAAAAAATCGTAAAAAGACGATTATTGTCCGGATGTTCCTAAAATCCCTGGAGTTTCATCGGGTTGCAGTGAGGGCCAAGGGAACTCGAATTTCCGATGAAATGGCAATGCTTGGGAAAATGGGGCTCTTGCTAGCGTGAGCGCAAACATGGGCTGCCCCGATGAGAATGCGCTGAGCAACTTCTACGGGGGCCTGCTCCCGGAGGAGCAGAGGGTTGCCATCCTCGCTCACGTGGAGGGGTGTACCAGCTGTCAGCGGGCGTTGGCGGCGGCGGCGGAGACGGGGACAGCCTCGGATGTGGCGCACGAGGTCTCGGACGGAGGCGCCGCGCTGGCCCGTGGGGCCACCCTCTCTCGCTACGTGGTGCTCGAGCGGATCGGCCATGGAGCCATGGGCGTGGTGTACGCGGCCTATGATCCAGAGCTGGATCGCCAGGTGGCCCTCAAGCTGCTGCGCCCTCGGGGACGCCAGTTGGAAGAGCTGCGGCGGAGGCTGCTGCTCGAGGCCCAGTCGCTGGCCCGCCTCTCTCACCCGAACGTCGTCGCCGTGCATGACGTGGGCACGGCGGGCGATGTCGTCTTCCTGGCCCTGGAGCTGGTGGAGGGCACCTCGCTCGAGCGCTGGATGGCCGAGCCTCGCCCCTGGCGCGAGGTGCTGCGCGTGTTCCTCGATGCCGGACGGGGACTGACGGCCGCGCACGCGGCGGGCCTGGTGCACCGCGACTTCAAGCCCGCCAATGTGCTCCTTGGCAAGGATGGACGGGCGCGGGTGACGGACTTCGGGCTGGCGCGGCCCTCCAACCGTGCGGGTTTGTCCGAGGGCGGCACCGCGCCACGCGAGGTCTCCGTCGGAGGGCTCGTCTCCTCGAGCTCGGGAGGCCGCCTGCTGGCGGGAACGCCGGCCTATATGTCTCCGGAGCAGCTCCTCGGACAGGGGATAGATGCGCTCTCGGATCAGTTCAGCTTCTGTGTGGCTCTCTTCGAGGCCCTCTTCCGTGCGCGGCCCTTCGAGGGGCACGGTGTCGAGGCGCTGACCCGGAACGTGAGCGAGGGGAAGGTGCGGCCGATTCCTCGCGAGTCGAAGGTTCCGGCCTCGGTCCGCCGCGCGGTGCTGCGAGGGCTCCGTGCCAGGCCCGAGGAGCGGTTCCCCTCCATGGATACCCTGTTGGAGGCGCTCACCCCGCGCTCCATGAGGGTGCGCACGTGGCTGGCCGCCGCGGGGGTCGCGGTGGGCCTGCTGGGAGTGCCCGCGGGCTATGTGCTCTCTCACCGGCGCGAGGTGCGCTGCGCGCAGGAGGCGGACAAGCTCGCCGCGGCCTGGAGCCCCGAGCGTCGCGAGCGGGTGCATGCGGCCTTTCTCGCCACCGGCACGGCTTACGCCCCCGCGGCCTGGGAGAAGTTCTCCGCGGCGCTGGAAGCCCATGCCGCCCAGTGGCGCGAGCTGCGCACCGAGGCTTGCCTCGCGACGGAGGGCAGCAAGGCGGACACCGCGTGGCAGACGGCCGCGTGCCTGGACAGCCGGCTGTGGCAGCTCGCCGCCGTCACCGGACTGCTGGAGAAGGCGGACGCGCAGGCGGTGCAGAACTCGCAGCAGCTGCTGGCCTCGCTCGATGGGCTCGCAGGGTGCAAGGAGGCACCGGCGCTGTCCACCCGGCCGCAGCCGCCGGATGCGCTCCGCCCTCGTGTGGACGAGGCACGGCGCAGGCTGGCCGAGGCCCGGGCCCGCATGGACGCGGGCCGGCACACCGAGGGCATCGAGCTGACCAAGGCGCTGCTGAAGGACATCCAGGGGCTGGACTACCGCCCGCTGGAGGCGGAGGTGCTCCTGCTGAATGGCCAGGTCCACGCGCTCGCCGGTAAGCTCAAGGAGGCGGAGGAGAGCCTCTACAAGGCCCTCTGGGCCGCCGAGGCCGGGCGGGATGACGAGACGGTGGCCCGCGTGTGGAACATGCTCGTCTGGGTGGTGGGGGATCAGCAGGCGCGCGCCAGCGAGGTGGAGCGCATCGTCCAGCACGCCGAGGCCGCGGTGGAGCGCCTGGGCCGGGATCGCTTCCCCGCCATCGCCATTGATCTCCACCTGAGGATGGGAGGGATGCTGCTGGTGCAGGGCAAGCTGGAGGAGGCGGACGCGGAGTACTCCCAGGGCCTGGTGCTGTCGCGAAAGGCGGATGCAGGCCCGGAAAGCTCGCGCACGGCCTACTTCCTCTCGGGCCTGGGCCGCGTCCGCAGCCGGCAGAACCGCCCCACGGAGGCGCTGGAGCTCTATCGACAGTCCCAGGCGGTGCGTGAGCGCCTCTGGGGACCCGAGCACCCTGCGCAGGCGCTCAGCCTCAACAACATCGCCATCGAGCTGCTCGCGCTGGGGCGGCGGGAGGAGGCGATCGCCACGTGGCGCCGTGCCCTGGCGCTGCTGGAGGCCTCGCGCCCGCCGGACCATCCCAGCTTCGCCGCCCCGCTCATCAACCTCGCCTCGGTGCTTCGCAGCATGGGGCGCTTGGATGAGGCCAAGAAGAACCTGGAGCGTGCCCTGGCCATCTCCGAGAAGAGCAAGGGACCGGATCATCCCAACACGGCCAGCGCCATCAGTGAGCTGGGGATGGTGGCCTTCGACTCGCAGCGGCTGGACGAGGCCCGTGCCTACCACCAGCAGGCGCTGGAGCGCGTTCAGCGGGCGCTGGGGCCGGACACGTCGCGTGCCGCTCCGCTGCTGACCTCTCTGGGCATCATTGATCTGCGCGAGGGCCGCTACGCCGAGGCCCGGAAAGAGCTGACGCGTGCCCTGCAGCTCTGGGAGAAGGAGGGGGGACCCGATGCCTCCTCGGTCACCCAGGCGCTGCGGCCGATGGCGCGTCTCGAGGTGGCCACGAGTGCACCGCGCAATGCGCTGGAGCACTGCCAGAGGGCCCTGGCCGTGGATGAGCGGGTGCAGGGCGCCAATGCCCCGGACGTCGCGCTGGATCTCGCCTGCCTCGCGGAGGGGCACCTGGCCCTGGGCGAGCCGGAGCAGGCCGTGCCGTTGCTGGAGCGGGCCCGGCAGCTCCACGCGAGTGCCCCGAGGGATCCACTCGATGAGGCCTGGGCTGCTTTTCTGCTGGCCCGGGCGCTCGGTGAGCAGCGGCGTGCGCCAGATCGCACGCGTGCGGCGGCGCTGGCCGAGGAGGCGCGCGAGCGCATGGAGAGCCTGGGGCTCCGCGCCCGCGTGGAGCTGAAGCACGTGCTGGCCTGGCAGCGGCGGGGAGAGGGCCCATGAGCGAGTCAGGAGACCGGGGTGCCCTCTCGGCGCTCATGAGGACCCACGTGTCCCCGGAGCGGCGCGCCGCGCTGGACCTTGTGGAGGGACTGGAGGCCCTGCTGCGAGGGCACCACGCGGCGGGACAGGCCCAGTGGCCGTCGGTGCCGCTGAGCCCGGAGCGCTTCGTGAAGCACCTGGCCCGGCACATGCCCGAGGGTTCGGGGGAGGCACTGCGTTCGCTCCACGCCGCGGATCTCTACCTGGCTTGTGCTTGCTCTGACGGAGAGCCTCGTGGGCTCCAAGCCTTCGAGCAGCACATCCTCCGGCGAGTCCCCTCGCGGCTGGGACAGCTCGCGGACTTCACCGTGGATGATGTCCTGCAGGAGCTCCGCCAGCGGCTGCTGGTGGGCCGAGGCGACGCGCCGCCTCGCATCGCTGACTACTCGGGCCGGGGGCCGCTCCTGGCATGGGTGCGCATCATCGCCACGCGCATCGTGGGCGAGCTGGCGCACCAGCAAGGGCGCCAGGTGCTCTTCGACGAGCCGCCCGAGGTGCTCGCCCGGATGCTGGCCTCGAGTGATCCGGAGCGCGAGCTGCTCCGCGAGGACACCCGACAGGCCCTCACCGAGGCGCTCCGCAACGCCCTGGTGGCGCTCTCCGATAAGGATCGCGCCCTGCTGCGCCTGCACCACCTCCACGGCCTCACCATGGACCGGCTCTCGGCGATGTACGGCGAGTCCCGCTCGGGCGTGGCGCGCCGGGTGGCGCAGGCCCGCGAGCGGCTGATGGAGCTCACGCGCAAGGATCTGGCCTCGCGGCTGAACCTGGGCGGCACGGAAGTGGAGAGCCTGCTCGAGCTGGTGCAGAGCCGTCTGGACCTCAGCCTCCAAGGGTTGTTGGGGTAGGGGACCGGAACCGAAGTTCAGTGAGATCCGTCGATCAGGGCTCCAAGATCCGTTGATCAGAGTCGTCTGCCCGCCGATCGGCGGAGCCGTGGCGCGGTTTGCCGCGACGCCCCGCCGGATCGAACTTCCAGACATCGCCGTCGCAGCCGAGGCCGATTTTCTGGCCTCCGGCGCGATTCCAAGGAGGTGTCGAATGGCGCGCCCGATGTGGAAGGGCTCGGTCAACTTTGGTCTCGTGAACGTTCCGATCCGGATGTACCGGGCGGTCTCTCCGCGGGACGTGCGCTTCCATCAGCTCCACGCCAAGGACAAGGCACGCATCCGCGAGCGGCGCATCTGCGAAGCCGAGGGCACCGAGGTCCCCTACGACGAGATCATCAAAGGCTACGAGATCAGCAAGGGCGTCTACGTCACCATCACGCCCGAGGAGCTCAAGGCGCTGGCGCCCAAGGGCACCTACGCCATCGATATCGAGGACTTCGTTCCCTCGAATGACATCCACCCGCTCTTCTATGACGCCCACTATCACCTGGTGCCGGAGACGAACGCCGCGCGTGCGTACGCACTGCTGAGCCAGGCGCTGGAGAGCTCCGGGCGGATTGGCGTGGGGCGCGTGGTGCTGAGGACGAAGCAGTACACCTGCGCCGTGCGGCCCAACGGGCCGGGGTTGATGCTCTCGTTGATGAACAGCGTGGACGAGGTGCTTCCGCTGGAGCAGATCGACGGGATGCCCTCGCACATGCCCAAGGTGAACGCACGCGAGCTGGCCACGGCTGAGCAGCTCATCGAGTCGCTCAGTGCTCCGTTCGATCCCGAGAAGTACCGGGACGTCTACCGCGAGCAGCTCGAAGAGGTGCTGAAGCAGAAGGCGGGCGGCGTGGAGATCCGCCCGTCGCCTGCGGCCGAGCCGGAGTACAGCGCCCCGGCGAATCTGATGGAGGCCCTGAAGAAGAGCCTCGCGGCCGCGAAGCGCACGCGGGACCGGGAGGAGGAGGCCACCAAGCCCCAACGCGCCACCCGCGCCACGCGCACCTCGGGGACGCGCCGGGTCCGCTCACAGGCCGCGGCCCGCACGGCCCGGAGCCGCAAGAAGAAGTCCTGAGTCCGGCTGCTCGTGCCTGGCTCTGGAGCAAGCGGGATGACCCGGGGCTGCCGTCACAGGTGGGCCCGGGGCTCTCCTTCTCGATGACCCCCAAGTCGTCCAAGGAGACGCACGATGAGCAACCCCAAGAACCAGAACCTCGCCCCCCGTGACACCCTGAGCATTACCAACGGCCAGTCGCTGATCGAGCTCGAGCCCGAGCAGCTGCGGGCCGTCGTCGGTGGCACGAGGAAGAACCCGAAGATCGACGTGACCGTGAAGCCGGACGGCACCATCATCATCAAGGTGAACCCCTAGCGCACCGCCGTCGGCGGTGGGTGTTCGTGCCGCGCCCACCGCCGGCAGTGGCTCGAAAGCCAGATCCCCATGGGGGCGACGGGGCTTGGACGTAGTAGAGTGCCCGCCACTCGTCTTCATGAGCTTCTCCCTGCCTCAGGCGCTGGTGTTGCTCGTGCCCCTCGGGCTCTTCCTCTGGAAGCGCGGGGCACGCCCGGGTCCGCCCATGCCCTTGCGGTGGGGCCTGCTGGTGCTCGCCGTGGCCGCGCTCGCCGGGCCCGAACTGCTGCTGCGCGACGCGGGGAGTGATGTGGTGGTGGTGGTCGATCGCTCGCGCTCCATGCCACTGGACGCGGACCGTGTCGCCCTGGAGCTGGTGAAGCTGCTGGAGGCCCAACGCCGTCCAGGGGACCGGCTGGGCGTCATCACCTTTGGACGCGAGGCGCGGGTGGAGCAGCCGCCGAGCGCCGCGGGCTCCTTTGGAGGCTTCTCGCGGCCGGTGGATGTGGATGCCTCGGATCTCTCGGCGGCGCTGGATGCGGCGGCCGCGCTGATTCCCGCGGAGCGCACGGGCCGGGTGCTCGTGGTGTCGGACGGGCGGAGCACGGGAGCGGATGCCCGGGGAGCGGCCCGGAGGCTGGCGGCCCGAGGCATCGCCGTGGACTTCCGCCAGGTGGCCCGCGAGGAGGTGCCGCTGGACCTGGCCGTCGTCTCGGTGGATGTGCCGTCGGCGGTGGCGGTGCGCGAGCCCTTCCAGTTCTCCGCCGTGGTGTTCGCCTCGGGCGCCGTCACCGGCACGGTGAAGCTGGAGCGCAGCGGCCAGCTCCTGGTGAAGGGGCCCTATGACTTCCGGCCGGGCAACAACGTGCTGCCCTTCCGGGATCTCATCGAGAAGGAGGGCCTGGCCAGCTACCGGCTCACGGTGGAGGCACCCGGAGATGGCGTGGTGGAGAACGACGAGGGCCGCGCGGTGCTGCGCGTCGAGGGCCCGCCCCGGGTGCTGGTGCTGACCCGGCAGCCGAAGGGGGCCCTGGCCCAGGCCTTGGAGGCCGCGGGGATGCGGCTGGAGGTGCGCGAGCCCTTCCCCGTCTCGTTGGATGCGCTGGATGGCGTGGCGTCGGTGGTGCTGGAGAACGTGGACGCCAACGCCCTGGGCGAGCCTGGATTGAACGCGCTGGCCTCGTACGTGGAGCAGGCGGGCGGTGGGCTGGTGATGACGGGCGGGCGGGACAGCTTCGGGCAGGGAGGCTACCGGCGCTCACCGCTGGAGCCAGTGCTGCCAGTGTCCCTGGAGCTGCGCGAGGAGCAGCGTCGCACGGCCATCGCCATGAGCGTGCTGATGGATTGCAGCTGCTCCATGGGCGTCAACGTGCCGGATGGGCGCACGAAGATGGAGGTGGCTGCCGAGGGTGTGGTGGGCGCGCTCACGCTCCTCAACGACAATGACGAGGCCTCCGTCCACATGGTGGACACGGAGAGCCACGAGATCTTCCCGCTGAGCCCGGTGAGCGAGGGGCTCCCGCTGGGCAAGGTGGCGCGAGGCTTCAGCGGCGGCGGCGGCATCTACGTGGGCGAGGCGCTGCGCACCGGGAAGAAGGAGATCCTCCAGAGCGAGAAAGTGACCCGGCACGTGCTGCTCTTCTCGGACGCGGCGGACTCCGAGGCGCCGGACGACTACAAGGCGACCATCTCCGCACTGCGCAGGGCGAACGTGACGGTGTCCGTCATCGGGCTCGGCACGCCGAAGGACTCGGACGCAAAGCTGCTGCAGGAGGTGGCCGCGCTGGGCGGCGGGCGCATGTACTTCGCCCAGGACGCCATGAGCCTGCCGCGCATCTTCAGCCAGGAGACCATCACCGTGGCGCGCTCGGCCTTCGTGGACGTGCCTACCTCCCTGGAGGCCGCGCCGGATCTGCCGCTGCTCGGGAAGCTCTCGCCGCAGGGGCTTCCGCAGGCGGGCGGCTACAACCTCACGTACCTCAAGCCGGGTGCGAACGTGGCGCTGCGGACGCTGGACGAGAACGCCGCGCCCCTGCTGGCCATGTGGCCGCGCGGCTCCGGCCGCTCGGTGGCCTTCATGGGCGAGGTGGATGGGGAGTTCAGCGGTGAGCTTCGCCAGTGGAGCGGCCTGCGCGCGGCGGTGGAGAGCATGGTGCGCTGGTCCATGGCCGGCGGTGGCAAGCCCGAGGGCGAGGCGGTGGCGCGAGCGGAGCGGCAGGGCAACCTGCTGCGCGTGACGTTGGACCTCGCGCCCGGGGAGCCGATGCCCACGGCGCTGCCCTCACTGGTGGTGCTCCCGGGCGATGGCAGCTCCGCGCCGGTGGAAGTGCCGATGCGCTGGGAGGATGAGGACCGGCTCTCGGCCGAGTACCCGCTGCCGGGACGCGGCACGTGGCACCCGGTGGTGAAGCTGGGCGCAAGGGCCCTGCGCGCACCGCCCGTGGCGCTGCCGTACGCGCCGGAGTTCGAGCCGGGCAGCCCGAAGGAGGGGCTCGCGGTGCTGCGCGCGGTGGCGGCGGTAGGCGGAGGCGTGGAGCGGCTCTCCATGGCAGAGCTGTTCAAGGATGCGCCGGTGTCCGAGGGGCGCGTGGCGCTCGCGCCTTGGCTGGTGGGGTTCGCGGTGCTGGTGCTGCTGGCGGAGGTGGTGGTGCGCCGGTTCTTCTCCACGCCTCGGTTGCGCAAGCTGGCTCCCGCGAAGGTGCCAGGGCTGGCCGAGGCTCCCGCTGGCGCGGCGCGCAGCCCCGAGCAACCCCGAGAGGCTCCGTCCACGCAGCCTGGGGCGGACGAAGGCGCGAAGGCCGCTCCGGAGAAGCCGGACGGCAATGTGGACTCGGCGCTGGAGGCTGCCCGCGCCCGCTCCCGCAAGCGCCTGGGCCGCTGAGAGAACAGGCGGGCAGCCAGGGGCTCCAGCGCCCGTCCAGGTGACCATCGAACCTGCGGTCCCTCTTGTCTGTCCTTGGCCCGACACGTTGTCGGAGCGCCGCACGCTCCACACCGTTTCCGCACTGACACATCAGCCCGGAGACACCATGAAGAATCTTCTAGGAGCCATCGCGGCCGCGATGTTGCTCGGCGCAGGTTGTGCTCATGAGCGGGTGAGCACCACCCAGACCGAGGCGTCATCGGCCCCGCGAGCCTCGATGGGCACTGCGGGCGTGTCCAGCGACCTCACCTGTGAGGCCATCAATGGCAATGCTGCGGGAGTCTCCAGCTCCGCGCCGGTGGTGAACGATTCCAGCGAAGCCTGGGGCGGCTCGTCCTCCCGAGAGGGTATTGCCGAGGGCAAAGCCAGCGGTGGTTCGGGCTCGGAGATGGACACCTCCGACAAGGCCCCCGTGGATGATTCGGCCTCTGAGACCCAGTCCTTCGAGGACACGGACATGGGCGGCACTGGGGGCGGTGGAGGGTGAGGTGAGCCATGGCCTCCGCAGCAGTGGTTTCTCTCCTCATCGCTGCGGTGCTCGCCACTCCGGCCTCAGAAGCCATCGGAGAGCGCCCCGTCGTGGGGTGGCTCTCCGGGCTCGCTCCCGGTGTCGAGGAGGTCGCGAGAGACTTTGAGGGTGAGCTCTCGCTCTACGTCCTCAACGTCGAGGACGGCGAGTCCTATGCCTACGATGCCGACACGCCGACGTACCTCTCGTCCGCTATCAAGATCATGGTGATGCTGGAAGTACTGCATCAAGTGGAACTCCAGCAACTCTCCTGGGATGAGCTGCTCGAGCTCAGGCCCGATGACCTCCGGGATGGCATGCACCGGCTCGGCAGCGCCCGGCCCGGTGAGCGGCTGTCGATCGCGACGCTCCTCGAATACATGATGGGGGACAGCGACAACGCCGCCGCGGATCTCCTCATTCGCCGAGTCGGTCTCGACCGGGTGAAGGCGCAGCTCGCCGCCCGAGGAATCCAGACGGGCCCGCTCACCTCGCTCCTGGAGGAGCGCCAGCGCATCTACGGCAAGCTGGACCCCAGAGCCCGGGAGTTCACTCCGGCCCAGATTCAAGCGCTGGGTCAGCATGCCTCGCTGGCCTCTCGCGCCCGGTTTCTCTCCGGTCTCTTGGAGCACTCGCCCGCATGGACGGGCCGGGAGCTCGATCAGGCCTTCAGCTCCTTCTACGAGGAGAAGGTGAACTCTGCCTCCATGCGGGACATGGGGCGGCTGCTCGCGCAAGTGGCCCGCTGTGAGGGACTGAGCGCGGACAGCTGTTCCCGGGCTCATCAACTCATGCGGGGATGCCGCACGGGCCGGGGACGAATCGCGGCGGGACTGCCCAAGACCGCTGCATGGGCGCACAAGACCGGGACTCAGCACCGACGCGCCTGCGATTTGGGCTTCCTGGAGCTCCGGCCCGGTCAGACGATTGTCATCGCCGCGTGCACCCGGGGTTTCTGGCATGTCGCGGATGCTGAGCGCCTGTTCGCACGCTTGGGAAAGCTCATCTCGACCGCTGCGAGCACGCCCGCGCCCAGACACCCCGAGCTGTAGGATGTAGTCAGTAGGCGCAGCTTCAGGCGTTCTCATGGAATAGGCTGCTGGCTTCGCCGTCCTTGAGGACATGATGAACCGCATCCTTGGCTTTGCATCTCTGGGGCTCTCCGTTGTCGCACTCGCAGTCGCCTTCTCGGGGCAGCGGGAGGCTTCAGAACCCCCCTCCAGGGAGGAGCGGCCGTCCTCCAGCGCTCCCCAGGACGTGCAAGCGCTCGAGAAGCGGTTGAAGGCCCTGGAGGTCACGGCGGTGGGCCTGTCCGAGCGGGTGATGGCGCTCGAGCGGCGGCCCGCGGGCGCGGACGGGAGCGGCGGTGCAGTGGGCGGTGCGGCGCCGGTTGGGCTCGCCCAGGAGGTGGAGCAGCTCCGGACGGAGGTGCGAGGCATGATCGCGGGTGAGGCCCTGAACTCCGAGGGCGGCCGCGACTACCTCAAGGCGATGGTGCGCTCCGTCCAGGACGAGATGCGGACCGAGCAGCGGCAGGAGCGGGACCAACGGTGGGTTCAGGCACAGTCCCAGGCCCAGACACAGCGCTCCGAGCGCTTGCGCAAGTTCGTCTCCGAGGCAGGTCTGAACTACTCCCAGGAGCAGGAGTTCACTCGCCGGATGCAGGAAGAGGACACGCGCCGTCAGGCCCTCTTCGACGAGCTGAGCGCGGGCGGTAAGGCGCCTCGCGACATCCGGCAGGAACTGCGCGCGATTCGCAAGCAGACGGACGATGCGATGCAGAAGGTGCTCTCCGAGCCGCAGCGGGCCCAGTACGAAGAGCTGCGGCGCGAGGATCGCGGCGGCAACCAGCGTCCGGGCCGCGGACGGCAGGGCGAGCAGCCGGCGCCCTGAGGTGCTCTCTCCGCGAGCCGGGATTAGGAGAGGGGAGGGTGCTCCCCCTCCGCCTTGATTTCCGCCGAGGGAGGGTGCCGCACCGGGAGCTGGAGCACGAACGTTGCCCCCTCACCCGGGTGGCTCTCGACATGAATCGTCCCGCCGTGGGACTCGACGATCTGCCGGGCCAGGAACAGCCCCAGGCCCAGCCCTCCATACCGATTGGACGACACCGCGCGCTCAAAGCGCTCGAAGATGCGCTCCAGCGCCTCGGGCTCGATGCCGATGCCGTGATCCGTCACCGCGATGCGCACCCAAGGGCCCACACCCGAGACGTGGACCTCGATGGGCTGCCCCGCCCCGAACTTGAGCGAGTTTGCCAGCAGGTTGGCGAGCGCCTGCTCGACGCGGCCTCGGTCCCACCACGCAACGAGGCCTGTCTGGGCCTCCACCTTCAGCGTGACGCCCGCCCTCCGGGCCTCCTCGCTGAAGCCTTCCACCACCTGTTCGACCAGCTCGTGCACTTCCACGCGCTCCGGATGGAGCTCCATCCGGCCCGTGGTGATTCGGCCCACATCCAGCAGGCGCTCGACGAGCTGGCCCAGGCGCCCGAGCTGGCGTGACGCCGCGCGGAGCTTCTCGTGGGCCTCGTCGGAGGCTCGCTCCCGCTGGAGCAGCCCCTCCAGGCTCCGCATGCGCAGCGTGAGCGCCGTCAACGGCGTGCGCAGCTCGTGGGCGGCAATGGCGATGAACTCGTTGCGCACCTCGATGGCCTGGCGCGCCTCCTCATAGAGACGCGCGTTCTCCAGGGCCATGCTGAAACGGTGGGCCAGGTCCTCGGCCAGCCGGAGGTCCGTGGTGCCAGCGCACCGGGTCAACTCGTCGCTCATGAGCACGAGCGCGCCCTTCGCGCTGCCGTGCACCCACAGCGGTGCCAACACCACCGTGCCCTCCTCGGTATGCCAGCGCCGCGAGGCCGTGGGCAGGGGCGGCAGTGCACCGCGCACGCGTGCCTCTCGCTCCGGGCTCCACCCCGCCTGGACAATGCGCTCCAGCAGCCCGTTCTCACCCTCCAGCCACACCGCGAACCCGGTGCACGTATGAGGCACGACGAGCCGGGCCACGCGTGGAATCGTCTCGCGGACGTCCAGCGAGGCAGCCAGCACCGCGCCCGCATCCACCAGGAGCTGCTGGAGACGCTCGGCCCGGCGCCTCTCGGAGACCACCGCGGCCAGCATCAGCGCCATCATGGAGAGGATCGTCAGGAAGATCTGAAGGGTGAGCACCTCCTGGAGTGCGGACGTGTGCAGGGTGCCGAAGGGGCCTCGGCCGAGCAGGGTGTGCCAGACCGCGAAGAACGCCACCACGGCCGAGGCGCTCGCGCCGCCCAGGGGGCCCAGCCGCAGCGCACCCCACATGACGAAGGCGAAGCTGACATAGGCCAGCGAGGCCCAGACTCCCGAGGCCGAGGGCTGCGCGAAGATGAGGTTCGCGCTCAGCGCCGTCAAGGTGAGCATCGCCACCAGCTCCATCAGGCGCCGGAAACGGCCGGGTGAGAGAACCGTGGAGGACCAGGTTAGCAGCAGCGGCGCTACCAGCATCGTCCCCAGTCCATCGCTCAGCCACCAGATCACCCAATGGCTCAGGGAGAAGGATCCCTGCCATACGAGAATGCCGAGCCCTCCCAGCGTGGCGCTGGCGATGGGGCTCACCAGGCCTCCGAAGAGGAGCAACCCGGCCACCTCCCAGCTCCGGGAGAGCCGGATGGAGGTGCCTACGAAGCGCCGCATCAACCACGCGCCCCACAGCGAGCGCAGGCAGTTGCCCAGGCTCCAGAGGAGGGCGGTGCCCAGAGGAATGCCGGTCTTATGGAGCAGCACCGAGGCGAACTCCGCCACGAAGATGGCGGTGAGCAAGACAGGCCACTCCCGAGGAGATGCCCGCATGAGGAAGACGAGCGAGAGTCCGCTCGGCAGCCAGAGCAGGGCATTCGGAGTCGGAGGAAAGACGAACCGCACGGCCAGCAGGCCCAGTGCGAAGAAGCTCACTCCGAGCACCAGCGCACGGAGCCAGAGTGTCTTCTGCTGCGAGCCCTTCAGGCCAAGGTTCAAGGAGAGTGCCATTCCTGTCCTTCCCTCGAAGGCTATGCCTTCAATCCGCAAGCTGCCCCCCTGGGGAACACGGATCAGAGAGGGACGATCGCCTCCCTGCCTGAAGGGGTGGCGGTCCGGAATGGCCTGCCGGGCAGGGGCCCTAGGGTTCGCTGGAGACCGCTGGCGGTTGGTAGGTGGCCTTCGGATCCACCTCGGCCGCGTAGGCACTGTTCCATGTGTCCGAGAAGAAGCGCTCCAGCTGCTGGGCGAAGGCCGTGCCCTCGATGATCAGGCCCACGTTGCGCGTCTGGGTGAAGTAGTCGCGCTCCCAGTTGCTCGTGCCCACCCAGGCGGCCTCGCCATCCACCACCATGTACTTGGCGTGCACCACGCGCGCGAAGGGGATGAAGCCGCCGGACCAGCGGGGGATGGTGACGAGCTTCACGGTGAGCCCGGGCGGAGCGTGGAGCGCCTGAAGCCCTTCGATGGTGCCCGAGCGCTTGCTCCAGTCCGCCACCATCAGCTCCACCTTTACCCCGCGGGCGCTGGCCCGCTTCAGCGCGTCCTCCAGCTCGTGGAACTCGCTCCCGTCGCGAGCGCGGGCCCGGTAGGTGAGGACCTGCACGCGCACGGAGCGCTTCGCCCCATCGATGAGCTCCACCAGCCGAGGCAGATCCCACGTGGTGGGGTCCGGCAGGTAACCCTGAGGGCTGAAGACGGGCGTCACGCGCACCGTCTCTCCGCCGAAGGAGACGGGGAGCGGCCCGGGCACTTTCTCCGTGGAGGCAGGGGGCGAGCCACCCGCCGCCAGAGTCCAGTCGAGCTCGAAGATGGTACCGAGGGCCCGCACCACCTCGGGCACGCGCACGCGGAGGCCGAGCTCCTGGATGTGCTCGAGCGAGCGCCAGTCGAAGTTCTGGCTGCCGAAGTACGCCTCGCGCCCATCCACGATGAAGTACTTGGCGTGCTGCACTCCGCCCATGGACTTGGCCGTGTCCATTCGGCGCACCTCGACGCGGCGGGCCGCCAGCCGTTCCAGGGTCTCCGGGTACTGCTTCACGAACTTCTCGTCCACGAGCAGCCGCACTCGCACGCCGCGAGCCGCTGCGGCCTCGATGGCCTCAATGACGGGCTCCAACCGGCTGCCGGGCGCGTTGCTCACATAGAACTGCTCGATCTCCAAGGTGCGCGCGGCCGCGCCGATCATCTCCGGCCAGACGCGCCACGCATCGGGGATGTCCGCATGGTCCAGCGCCGTCTCCACCGGGCTGCTCTCCACGAGCACCAGCCCGGGTTCAGCGGAGGCGGTGGTGGCTTCAGAGGTGAGCGGATGCGGCGAGGAGGTGGCGCACGCGAGCGAGAGGCACGCGCTGAGCAGCAGGAGGCGCAGGGACATGCGGCCATGTTCTCGCATTCCCCAGCGTCCTCGGCGCGTCAAAAAGAAGAGGGGCCCCCACGCGATGCGCGGGAGCCCCTCGGATTCAGCAGCTCAGCCCTGGCTCAGTTGCGGAAGCGCAGGAGCAGCTCCGCCTGCAGCGGGCGGTTGCGGAAGTTGGAGGTACCAAACGTGTTGGTGCCCGTGGCCGAGTACCGGTCGTTGATGGTGGACACGTCCGTGTTGTTGAACAGGTTCACCACCAGCAGCGTCAGCTCCAGCTTCTGCTTCATGCCCAGCGGGCGGCCGAGATCGTAGCGGGCCTGCGCGTCCAGGAGGAAGGTGTCCGGGTTGCGCAGCTCGGACACGGTGGACGGATCGTTGAAATCCGGCCGGCCCGTGGCCGCGTTGACGGAGTGGCCGGTGCCGCGCTCGGAGCGGTACAGCGTGCCGCCGCCCGCGTTGACGCTGTTCATCCACAGCGGGGTGCCCGTCAGGTAGCGGAACCGGAAGCCGAAATCGAGGCCGAAGTCCGTCGCGTACGAGATGGAGCCCTTGACGGTGTGCCGGATGTCGTCCGGGTTCGGGCCCTCCGCGAAGGACTTCATGCGCGGGTTGAAGCCGTAGTTGTCGAAGTAGTTGCCCACCGTGCCGTTGGCGAACGCCAGCGTGTAGTTGGCCAGCAGGTCCCACGGGCCCGACTTGCCCTGCACCCACAGGTCCATGCCCTTGTAGTCACGCCACGCGTCGTCCGGCGAGGTGATCTTCGTGATCTGCCGCGGCTCGCCGTTCACGTAGCCCACCACGCGCGTACCGGACGGATCCCAGATTTGGTTGACCTCCTCGTCCACCCAGAGGTTGGAGTACTTGCGGTAGGTGAAGTCCGCGCCCACCACCGCCTTGTCGCCCACCGCTTGGTGCAGGCCAAAGCTCAGCTCGTCCACCTTCGGCGTCTTCGCGTCCCGGTCGAAGATGCGGCCGGTGGGGCCACCCGCCGTCTGGCAGCCCGTCTCGGTGCCGAACGGCGTGCACTCGGCGAAGCTGTTGGTCGTGGTGTTCCAGCGCGTCGTCACCTGCGTCAGGTCCGGGTTGCCGTGCTGGGCCACGAACACGTCGCCCACGTCCGTGGAGCGGCCGAAGTGCGCCTTGAGCAGCGTGGTGCGGTCGCCGAACAGGTCATACGTGCCCGACAGACGCGGGCCGAACCCCGTCAGGTTCTTGATGAACTTGCCATCGTCCGAGTACAGCCGCCCCGCGTCGAAGCGCAGGCCGCCCACCACCGTGAAGTGGCGGTTGAGGGTGAAGCGGTCCTGGATGAACGTGCCCAGCGTCAGCACCGAGGCGTCCGTGGACAGCGGCTTCTGCTCGCCGTTCGGATCGTAGAAGTCGATGCGCCGGTCGCAGTACGCGAACGTCGTCGGATCATCCGGGTTGCACACGCCGCCGCTGCGGTCGATGTAGCGCTGGTTGCCGGTGACGCCCTGGGTCTGGCCGCCCGTCAGGTAGCCAATCTGGATGCCACCCTTCATCTGGTGCTTGTCCAGCTTGAAGGTCAGCGTCGGATCGAGCTGGAAGCGGCGCTTGGTCTCGTCCTGGTAGTTGCCCACGCGGCCGCTGCCCAGCGAGCCCGAGCTGAAGCGCGTCACGTTGCCGTCGCTGTGCGAGACGGCGTCGTCATCGTCGTTCTGCGGCCCGAAGTGCGCGTCCTTGTACGTGGTACCCGCGGACACCTGGAACAGCATGGTGTCGGTCAGCGGCCGGTCGTAGTTGACGATGAAGAAGAAGCCGCCGCGGTTGATCTTCGACTCGGCGTCCAGCGCGGTGCTGGAGTTGGAGATGTTGTTGTCGATGAGGTTCCGGTCGTAGTTGAACGCGAAGGAGATGCGGTCCTTGGCCGTGGGCTGCCAGGTGAGCTTCAGGCGCGCCAGCCGCGTCTCCGTGTCCTTCGGGCGGTTGGTCAGCTCCTCACCGGGCAGGGTGATGGGCGTCTCCTGGTGCGAGAAGTTCCACTGGCCCGAGGCGTAGAACCACAGCCGGTCCTTCACGATGGGGCCACCGAAGGCCACCAGCGGGCTGTAGAAGCTCGTCTCCGCCTGCGGGGTGTCGTTCTGGATGAAGCCGCCCACCGCGCTGCTCTGGTTGGAGGCCGACAGCGCCTTGGCGTTGGACCACGCCGGCGACAGCACCATCGTCACGTCATAGGTGAAGTCGTTGGAGCCGCTCTTGGTGACGACGTTCTCGATCATGCCCAGCGAGTTGTACTGAGCGTCCAGACCGCCGGTGATCACTTCGAAGTTCTCCACGGCGTAGAAGTTGAACGGGGCGCTGATGCTGCCGTCCGTCACGTCCGTGGTGTCCATGCCGTCCACGAAGCTCTTGCCGTAGCGCGACAGGCCGCCGCGGCTGCTGGGCGCGTTGCCCGGGCCCACGCCCGCCACCAGCTGGGGAATGGCCTGCACCTGGTTGAACACGGGGGTGGCCGAGGCCTTCTCCGCCGTCAGCACCGCGCCCGTCTGCGCCGAGTCCGGGTTGATGATGGGGTTGACCTGGGTGACGATCTCATAGGTGGCCACCGCCTCCGTCTCGGTGAGCACCTCGAGCTTCACGTCCACCGGGGACGTCTGCCCCAGGCGCACGTTGATGCCCGTCTTCTTGATGGGCGTGAAGCCCTCCACCTTCACCTCGAGCGCGTACTTCTCGCCCGGCGGCACCAGGGTGAACTCGAAGCGGCCGTCATCGCCGCTCGTCGTCGTCTGCGGCTGCTGCATGGACGGGCCGCTCAGCGTCAGCGGAACCTCGGCCAGCGGAGCGCCGGTGGGGTCATACACGTAGCCAGACACCTGGCCGTAGTTCTCGCCCGCCGCCAGCGCGGTCTGGGGCAGCGCAACGAGCGCCAGCAGGGCCAGGAGCAGCACCCGGCCGCCGAGAGACAGAAGGGAGGTCTTCATGGGGGCGTTCTCGAAGGAAGCGAGGGAGGAGCTCACGGCGCACCCGTGGTGAGGAAGAGGGTGCCGGTGTACCGGGTCGCCTTGCTCATATCCACGGCGGTGGCGGCGCACGGCGCGTCGTAGCAGAGGCTCTTGAACGAGGCGGGCGTGGTGCCCGTGGGCGCGGTGAACTCACGCAGCTTCACCACCGGAGACCAGTCTTTCTCGCCGGGCCGCGCGAACAGCACCAGCACGTTGTTGGCCGTCGTCGAAGAAGCCGTGCCCGTGGTCGGGTTGACGATGACGCCGTCCATCGTCTTCACCACGTCCACCATGGCGTTGTCCGTGCCCACCGGCTGCTGCTCGGTGGGGACATTGCCCGCGTCCAGGTAGTTGAGCAGCAGTCCCTTGAACCAGCCCAGAGGCGGCGTGTACGCGGTGCCGTCGGATCGGCGCACCTCGGCTGCGGCGATGACCGGCCGCATGACCACGGTGGTAGCGGGCTCATCGTCTGAGGGTTCTTGCTTCGCCAGGTTGAACTCACCCTTGTCGATGGTGACGGCGCTCTTGAGCGCGTTGCAGTCGTACGCGCCCGAGCCCGTCCACTTCACCAACTTCATCAGAGGCAGCACCGCCGGCGCGGTCGAGGAGGTGTTGGCCACCGGGATGCGCGTGAAGACCGGGTACTGCGTCGTCGCATCGAACGCGTCGGTGCGCGGATCATACGCCTCGCCGGCCTTGCAGCCCTCCGGGAACTCGTACACGGAAGTGGCCAGGCTCTCGGTGATGAGGAACGGCGGCGCCTTGGTCTTGTCCGTGTTGGGGTTGGCGACCAGGCCCAGGTTGTAGACGAGGACGGGATCATTATTCACCGTCACCGTCTGCGGCAGGTAGCACCTGGCGCTGCCGCACGAGCCCGCGGGCAGGAACTTCGAATCCAGCACGCTGGTATCGATATAGCCCTGGAACTTGTCTTCCGTCTGCTCGGAGTCACCACACGACACCACGCTCAGGGCCGCTACGAGCCCGAGCGTCTGCTTCCATGGAATCTGCACGCAATACCTCTTCGGGAGGGGGGGACGAAGATGGGCGCGCGCACCCTGCCATGTGTCCACTGCCGATCACCAGACCCACCCAGGACGTAGGTCATACGAATAACTTATGATATCCATTTGACACATGGATGAAACGGGTTTGACACAGAATCCCGTTTATGGGCGGCAAACGGGTTGTCTGCCTCACTTCACTCAGGGCGTTGGGTGCACCCCCGGGGGCTGTGGTATGGCCACTCATCACCCGCGCGGAGCCCCCAACCACCCATGTTCGCGCAGCAGCTCGCCCCTCCTCCTTCCTCACGCTTCGCAGGCTTCGCGTTCTTCTCGGTGGTCGTCCACGCCGCGGTGATCGGCGGGCTCATCCTCTGGGCCGATAGGAAGCAGGACCTCCAGGAGAAGGAGGTGAAGGTCGTCTTCATGGCGGCCAAGGCCGCTCCCCCGCCGCCACCTCCTCCCCCGCCGCCTCCTCCGGCGCCTCGGAAGGTGACCCCCAAGGTCACTCCCAAGCCCAAGGAAATCGTCATCCCCAAGGAGGTGAAGCCCATCGAACCTCCCAAGGAGGAGAAGCCGCCGGAGCCGGAGCCCGAGCCCACGCCCGAGCCCGAGACGACGGAGGCGGTAGAGGGCGGCGAGGAGGGCGGCGTGGCCGGAGGCGTGATTGGCGGTGTCGTCGGCGGGGTGGTGGGCGGGGTGGTGGGCAGCACCGGGACGGTGCCCGAGCCGGCGAAGCCCAAGAACGTGCCGGAGTTCGTCATCAAGCGAGACTTGGTGCGCCAGGTGCCGCCCAAGCTCTCCGAGGTCTTCAAGCAGTCCCACCGCAACGACGGCGCGGTGAAGGGCAAGTACCGCATCTGCGTGGGCACGGACGGGCACGTCTACGACGTCATCCCCGAGGAGCCCATCCCCGGCGCGGACGAGGACATCATCTCCGGCATCAAGGAGGGCTGGGAGTACAAGCCCCAGAAGGTGCCGGTCTGCTTCCTCTACATCATGTCCATCAAGATTCAGTGAGCGGAGCGGGCCCCGCAAAAACCACGGGGCCCGGAGCTTGCGCTCCAGACCCCGTGCCGGTTCTTCATCACCGGTGCGAGGCCGCGAGCTCCAGGTCCAAGGTCCCGGGCTCGCGCCTCACTTCGTTTCTCAGCCCAGGACGTTCAGCGCGCGGCGGTAGTAGGCCTCGCGGCTGGACAGCCCGTTGTAGCCGCCGTTGATGCGGCGCGTGACTTCGCGGAAGTTGCCCGCGTCCGCGTACTTGTTCAGGCCGCGGCTGTTCCAGAACCACGCGGCGGTGCGGAAGCCCACGTCGATGTCCGCGGCGCGCTTCGGGTTGTGCTCCAGGTCGATGCCCAGCGCCTTGCCCGCCGCCCGGTAGTTGGCGCGGCCGGTCAGCTGGATGGGGCCACGGCCCTTGAAGCGCACGCCGTCGCCCGGCTGGGTGTTGCCCAGGTCCTTGCGGCCCTCGTACGCCGCGCCCGAGGCAATCTCCTCGAAGTAGCGCAGCTCGCCGCTCTCGTGCGCCAGCTGGGCCAGGAAGGCCGCCTGACGCTTCGGCGTGTTGATCTGGGCCTCCTGCATCGCCTTGTTCAGGTGCGGAAGCACCTGGCGCGCCTTCGCGTCCGACAGGTTCGGCATGACCTTCTTCAGCTGCTGCAGGGAGACGCCGCCCTTGACCGGACCCGGATCCGCCGGCTTCACGCCGCCCGTGCCGGTGGTCGTGCCGCCGCCGCTGCTGCCGCCCACCTTGGCGCCCAGCTTCTCGAAGGCCTTCCGGGTCAGCGGCCCGTAGTAGCCCGTGGCCGGCACGTTGTGCGCCTTCTGGAACTCCTTGAGCGCCGACTCGGTGCGGGGACCGAAGACGCCGGGGCCCGTGTTCATCTCCTTCTGCGTCATGTTGCCGGCCTTCACCAGCGCCGCCTGGAGCTGCTTCACCGCCGCGCCCTGCGCGCCGCGCTTCAGGTCACCGCCCGGCACCGCGGCACCCTTCACCGAGGTGGAGGGCTTCGGCTCCGGCTTGCTCGGGGTGGAGGGCTTGGTCGGCGTGGAGGGCTTCGGCGCCGTGCCCGGGTTCGGGTTGCCGCCGGAGAACGTCACCAGCTGGCCCGTGGACTTGTAGCTCTTGGGGCCGCCCACCAGCCGGTTGCCCACCTGGTTCAGGGTGATCTGCTTCCCGGTGGCCGGATCATTGGCGTAGTAGACGTTCTTGCCGCCCTCGCGGCCGCGGCCCGTCACGGTGATCCAGTGGTCGGTGCCGTTGGCGCCGCCGTTGCTGCCGGCCTTGTAGTCCACGCCGATCACCACCGGCCGGCCCTTGTCGATCTGCTTGTTGATGGTGTCCAGGTTCCACGACTGCTTGGCGGCGCCCAGGCCCCCCATCTGCGCGGCCTTGCCCCAGATGAGGCCGTTGCCCGCGTAGCCGCCGTGCGTATCCAGGTACTGATCCATCTCGCCGGGGTTGATGACCTTGCCGGTGATCTTGCTCACCGCCATGGAGGTGGCCGTCATGGCGCAGCCCGCCGCCGCCAGGCTGGAGCTGGTGCCCAGGCGCCGGCCGCCCCACTGCGGGTCTCCCTGGCGGTACATCGGCGTGCCGTCACGCGAGGTGGGGAACTTGCGGCCGTCGCCATCCTTCACCGGGCCGCGCGCCGCTGCCGAGGCCTGGGGCGCCGAGCCGCCCCCGCTGGACGCAGGGCGCGAGGCCGGCTTGGAGTCGAACCCGTCCGACTTGCCGGGGACGGTCAGCTTCTGCCCGGCGAAGATCTTGTTGGGGTTGGAGATGTGGTTGGCCTTGGCCAGCGCCGAGACCGACGTGTTGAACCGGGCCGCGATGGCGCTCAGGGTGTCGCCGTTTCGAATCGAGTAAGTGGACACGAGAATTTCTCTCCGCTTGAGAGTGACTTGCCCAGGTTTTCGTCCGATTCGAGAATCAAGTTGCGCGATGGAGCGAACATTCTTGATAAAATGTTTGCTCGATGCAGGAAGCGGCACTGAGGGTGCCTACATGTACACTCCATGTAGGCATTCCAGATCGACATTTCGATCAATAGGTGCCTGAGTCACCTGAATTCCGGGCTGATCATTTCATCCCGAACTGGGCGGCGCCGGGGATGAGGGTGGCGGAGAGGACCTCGGGCAGGGTGTCCTCGAGCTGCTGGCCGTCCGATGCCGTGACGCGCACGCGGATGGGGCCAGCGCCCATGCCGGGCTGCACGAAGTAGTTATAGGAGGTGCGGGGGATGTCGGTCCAAGCGCCGTCCTTCATCCACTCCAGCTTCTGGATGGGCAGCAGGTGGTTGCGCACCTGGATGGCGGCCCAGTACGGGTTGCTGTCCTCCTTGAAGCGGTACTGCACGGGGCCTGTCACCGGGCAGGTGACGTAGCGCCAGCGGAGGGTCGTCTGGAGGAAATCCGAGGCGCCCACCTGGTCGAACACGTGCTTGCTGAGGCCGACCTGCTCCGCCGCGCAGCTGTAGCAGCGGTCCACGACGCGGGCGACCACGGGCTTCTGGTTGGGGCCAACGACTTCGATGCAGGCCCCGCACATGAAGCCCTCGCCGTAGTCGCTGTCGTTCAGCGCGGCCAAGCTCAGGTCAGCCGGGCTCGCGTCGAAGTTGCAGTTGCCCGTGCCGTCCGTCTCGACGCGCGTGGCGACGGTGTCCTGCGGATCCGAGATGGGCTCGACAGGGACAGGGACTCCTTCTTCGGGAGTGGTACCAGAGCACGCCGCCAGGCTCAGCATTCCGGCGGCGATGAGCGCGGAAGGAAGGAGAACGTTCTCGCGTCGCATGAAGACTCCTGGGTGAGGGGGGCCTCAGGATACGCCCCCCTCGGTGTCTCATGCTGGACAGATCAGAACTCCTTGAAATCACGGAGAAACGAGGTGAAACATGTTTCACTGCAATGCGAACTGTTTCGCGCCGTTGAAGATCTGGTTCGCCTCGATTTCCGGCAGGGTGTCCACGAGCTGCTGGCCGTCCGTGGCGGTGAGGCGGAGCTGCACGGGGCCCTTGCCCATGCCGGAGGACGCGACGAAGTAGTTATAGGACTCGCGCTTCACCTCGACCCAGGAGCCGCTCTTCATCCACTCCAGCTTCTGGATGGGCAGCAGGTGGTTGCGCACCTGGATGGCGGCCCAGTCTGGGTTGCTGCCCTCCTTGATGCGGTAGCGCACGGGGCCCTGCACGGCGCAGCTGACGAGCCGCCAGCGCGTCTGCACGCGGCCCGCGTCGACGGGAGAGATCTTCGCGAAGGCCTCCTTGCTCAGGTCCAGGTGGCCGGCGGCGCACTCGGGGCAGCTGTCGGTGATGCGCACGCGCACGGTGCCCTGGGGGCCCTCCACCTCCGCGCACGCGCCGCACATCGCGCTGTTGTTGAACTCGGAGGCGTTCATCGCCGCCACGTCCATGTCGTTCGGGCTCTTGTCATAGCCGCAGTGGCCCGAGCCATCCGCGTAGTACCAGGTGGCGATTCCGTTCTTGAAGTCGGTCAGGCCTTTGACGCCGTCGATCACCTCTCCCTTGAAAGACTCCGAGGAGGAGCACGCCGCCAGGCCCAGCGTGCAGGCCAGAGCGGTGAGACAACGAAGAGAGGACAGAGAAGTGGCTCGCATGGAGAGGCTCCTTGACCCGTGGGTGCTTGCTCGGGTGGGCCTCGATCGTAACGGCCTTGGCGGGCTGCGTGCTCTCTTGCTTGCAGCCTGGCTGCTTGCCCGTTCGCCCCTGGGAGAAGAGTTCGGTGGCTCTGGAAAGCCGGGGGCGGTGGGGCTCAGTAATCCTTGCTCCAGATGAGGTCCAGACCGCCGGAGCGCGCATCGCCGTAGTTGGCTTCCAAGCTCCACTGAGGCGTGAACTGGTACTCGAAGCGGACGGCGTTGGCGTTCTCGCGGCTCTGCGCGCCGGTGGTGGTGCCCGTGGTGCCGACGCGGCCGGTGTAGCCCACGTAGATCTTGTCCGTGAGGTACTTGCCCACCTCGAGCTGCGTGCCCGCGAGCCCGTTCTCGCCGGCCTCGATGGAGAACACGTCCAGCGGCAGCTCGGCGGACAGCGCCTTCTGGGCCTGCGAGGCCACCAGTGAGCCCACCACCGAGGCGGCCTGGGCGCCCGTCATGGACGAGCCCGAGTTGCGCTCCAGGTTGCGGCGGCCCGTGGCCACCAGCGTGTAGATCTCCGTCTCGGACATGGGCGGCTCACTGGTGGGCTCGATGGTGAAGTCCTTGCCCTGGCCGCGCACGTGGACGAAGACGGTGACGTTCTCGCGCTCGTTGACGTGCTGCGCGGTGACATTGAGGTAGGGCGACAGCGGCGGGCCGGTGAAGATGACGCGGCTGTTCTCCTCCACGTCGAAGCGGCGCCCGAGCGCGTTGACACGGCCGCGCTTCACGATGACCTCGCCGGACAAATAGAGGTCGTTCGTATAGGAGACCTCGAAGTCCTTGGAGAGCCCCAGCTCGATGTTCACGTCCGAGCCGCGCACCCAGAGGTTGCGCGGGGCGTTCACCAGGATGCGGTACGTGCGCTGGACCTCCTTCTCTGATTCGTCGACCTCGACCGCGTCCTCCACGCGCTGACCGGCGCCCGCGCCGCCGACCCCTGCACCGGGGGCCCGCGTATTGCCCGCGAAGGATGCATCGCCCGGAGACACCACGCCCTTGCTGGGAGGCTGGTTGGGAACCGTGTCCTTGCCCGACGTCTCAGCCGGCTTGGTGCCGTTGGCGGTGGCCGAGTTCGTGGGGGTGGCGCGCTTGCGGCGCTTCTCCACGGGGACGCCGTTGCGGACCAGGACGATGTCGGGAGCTCGCTCGAGCGGCTGGAGATCCTTGCGCGAGACTTCAGGCAGCTCGATGTGGGCCTCGGGAATGGCGAGGTTGTGGATGTTGACGCTGTCCAGGCTGAGGCTGCCCTCCAGGGTCGTGCGCAGCGAGGCGATGGCCACCAGCTGATCCTCGGAGATGATGGGGAACTCCTTGAGCTGGCCCTCGCCCTTCAGCGCGAAGGCGCCGCTCTTGGAGCGCACCGCGTTGGCGGTGAGGCGCAGCTCGCCGGAGCCGCCCCGGGCGAAGAGCTGCTGGAGGTCGATGCGCTCCTCCGTCACGCCGAGCGCCACCTGGATGTCGCGGTACTCGCCGAAGCCCATCAGCCCCAGCTTGCCGTTCTTCCAGTTCACGTTGCCCTTCAGCGTGGGCGCGCCCGAGGTGCCGGCGATGTGCGCGTCCGCCTCGAGCACGCCGCCCAGGCTGCGCACCATCTCATGCGCGCCGGAGAGGAAGGCCATGTCGAAGCCCTTGGCCACCACCGTCACGTCCAGCGGCACCTTCTCGGTGTCCAAGCCCTGCTGCACGGCGGGCAGGGACAGCTCCAGTGGGACGTCAGCGCGAACCGTCAGGGTGCCTCCAGCGGGCGCGGTGACGGTCGCGTTCAAGCCGGAGCGCGCTTTCGCATAGGTGTAGTGAACGTGGGCCTGGCCGAGCGCGAGCTTACCCACGCCGAGCTGCTGGGCGCCCAGGTCGAGCACGACCTCGGGCCTGTCAGGCGTGCCCCGGGCGGCCAGCTCCAGCGAGAGGACGCCCTGCAGCCCCTGGTCGCGCAGCGAGGGATTCGCCTGGGACAGGCCGAGCAGCTCCTTGATGTGCGTGGGGTGCAGGCGCGCCTTCACGTCGAAGGGCACCCAGCCGATGACGTCGGGATCCTGGATGGCGCCGAGCGGTGCATCGAGCGTGGCGCTCAGCTCCGCCAGCGGCGTGGCCTGGTCACCCTCGTACCGGAGCGTGGAGAGCTGCGCGCGGATGTCCTTGCTTCCACCCGCGAGCGTGAGGTGGGCGTCGAGCGGCGGCAGTCCGTTCGCGGTGACACGCCTGGCCTGCACGTCCACCTTGGCCTCGGGCACGAGGAAGGTGCCCGAGACGGCGAACGTCGCGGACAAGGTGCCGCCTGGCTTCTGGAGACCGCCCACCGCCGGAGGCGCCGCCTGGGCCGAGGCAGGCTGTGCGCCCTGAGCAGTCGGCACCGGCTGAAACTGGGACGCGGCGGCAACCAAGGCGAAGGGCAGCTCGGTGATGGCGCCTTCCACGTTGAGCTGGGCGCGCATGACCTCGTCCGCTGTGGGGGGCTTCGCCATCAGCCCGCCGAGCGTGAAGGGCGTCTGGAGCGTCACGTAGGCCTCCTGGCCCACGCCGATGAGGTTCAGGCGTGCGTCGAGCGTGCCATCCGAGGCATCCGACGCGGCGGTCAGCGTGAAGCCGAGGTCCTCGGGCAGCGTGCCCGCGGGCAGGGCCGCGTAGTTGAGCCGCTCGCCCTTCATCGTGAAGGAGAAGCGGGGATCGCGCGCGGGGCCGGAGACCTCGAGCGTCGCGGTGATGTCGCCGCTCACGGGCTCGGGGCGGCCGAGCATCTTCTGCACCTCGTCGATGCTCAGGCGCGAAAGGTTCACCTTGAGGCTCAGCTCATCCTTGCGGCGCTTGAGCACGCCCTGCACGGGCACGTCGAAGTCCGCGCTGATGTTGGCGGCCGGCACGTTCGCGGTGAGGGTGCCGGTGGCGCGGTCCTTCAGGTAGGTGGCCTTCACGTCCGCGTTGAGCTCCTTGTACGTCTGGAAGCGGCCGTCCTGGAGCTTCACGGAGAGCTCGGCGTCGGGGCGGGGCAGGAGGCCCTTGGCGCTCACGCGCGCGGAGACCGTGCCGCCCAGTCCGAGCGACTCGGGCACGAAAGCCCGGGGCAGCTTCGTCAGGTCCAGCGCGTCCGCCGTCACGAGTCCGTTGATGCGCTCGCCCTCCATCATCATCGCCACGGAGAGGCGCTGCGTGTCCGAGGCGAGCGTGAGGGCGGGCTTCACCTCCACGCGTCCACCGCCGAAGCCCACGTGGCTGGGGCCCTGGAGCGTCCAGGTGGCCTCGGGCCAGGCGAGGGTCATCGCGCTCAGTGCGAGTCCCTCCTGGTCCTGGTCCACGGTGCCCGCGAGCGAGAGGCTCATCACCACATCGCCCGCGGTGCGCACGTTGGCCTGCAGCGCCCGGTTCCGCGTGGCGATGGCGGCCGAGAGGTTCTGCAGGGTGCGCCCGCCCGTCTTCAGCTCATCCACCACGAGCGAGGCGTCCAGGATGAGCGGCTTGGTGACGTCCGGCAGCGCGGCCTTCAGGTTGAGGCCCTTGATCTGGTTGTCCTCGTAGCCCAGAGAGGCGAAGGAGCCCGAGAGCTCCACGCCGGGAGTGCGCAGCGGCCCCTCCACCTGGAAGTCCAGGCCTCCACTGCCATTCAGTGGGAGTGACGGGCCGGGGCCCAGCTTGCCCACCGTGTGCCCGAGCACCGC
This sequence comes from Hyalangium minutum, assembly GCF_000737315.1. Lineage (GTDB taxonomy): Bacteria > Myxococcota > Myxococcia > Myxococcales > Myxococcaceae > Hyalangium > Hyalangium minutum. Next base: position 295,831 of record NZ_JMCB01000005.1, read on the forward strand.
GAGATCCGACGCGCTCAGGCTGCCCTTCACCTGGACGCGGTCCACGGTGCCCTGGCCCTTCGCCTGCAGCGAGGCGCCTGGCATGAGCACCAGCAGGCGCGACAGCTCATAGCGGCCATTCTTGGCACTGGCGCGCAGCTCCACCGGCCCGAGCGGCTGTCCCTTGAACTTCGAGGGCGAGACGGTGAACTCCACCTCACCCTCCAGCGTCTCCAGGCTCTTGCCACCGCCGCGAGCGGTGAGGTTGGCGACGATGTTGGTGGGCGCTGCGTTCTCCACCAGCTCCGCGAGGTTGATGTCGCGGGCCCTCAGGGTGACGCCATCGCTGCGGAAGGTGGCGATGTTGAAGGAGCCATTCAAATCCATCGTGGCGCTGCCGACCTTCAGGTCCAGGCTGGTCCGGGCCACGTCTCCCTGCTTCTGGCCATTGCCCGCCACGGACACGGGCACCAGCAGCGGGTAGGAGGGCACGAAGGCACGCACCGTCTCCGGAGCGAGCGACAGCTGCTTCAGCTCCAGCCAGGCCTCATTCAGGTCGCGCATGCCGCCGCGAGCGTGCAGCTCGAGCCCCGCCACGGTGGCGTCCACGTCCGCGGAGAGGTTCAGATCCTCGCCCTGGCCGCGCAGGTTCAGTTTCACCGGCCCGGAGAGGGGACGGGAGAGGCCGCCGGTGGCCTCCAGCCGCGCGTTGAAGGCCTGCTTCGCCGCGCCATAGAAAGCACCGCCCGAGGCATCGAAGTCCTCCAGCCGCACCTGCTGCGGCGGGCCCTCGCCGGTGTCGCTCGTGAAGTCGACGTACCCATCCTCCAGCTGGAGGTCCTTGAGCGTGAGTCGCAGCGAGCCCCGGCCGGTGTCCGGTTCCTCGGGCTTGGGCTGCTTGGGCTCGATGGCGCGCTGGAGGTTGAGGCCCCGCTCGTCCTGCACGAGGTACAAGCGCGGGCGCTCCAGGCGCGCGGAGGTGATGACCACATGCTGCGCCGCCAGGGGAGCCAGGGAGAGGCGCGCGTCCACCAGCGCCACCTCGGCCACCAGCTCGCCCTCGGGCGTATAGAGCTTCACGTCCCGCAGGGTGAGCCCATTGGGGCTCAGGTCCACCGAGCCCGCTTCCAGCTTTCCGGAGAGCTGCTCGTTGGCAACCGTGAGGGCCTTGGCGAGCGTCCATCGCTCACCGGCGGGCGAGGTGAGCCAGGCCACCACCCCCACCACGGCCAGCAACACCAACACCCCGAGCCCCACCGTGCCCCAGACGATGCGCCGCACCCATCGTCGCCAGGGCGCATGCCGGGGCTTCGAGGGAGGGGGCGGGGGAGGTGTGGCAGCGGCTTCCGTCAAAACGCTTCTCCGATGGACAACTGGAACGTGCAGAGCCCTTCTGGGGCACCCGCGTACGTCGACTTCTTGCCTCCCAGGCCGAAGCAGGTCCCAGAGGCAGGATAGGTGTACCCGTCACCCTCGACCGGCAAGGGGGGGCCGACATTCAACCGGCGGGCGATGTCCACTCGGATAGGCCCCACGACGGTGAGGTAGCGCAACCCCAGGCCCACCGCGTGGTAGAGCCCGCTGTCGAAGGGGTTGATCTGGCGCGACGCCAGCGAGCCGCTGCCCACGAAGCCCGAGTCCAAGAAGGAGGCCAGTGCCAGGCTCTCGGTAATGCGGTAGCGCGCCTCCAAGGAGGACTCCCAGAGGCTGTTGCCGCCCACGGGCACGGTGCCGGCCTCGGGCCGGGAGGGATCCACGGCCACCTGGGGCGACAACCGCTGGCTGTTGAAGCCGCGCATGGACGAGCCGCCGCCCGAGAAGAAGCGGTTGACGATGGAGCTCTGCTTCTCTTTCGTCTGCTTGTTGGTGAAGGGCACCAGCGTGCCCAGGCGCAGCTTGCCGGCCAGGGTCAGCCGCTGCTGCAGCCCGAAGGAGCGGTAGTAGCGCAAGTCCGGCAGCAGCCGGATGTAGGTGAAGTCACCGAACAGCGGACCGCCACCGGCCTGGAGGGAGAACGCCGCGTAGTAGCCGTTGCGCGGCTCGAGCTTGTCGTCCCGCCGGTCCCATTGCACGGTGGTCTCCAAGTAGCTGAGCCGGATGGTGCACGGCTTGCCCGCTTCGGCGGAGGTCTTGTTGATGCAACCCAAGGTGATGGGAGGAATTCCCTGCTCGTTGGCGCCCACTTTTCCCGCCAGCTCGTACACCTCCAGGTTGTAGGCGGGGAACACGGACAGGTCCGGGTGCGGCTGCCAGATGACGCCGCTGCGCAGGCGCCCGCCGATGAAGGAGTACGCCTGCTCCAGGCCCTTCTCGCCCGACAGCGAGGCCTGGAGGCGCAAGTCTCGGAACACGAAGCGCGGCTGCTCGAACTCGGTGGTGGCGTCGAAGATGACGTCGCTCTTGGCGCCCTCATCGCCCCGGCTCACGCCATAGATGGAGGGCAGGAAGGCGTAGCCCACGCGGCCCTTCACCGTGAGGCGGCGCAGCCCGCCGAAGATGTTGCGGTTGGTCCACTCCGCCAGCAGACGGCCCTCCTGGCGCGCGGCATCCACACCGAGACCACCACCCAGGCGGATGGAGCGCAGCGGGGCCTCGCGCACGTCCACCACCACCGGCACCGTGGCGTTTGCTCGGTCCGGGGCGCCGCGGTTGACCTTCACCGCGCCGAACACACCCATGGCGAACACACGGGCCTGCGCCTCGGCGAGCCCCGTCTCGCTGTACCACTCGCCCTTGCGCACGGCGCCTTGGGCCTGCTCGATGATGCGCTTGGGCGCCACCTGCGGGTTGTTGTCCGTGGCGACGAAGATGTTGCCGAACTTGTAGCGAGGGCCCGGGTTCACCTCGAGGACGACCGCCGCCTGGTGCGTCACCACGTCCACCTGCGTCTCGCCGCCCACCTCCGCCTCGGCGTAGCCCAGCTCGCGCAGCCGCCCCTGGATGAGCTCCTTCACGCCCTCCCAGTTCTCCTCGCGGAAGATCTCCCCCGTCTTCAGCGGCAGCTCCGCCTTGACCCGCCGCTGGTGATCCTCGGGCAATGGGTCCAGCCCCCGCAGCTCCACCGTGGAGATGCGCGTGGGCTCGCCCTCGCGCACCTGAGCCACCAGCTTCACCGCCTCCTTGCCCTCCGGCTGGACCGTGTCGGAGATGACCTGGGCCTGGTAGTAGCCCTCGGCTTGGTAGAAGCGCTCGATGCGGCGCAGGTCCGCCTGCCACGCGTTGGGATCAAAGTAGGCGGGGCCCTTGTCAAAGGGCCACAGCGGCTCCCACCACGGCGTGTCCGCCGTGAGGATCTTCGCCTTGATGTCCCCTCCGCCGACCTGATCGGTTCCTTCGATCTTCAGGTCCTTCACCTCGAGGGCGTCGGGGCGCGGCTTGCCCGCGGCGCACGCGCAGGCCAGGGAGAGCAGGAGCAGGGGGGCAAACAGCCGGTGTCGGAAGAAGGCTACGTCCACGGGGGATGTACATAGTCATTCCCCTGAGGATTGACTCGTCCGCCGTGCACGGAAGAGGCCACTCTGTCGCGTTTCGCGAGCCCGAGCCCCTCTGGAAGGGCAGATCCCGGACACTTGGCGCCGTCAAGCGTGCAAGCAGGCGCGGCCTGCGCCAGAGTGACTCCATATGAACTGGAAAATGAGGGGGCTGCTCGGGGTGGCCCTGGCGGCAGTGCTCTCCTGTGGCCCTGGCAAGGACGACGCCATGCGCCTCAAGGAGGGCTCAAACCTGGATGACGTCGTGGAGTGCCCCTTCCTGCTGTGTTCCAACGTGGACGAGCTGTGCACGGAGCTGCTCTTCGAGTACGGCCGGTCGCCGCCGCTGTGCGTACCAGACAACATCTGCGAGCGGATGGACTGCCTGGAGGAGGGACGCCGCTGCGTCATCTTCGAGGGCATCCCCTTCGAGGCCCGCTGCATCAAGAAGTGACTAGCGCCGCGCGGAGGCGGTGAGCCACGACAGCCGCTCGGCGGCGCCGCGTGACTGCTCGTCCTTCAGCAAGTCCTCCACATCCTGGGTGATGCGGTAGGCCCAGTTGCTGTCGCTCATGGTGCCCGGCAGGTTGATGCGCTCGCGCGTGCCGAGGATGTCCTGCCAGGGCAGCACGCACAGGTTGCTGCTGGAGTTGAGCGCGGCGGCCAGCATGGCCCGGTGGATCTCCGGGGTGAACTCCTTCGTCACCGGGACGCCCTGGTA